>JBATPI010000184.1:0-67919 GCA_049291415.1 Paracoccaceae bacterium | reverse complement strand
AGCCGGGGGGCCGTCTGCCCCCCGGACCCCCCGAGGATATTTTCGCCAAGATGAAGGAGGCAGGACGCATGGCAACGCGCAAGCGGGTGCGGTGGCACATTGCCGTGTTTCTGGCCCCGGCGGTGCTGATCTATACCGCCTTCATGATCATCCCGTTGTTCGGCACCTTGCTGCAATCCTTGTTCAACAAGGGGGCGGCGGGAGAGCGGGTTTTTGTCGGGCTGCAGAACTTTGCGACGCTGTTTGGCGATGCGCTGTGGTCGGATGCGTTCTGGAATGCGCTGGGCAACAACGCCTGGTTTTTCGTGATCCACATGCTGGTGCAGAACCCGGTCGGGGTGGCGCTGGCGGCGATCCTATCAACGCCGCGGCTGCGTATGGCAGCGTTTTACCGGACGGCAATTTTCGTCCCGACGATCCTGAGTTTCGTGATTGTGGGCTTTGTGTGGAAACTGATCCTGTCGCCAATCTGGGGGATTGCGCCGGGGATGCTGGATTTCGTCGGGTTGAAAAGCCTGTTCGTGCCCTGGTTGGGCAAAGAGGCCTATGCGCTGACTGCACTCGCGCTGGTGTCGGTGTGGCAGTTTGTCGGCATTCCGATGATGCTGATCTATGCGGCCCTGCTGACCATCCCCGATGAGATCCTGGAGGCCGCCGAGATGGACGGTGTGACCGGGATGATCCAGTTCTGGAAGATCAAGCTGCCGCTGATCTTGCCCAGTATCGGGATCATCTCGGTTCTGACCTTTGTGGGCAACTTCAACGCCTTTGATCTGATTTATGTGACCCAGGGCGCGCTGGCCGGGCCGGATTTCTCGACCGATATTCTGGGCACTTTCCTGTACCGCACCTTTTTTGGCTTTCAGCTGCAACTGGGTGATCCCTATATGGGGTCTGCCATTGCGGGGGCGATGTTCGGCATCATTCTGATCGGGGTCTGTGTCTATCTGTTCGGCATCCAGACCCGGCTGCGGAGGTATCAGTTCTGATGGCACGGGCCCGGATGTCCACTGGTCGCACGATTGCCGCCCATGCGGTGCTGCTGACCTATACGCTGATCGCGCTGTTCCCGGTGTTTGTGATCGTCATCAACAGTTTCAAAAGCAGGCGCGCGATCTTTGCCGATCCGCTGGCGCTGCCCTTGCCGGGCAGTTTCGACATGGTCGGCTATCAGACCGTGATGAAGCAGGGCGATTTCCTGCTGTATTTTCAAAACAGCATGGTGGTGACCGTGGGCAGCCTGTTTTGTGTGCTGGTGTTCGGGGCGATGGCGGCCTTTGCGCTGTCGGAATACCGGTTCAGGGGCAATACGCTGATGGGGCTGTATCTGGCCTTGGGGATCATGATCCCGATCCGCCTGGGCACGGTGGCGATATTAGAGCTGATGGTGGCATCGGGACTGGTCAATACGTTGACGGCGCTGATCCTGGTATACTCGGCCCAAGGGTTGCCGCTGGCGGTATTCATATTGTCAGAATTCATGAAGACGGTCTCGGATGATCTGAAGAATGCCGGGCGGATTGACGGGCTAAGCGAATATCGCATCTTCTTTCGGCTGGTCCTGCCCTTGGTGCGGCCTGCGATGGCGACAGTGGCGGTGTTCACCATGATCCCGATCTGGAATGACCTGTGGTTTCCGCTGATCCTGGCGCCGGCAGAGCATACCAAAACCGTCACCTTGGGTGCGCAGATCTTTATCGGGCAATTCGTCACCGACTGGAACGCGGTGCTGGCATCGCTGAGCCTGGCGATTGTTCCGGTGCTGTTCTTGTATCTGATTTTCTCGCGGCAGTTGATCCGCGGCATTACGGCAGGAGCGGTCAAATGATCCGAACCATGGTGGCGGGACTGGGCAATATGGGCCGCAGCCATGCGTTGGCCTATCACCGCAATCCGGCGTTTGATCTGGTGGGGCTGGTCAATCGAAGCACGCCGCAACTGGACCCGGCCTTGGCGGGCTATGCGGTTGAGCCGGATTTCCATGCGGCGTTGGCCCGACTGAAACCGGATCTGGTTTGCGTTTCCACCTATTCCGACTCGCACGCCGATTTCGCTGTAGCGGCGATGGAGGCGGGGGCGCATGTCTTTGTCGAAAAGCCGCTGGCGACAACGGTAGCCGATGCCCGCCGCGTGGTTGATTGCGCAAAAGCGAACGGCATGAAACTGGTCGTCGGCTATATCCTGCGGCATCATCCCAGTTGGACCGCGTTCATCAAAGAGGCGCGGGAATTGGGCGGGCCTTACGTGTTTCGGATGAACCTGAACCAGCAGTCCAGCGGCCCGACATGGGAGACGCATAAGCAGCTGATGCAGACCACCCCGCCGATTGTGGATTGTGGGGTGCATTATGTGGATGTGATGTGCCAGATCACCGATGCCAAACCGGTTGAGGTGCGCGGCATGGGGCTGCGGCTGTCGAATGAGATTGCGCCCGATATGTATAACTATGGTCACTTTCAGGTGCTGTTCGATGATGGCTCTTTGGGATGGTATGAGGCCGGGTGGGGCCCGATGATGTCGGACACCGCGTTCTTTGTGAAAGACGTGGTCAGCCCGAATGGGGCGGTGTCGATCAAGATGCCAGAGAGCGCGCGGTCGGATGACCATGACACCCATACAATGACCTCGCTGTTGCGCGTGCATCGGGTGGGTCAGCCTGACCGCGATCTGTCGATGGCCGATGAGCCCGGCCATCAGGATCTGTGCGAACGCGAACAGGCCTATGTGGCCCGCGCGATTGCCGAGAATCTGGATCTGACGCGGCATATGGAAGATGCCGTGCAATCGCTGGCGATCTGTCTGGCGGCGGACGAAAGCGTCCGCTCTGGCCAGCCTGTGAAATTGTGAGGGCTGAATGGGTGCGCTGGAACTGAAATCAGTCTGCAAGAGCTTTGGCAGGACCGAGGTGATCAAGGACATCGATCTGGCCATTCAGGATGGTGAGTTCTGTGTGTTCGTCGGCCCCTCAGGTTGCGGAAAATCGACGCTGTTGCGGATCATCGCGGGGCTGGAGGATGCAACCACAGGCGATGTCTTGCTGGATGGGCAGCGCATCAACGATGTGGCACCGGCGCAGCGCGGGCTGGCGATGGTGTTCCAGAGCTATGCGCTCTACCCGCATCTCAGCGTGCGCGACAATATGGGGTTGGCGCTGAAACAAGCGGGCATGGCCAAGGCCGATATCCGCACGGCCACCGACAAAGCCGCTGCAATGCTGGAGCTGGAGCCCCTGTTGGACCGACGCCCGGGCGAATTGTCGGGCGGCCAGCGGCAGCGGGTGGCGATTGGCCGGGCCATCGTGCGCACACCCAAGCTGTTCCTGTTTGATGAGCCGCTGTCGAATCTGGACGCCGCGCTGCGCGTCGCCACCCGGATCGAGATTGCCCGCCTGCACCGCGACCTCAGTGCGACGATGATCTATGTAACCCATGATCAGGTTGAAGCGATGACCCTGGCCGACCGGATTGTCGTCTTGCGCGCGGGCCGGGTGGAACAGGTCGGCGCACCGATGCAGATCTATAATGACCCCGACAATACCTTTGTTGCAGGGTTCATCGGCAGCCCGCAGATGAACTTTCTGAGATCCGCCGCGCTGGGCGAACCGGGCGAGACCACGGGCATCCGCCCCGAGCATTTGCTGATCGCCCGCGATCAGGGGCCGATCGGCGGCACCATCAGCCATGTCGAGCAACTGGGGGGCGAAACGCTGGTCTATGTGCGATCAGACGAGCATGGATTACTGACGGTTCGCCTGTTCGGCGAGCATGCCTATAGCGTGGATGAGACCGTCTGGCTAACCCCGGACACTGCCCGGGTGTTTCATTTTGACGCAGCTGGAATGCGGATGAGAAGATCGCCCACAACCTGACATTGTTTTTCACTAATCGAACCATGGCACAAAAGACTCAGTTTTGGGTATGGATGGTGAAAATAAGGCGGTTGTGGATTAATTTCGAGTCATACCCACTAGAAATCACATCAAAACCTAGCTATTCCTGTCAGCAATAGGGGTCGGCAAGATCCTGAACACAATATGTCGGGCATGAATCCGGCAGTTCATGAGGCGGAGTAGTTACAAAGGTTAAGGCGATTGATTTCGTCGTCCGCGATTCTGCGGGCGGAGTGGTGCGCGGTGCTGTTGCCGGCGAGGGCAGCAACTTTGTGCAAATGGGCGCTGGCGAAGAGATTTCGCTGAACCTCGCCCGGCAGAGCGTTGCAGGCTACGTGCAGACCGGCAACGATCTGGTCATCACGCTGGTTGATGGGCGCGAAATTGTTCTTTCAGGCTACTTCAACGGAACCGGCGAAGCCAACCAACTGTATCTCTCGCAGAACGGCGAAGTTGTCGCGGTAGAGCTGAGCAATGCCGGCGACGGCACGATGTTCGCCTCATATGGTCCAACCGATGGGTGGGACAAGTTTTCAACCCTGGACGATCTGCGCTTTGGTCAGTCGGATGACCTGGCGCTGGCACAGGGTGCCACGGATGAGCCTGCGGGCATGGCCGCTTTCGTTCCCGGTCTGTTGGGGCTGGGCCCGATTGGCGCGGGCCTCGCCGGGCTGGGAGTGATCGGCGGCTTGGCCGGCGGTGGCGGCGGTGGTGGCACTGGCCCCCGCCCCCCGACCGTGAACGACCCGGACGGCAGCCAGACCGTGACCACCGAAACGCCGGACCAGACGCTGGATGTTTCCGGCACCGGTGAGCCGGGCGACCGGGTTGTTGTCACTGTCGGCGACAAAACCCAAACCACCACCATCGGCCCCGATGGAACCTGGCATGTCGATTTTGAGGGCACCGGCCTGCCGGCCGACGGCACCCATGAGGCGGTTGTGGACTTTGGCCATCCCGATGGCACCTCGACCACGCTGGACGGCCCGACCTTTATCGTTGACGTGCATCCGCCCGAAGTCGAAATCACTCATGGCGCGAAAAGCGTTGGCGACGTTGAAAACGCGGTCGAATATACCAATGGTGTCACTATTGGTGGCGAAGGCGAAGTGGGTGCTGCGATTGTGGTCAAGGTGGGTGAGCATACCCAGACCACCACGGTTGCCGCCGATGGCACCTGGTCGGTGACCTTCACGACAACCCAGGTTGCTGCGGGCGAATATGAGATTCCCTTTACCGTCACCGCGACGGATGCCTTGGGCAATGACACCATCCTGAACGACATTCTGGTGGTGGATACGGTTCCGCACCCGATCGGCTTCAACCCGGTCACCGCCGACAATACGGTGAACGGGGCAGAGGCGACCGCTGGCTTTCAGATCTCGGGCACCTCAACCGCTGGCGCCACGCTGTCTGTGACTATCCAGGGCCAGACGCAGTCTGTGACCGTGGGCGCAAATGGTAGCTGGACTATCAACTATGCAGCCGGGGCCCTGACCGCGGGCGAATATGACGCCACGATCACCGCAACGACCACGGATGCCGCAGGCAACCTGTCAAACGCGACGCATACCTTCCGCGTTGACACCATGACGTCGGTGGCCTTTGCGCCGGGGGCGATTGCAACCGACGGCACCGTGAACGCGACCGAGGCCAGCAATGGCATCACCATGACCGGGACCGCCCAACCGGGTGCGACGGTTCAGGTGGCGTGGAACGGTGCCAACCTGCCCGCAACAGTGGGGGCCGATGGCAGCTGGACGGTCAACTTCCCGGCATCGGGGATTGCTGGTGGCACCTATTCGACCACTGCAACCGTGACGGCCACCGATGCGGCTGGCAACACCGCCATGGCGACGCGCACAGTACTGGTGGATACCGAAACCTCGGTCTCGATCAACCCGGGGCAATCGGGCGGCGATGATATCGTCTCGGGGGCCGAGCGCATCTCTGGCCTGTCGCTGACCGGCCATGCCGAAGCGGGCGCGACCGTCAAAGTGACCTTTGAAGGTGTCACCCGCACGGTGACGGCCGACGCATCGGGCAACTGGACCGCGCCATTCTCGCAGGGCGAATACCGCGCGGGCACCTACACCTCAACCGTTCAGGTTACTTCGACCGATACGGCCGGCAACGTGGCAAATGACACGCATTCTGTGCGCGTCGATACCGAGGTTGTGCCGTTTCAGCGCCTGACCATGTCGGCGGGTTCGGATGATGTGGTGAACTTTGACGAAGCCGCCAACGGTCTCACTGTTACCGGCAACGTTGAAGCGGGCTCAACCGTCATGATCCGCTTTGGCTCGGGCGCGTCGGTTCCCGCAACGGTCAGCGCCGATGGCAGCTGGACGGTTCGGATTCCGGCCAGCCATATCCCGGCAGGTGAGAACAACGTGCCGATGACCATCACGGCAACGGATGCGGTGGGCAACACCTCGACGTTGAATGAAACGGTCACGGTTGACACGGTCGTGCGCAACCTGGCCCGCACTGGTGGTGCGATCGCCGGAGATGGCACGATCAACGCGACCGAAGCCGCGGCCGGCGTGACGATGACCGGCACGGTCGAACCAAACTCAGCCGTTTTGGTGCGCCTGTCCAATGGGCAGGAAATCAGCACCAATTCGGGCACAAGCGGCACCTGGTCGGTGACCTTTGCCGATGGTCAGCTGCCGCACGGCACAGGCACCGCTTCGGTGGCGATCACGGCCACCGACCCGGCAGGCAACGTCAAGACCATTTCCGAGACCTTTGCCTTTGACACCGAGGCACCGGATGCGCTGGACACGCTGAAGATCGTGCGCGACGGGCACGAAGTGACCGGCATCTACACCACCCAGGAAGGTGAGGACGTTACGATCCATCGGATTGATGCCAATGGATCGGGCAGCGATGTCACCCATGCCGTCACCGAAGGCTTTTCAACCTCGATCAACGGGGTCCGGCTGTCGGTTGATGCCTATGACTTTGACAACGGGGTTCCGGACGGATCCTACCTGGTCATCAACAACTCGGACGCAGCGGGCAACGAAGCTTCAACCCTTCTGATCGTTGACAACACCAATACGGTGACGGTTGACCTGCATCGCCTGGGGTTGACGGACTTTGACCTCAGCACGATCGACCTGTCGTTCGCACCGCAAGCCAGCATGACGCTGACCGCAGCAGATCTGCAGGCGCTGACCGGGCCGGATCATCGGTTGGTGATCAATGGCGGCTCGGATGACACCGTAAGGCTGGATGATGTGGTCTCGACCGGCGCATCCGAGGGTGGCTATGCGGTCTATCATCTCACCACGGGCACCGTCTTGGTCGATGAGGACATCACCCGGACGCTGATCTGATACAGGGCGGAGGATCGGGTGATGCCCGCCAATGCCAAGAACAGGCCAGGTGGGGGGGGGTTGTCCCCCGCCCTGGCGCTGATAGCGGCTGGTCTTTTGACAGCCTGCGTCAACTCTGACGCGGCTGTTTCCAGATCGGCCAGCGATCCTGCGGCAGCTCTGCTGGATAAGCCGCAGCTGGGCCCCAAGGGGGCTGTCCAATCCACGTTGATCGCCGATCTGTCGGCGCGCAAATCGGTGCTGCCCGCTGGCAGCGCCTTTGCCAAGGTCGCCGCCTCGGTGCTGGCAGCCAGCGCAGGCGCGGCAGAGGCCGAACTGCGGGTGTCGCGGCTGACCGCGCGGGCCAGATCAAAGAACTGGCTGCCCCGGATCGGGCAGAATGTCAGCCTGACCTCATTGGGGTCTGTCGCCGCCAGCCTGCTTTTGGATCAGGCGCTGTTCGACAATGGCCGCCGCAAGGCCGAGCGGTCATTTGCCGCTGCCGATGTCGAAGTGGCCGCGATTGCGCTGGCCAGTGATCTGAACCAGCGGGTCTATGAAGGCCTGAAGAATTATGTCGAGATCCAGCACGCCAATGCGCTGGCAGCCATCACAGAGACATCTCTGGTCAAGATGCGAGACTTTCAGCGGATCATGGCCCTGCGCGTCGAAGGCGGGATTTCTGACCGCTCGGAATACCGTATTCTGCAACAGACGCTGGCCGAAACCGAAGCCACGCTGTCGCAGGAACGCGAGGCGGCAAAGACCGCCGCCGCCGATCTGGCCGCAATGTCTGACGGCGGGTTGGACGGGATCAGCGGGCTGACACCGCTGCCCGGTGACACTGGCGCGCCAGACCCCCTCAGCGTGCTGCAGGCCCGGGCAGAAGCGTCGCGCACACAGGCCGAGGTTCAGATGGCCCGCGCCGGTCTGATGCCGGGTCTGGGTGCCCAGGCGACGGTCGATAAGGCCGGCAGTCTGGACGGCGGGTTGGCGCTGGATGGTGAAGGTCTGGGCTTTGGCCGCCGCGACCAGTTGCAGGCGCTGGAGGAATCCGAACAGGTCAGTCTGCGCAAGATCGACGAAGCTGACGAGACCGCCCGCCGCCGCATCGTGTCACTGGAGCGTGAGATTGCCAGCCTGACCAGCCAGCAGGCACAGCAGGGCATCCTGCTAGGCCAGATGGCGGCGAACCTGGATCTGTTCACCGAACAGTACAAGGCCGGGCGTCGGACCCTGCTGGAGCTGGTCAGCCAGTTTGAAAGCTATGCCCGGATGCAGCGCGATCAGACGTCTTTGAAGTATCAAATAGTGCTGGCGCGTCTGGATATCGCGCGCCAGCGGGGTGTGTTGGTTGATGGGGCAGCAATGTGACAGACGATCGGGTCATCGCTTTTGAGTTGAACGCAAATCGGGCCGCCGTATCCCAAGGCGCCAGTCTGCGCCCTGCCCCAGCGGCGCGCGTGTCAAAGCCACGCCACACCAATCGGTCGGTAAACCGCGCCCAACTGGCGTCGGTCTATGCCGGGCTGTTGGGGTCAGAGATTCCAGCCGCCGACCTTCTGGAGCATATCCAGATGGCGGCTGGTGCCTCTGGCGGGCAACTGGCCCTGACCGAGATTTCGCAGGCTTTGCGGGCAACGGGCCTGACCGTGCGGATCATCAAAGAGCGCTCTTTGCCGGCAGACG
This sequence comes from Paracoccaceae bacterium, assembly GCA_049291415.1. Lineage (GTDB taxonomy): Bacteria > Pseudomonadota > Alphaproteobacteria > Rhodobacterales > Rhodobacteraceae > Pseudogemmobacter. Next base: position 59,018 of record JBATPI010000184.1, on the reverse strand, counting down.
GCTGGCCCGCGCTGGCGGAGATGGCCAATGGGCAGGTCGTTCTGGTTTTGGGGCTGGGCGAAGACGGGCCGGAAATCTACGACATCACGTCGCCTGACATGCGGTCCGAAGTGGCGATGGCCGACTTCATGCAGGTCTATTCCGGCCAGCTTTTGCAGGCCCGCACGACGATGGCCGAGCTGGAAACCCGCCACATCGAAAAGAAGGCTCCGCCGCACTGGTTCTGGGGCGAATTCCGTCATTACAAGCGTCAGTTCTTCGAGGCGTCGGCCGGATCGATGTTTGCCAATCTTCTGGCGGTCAGCGTCGCGCTGTTTTCACTGCAGGTCTATGACCGGGTCATTCCCTACCAGTCCGAACCCACTCTGTGGGTGCTGGCGTTGGGCGTACTATTGGCCGTGGTGATGGAAAGCATCCTGAAAATCGCCCGCGCCACGCTGATGGACAACACTGGCAAGCGGATTGAGCTGGCCGTGCAGGACCGGCTGATGAAGCGCCTGTTGGGCATGAAGATGCAGCCCGGAGACCGCAAGCCGTCCGAGATCTTTGCCGCGATGCGCGACTTTGGCTCGGTCCGGGAATTCTTCACCTCATCCACGGTGGGCACGCTGGCCGACCTGCCGTTCCTGATCGTGTTTCTGCTGCTGGTGGCCTCGATCGGGGGGAATCTGGTCTGGGTGCTGATTGTGGGCGGAATCCTGATGGTAGCGCCCGGATTCCTGATGCAGCGGCGGATGATCGCCATCACTGCCTCGACCCAAGGGGCGTCAACCAAAGCGGCGAAACTGCTGTATGAAAGCGTGTTCGAGCATGAAACCGTCACCACCCAGCGCGGCGAAGATCGGGTCAAGCGGATCTGGTCGGAACTGGTGACACTGTCGGCGGTAAAGGGCAGTGAGCAGCGGCATCTGACGACAATCCTGTCGACCTGGGCGCAGGGCGTGCAGCAGGCCACCTATATTTGCGCCGTGGTCGTCGGCACCTATATGGTCTTTGCGGGGCAGTTCAGCGTCGGCACGATCATCGCCATCGGCATTCTGACCGGGCGCACGCTGGGCCCCCTGGCGCAGGTATCGTCGATGATGGCGCGGTGGAGTCAGGTCAAGGCAGCGCTGAACGCGCTGGAAACCGTGGCGATGGCCAACCAGTCCGAAGAGGTCAACCGCAAGTATCTGCGACGCGAACGGATAACCGGCGCGTTTGAGTTGCGCAGCGTTGAATTCCGCTATGACCCGCAATCGTCGCCGACGGTTGAGATTAACGCGGTCTCAATCCCGGCAGGCCAGCATGTGGCCATTCTGGGTGCCAACGGGTCGGGCAAATCCACGCTGCTGCGCCTGATGGCGGGGCTGTTTGAGCCGTCAAAAGGCCGAGTTTTGCTGGATGGGGTCGATCTGGGGCAGATCCACCCGCGCGATCTGCGTCGCGGCATCGGCTATCTGGGCCAGGAAGTGCGGCTGATTGCCGGCACCATCCGCGACAACCTGAACATGAGCCAGCTGGAGCGGAACGACGACCGCCTGCTGGATGCACTGGATTTCGCGGGTCTTGGCCCCTTTGTCCGCAACCACCCCCGAGGGCTGGATCTGGAAATCCGTGAGCTGGGCGAAGGTCTGTCGGTTGGCCAACGCCAATCCATCGGCTGGGCGCGGCTGTGGCTGCAAAACCCGCGCGTCGTGTTGCTGGATGAGCCGACCGCAGCGCTGGACCAGACGCTGGAAACCACGCTGGTCAGCCGGTTGAAGACCTGGCTGGAAGGTCGCACCGCCATCATCGCCACGCACCGTGTGCCGATCCTGCAACTGACCTCGCGCACGCTGATCATGCAGAATGGTCGGCTGGCGGTGGACGGGCCAAAGGACGCCGTGCTGGCCCATCTGGCCAAGGCGCAGGCCGCCGGAGGCGCACAATGACAACATGGGCGCCGGAATTCGAAGACCGCGCTGGCCGCCCTTCCGCGGTGATCTGGGTCATCGCCGCCACCTTCGCGCTGTTCTTTGCCTGGGCCGCCATGGCCTGGGTCGATGAAATCGTGCGGGCGCAGGGGACGATTGTGTCGTCATCGCGGCCGCAGATCATCCAGAACCTCGAAGGCGGGATTCTGGCGCAGCTGGATGTCTCCGAAGGCGATACGGTTGAGCCGGGGCAGGTATTGGGCCGGCTGCAGGGCACGCAGTATCAGACCGCGGTAGATGATCTGAGCAACCAGATCGCCGCCCTGGAAACCCGAAAACTGCGGGTTGAGGCCGAGATGCGGGGCGAAGACCGGTTCTTTGTGCCCGAAAGTCTGGCTGCCCGGGTGCCCGATATCGTGGCGTCAGAGGCGACGCTGCTGAAGGCCCGGCAAGAGGATTTTGACGCCCGGCGCACTGGCGCGCAGGCCATATTGGATCAGGCCGCCAAGGAACTGGACATCATGGAGCGGATGTATGCCCAAGAGGTCGCACCGCTGATCGACGTGACCCGCGCCCGCAAAGGCCACCGCGACGCCGAGAATCGGCTGTCGGACATCATCACCCAGAATGAGCTGGAGCAGGCAAAGGAATATGCCGACACGCTGAAAGAGCTGTCTTCGCTAAGGCAGAACCTGAAGATCAGCCAGGACCAGTTGGCTCGCGCCGTTCTGGTGGCACCCCTGCATGGGGTGGTGAACAAGATCGCCATCACCACCATCGGGGGCGTGGTGCGTCCGGGTGAAGAGATCCTGGAGATCATTCCGCTGGATGAAGAGCTGTATGTCGATGCCAAGGTCAAACCGCGCGACATCGCCTCGGTCCGTCAGGGACAAGAGGCGACGGTCAAGCTGTCGGCCTATGATTACACGATCTGGGGCAGCCTGAAGGGAAAGGTCACCTTTGTCTCGGCCGACACCTTTATCGACGAAAGGTCCCGCGCGGCGGATGGCGATCCGCATTATGTGGTGACTCTGAAGGTGGATATGTCACAGCTGTCGGACCGTCAGAAAAAGATGGAAATCCGGCCGGGCATGCAGGCCGAGGTCGAACTGCAAACCGGCGGCAAGACCATTCTGACCTATCTGACCAAACCGCTGTACAAAAGCCAGGAAGCCCTTCGCGAACGCTGAGGGCCGCTAAGGGCCATAGCTGCGCACCAGCGCCCCTGCGATCAGGCTCCACCCGTCGGCAACGACGAAAAACGCCAGCTTGAACGGCAGCGAGACCACGGCCGGCGGCACCATCATCATGCCCATCGACATCAGGATGGCCGAAACGACCAGGTCGATGATGAGGAAGGGCAGAAAGACCAGAAACCCGATCTCAAAGGCGCGTTGCAGTTCTGACACCAGAAAGGCCGGCACCAGCAGCGACAGAGGCGCGCTTGCGATCGTGGTCTCCGCGCGGGGGCGCAGGGCATCCAGATTTGCAAAGGTGTCGGCATCTACGCGCTGGGACATAAAGCCGCGAAACGGCTCTGACGTGCGCTGAAAGGCGGTCTGGATGTCAATCTGGTCCTGGGTGAACGGCTCTATCCCTTTGGTCCAGGCCTCGGTCATCACCGGCTCCATCACGAACCAGGTCAGGAACATCGCCAGGCTGACGATCATCATGTTTGGTGGCGCCTGTTGCAGTCCGATCCCTTGGCGCAGGATCGACAGAACCGTGACGATAAAGGGAAAGCAGGTGACCATCACCGCCAACCCCGGCACGATGCTGAGGATGGTGATCAGCATCAAAAGTTGCACCGAGCGCGAGGCCAGTGATCCACCTTCGCCAAAATCCAGCGTCACCCCTTGGGCCAAGGCGGGGCCGGCCAGCAAAATGGCGGCCCCGACGGCCAGCGGCAGAAGGGCGTTGCGCGTCACAATCCGCCCCGCAGATTGGCCACTTCGGTCAGGCGAACGCCCAGTTGCCCGGGCACATCGCCTTCCATTTCTGTCAATTCTCCACGCGCGATCAGTCGGTCACCTACGAACAGCTCAACCGGATCATCCACCCGGCGATCCAAGGGCAGAATGGCATCGCGAGACAGGCGCAACAGGTCTTTGACCATTGGCCGCGCCTTGCCGACCGAGATGGTGATCTCAATCGGGACCTGGCTGAACGGGTTTGAATCGGTGGTGTCATCCATTGGAATTGCTCTCCTGGGACAGGCTGAAAAAACCGCGAACGGCGGCAGCGATATCGGCGGTAACGCGGGTCAGATCGACCTTGGCCTCGGTCGCGCCAAGACGGATATAGACCTGACCTTCGGGCAGGGTCGGCTCTTCTTCGATATGCATCGGCAGGCCGGTGGCCTGGGCGATCAGCGTCTCGACTGGAACCCTGACCGCCGGATTAAGCACCAGATGAATGGGCTGATCCAACAGCTCTTCGGCCATCGGCATAACCTGCTCAAGCACCAGAGGCGCCAGCGTTTCACGCGCGGTTTCGGGCAAGAGCCGATTGACCATTTCTTCCAACAGCGGCTCGATCGCCTTCAGGATATGCGACCGGGCCTCTTGATAGGTAAAGGACAGTTGCTGCAGGTTGCGCGCCAGGTCCGCGCCAATCCGGCCCTGATCTTCGGATTGCGCTGCGACCGAATCATCCCAACCGGCCTTGTAGCCCTGCTCATAGGCCGCCAGTTTGGCCTCTTCGATGGCAGAGACCTGCGTGACCACCATGCCAGCGGATTGTCCGGTCGAGGGGGTTGCATCGAACACTTCCAGCTTGGGCATCGCCATCAGACGCGCTCCTCCTCGGGTTCCAGCCAACCGCGCAGGATTTCGATGGATTCGGCCTGACGCTCCTCAATCAGACGGCGCAGGCGCGTGGCCGGGTCTTCGACCAAGGGCTCATCACGATCAGCGCCCATAAGGTCGACCATCGGCAGGCTGGATAGCGAGTAGTCGTCATCAATCTCACCGTTCAGGGCTCCGTTTCCAATGGTGCCGGGCAGTGCCAGGGGCGAGCCGTCAGCCGCAAACGCCTCTTGGGTCCTGCGGCCAGAGGCCAGAATCGGCCGCACCACAAACAGGCCCAGAATGATCGCCACTACGGCCAGAACCGCGATCTGGATGGCCGACATCAGGTTGATCGGCCCCAGAGGTGGCAAGAGGCTGGCCTGCGCCTCGGTGCCCAGCATAACGGCCGGGGTAAATTGCAGAGATTTCAACGTCAGCACATCGCCCCGTGTCTCATCCAGACCAACGGCCGCGCCGACCAGTTCTTTCAAGATCGCCAGCTCTTCCTCGGATCGGGGCTGCCAGGTCGTGGTGCCGTCTTGGGCTGTCACCATCTGGCCATCGACCAACACTGCCACGGTCATCCGCCGCACGCCGCCGGGGCCACGCAACACCTCACGCTGAGTTTCCGAGACCTCGTAATTGACCCGCTCGCGCGTTTCGGTAGATTGCGATTTGCCATTGCCGCCCGCGCCTGCATCACCTTCGGGCAGGTTGGAGGCGACGGTGACGTCGCCCCCCGGTTTGGTCGCGCTGTTGCTGGATTCTTCGGTTTCGGTTGAGATCGCGACACGGCCCTGCGGGTCAAACTTACGTTCAGTGATCTGCTCCCGTTCTGTAATCATGTCGACTGAAACTTGGACTACAGCCTTGCCCGCCCCAACCCGCGCCTCAAGCAGGCGTTCCACGTTGTGACGGATCTTTTCCGTCCGGTCGTCGGTCCCTGCCCCGGTGCCATCGCCGTCTTCGCTGCTGGCGATCAGTCCTCCCACGGCATCTATCACCTGAACATCCTCTGGCCGCATGCCAGCGACGGCGCTGGCCACCAGATGCTTCAGCGCACGCGCCTGAGGTTCTGACAAAGACCCGTTAGAAGTGGTCACGGTGACGCTGGCCGTTGGCGCATCACTGCGGCGGAAAGCGCCCGCTGGCGCCTGCGAGATATGAACCCGTGCTGATTTCACCTCTGATACGGCCAGAATGGTGCGCGCCAATTCGCCCTCTTTTGCGCGCCAATAGGCAGCGTCGAACATCTGCGAGGTGGTGCCAAATCCGGTCAGCGAATCCAGCAGTTCGTACCCGGCGCCGCCTGTCGCGGGCAGCCCCTCGGCCGCCAAGGCCATGCGCAGGCTGTCACGAGCGTTGATGTCGACATAGATCGAATCACCCCGCACCTCGTAGCTGACCGCACGCTGATCCAATGCAGTAACGATCTGGCCCGCGGTCGCCCCCTCCAGCCCCGCATAAAGCAGCACCAGATTGGGGCTGTTTGCCATGCGCGCCAAGCCCAGAACTGCCATGAACATGGCCAGGGTTGCCCCCAAAACAACGGCCTTCTTCCGGAAATCAAGCGCCAGCCAAATGGAAATCAGATTCTGCACACGTCCACTCCGCAGGGGTTCTCCCTTGGCGCTCAGCATTGGATGAGGCGCCTTAACAATCGGTTAGTGACCTTTGATCTATTTTCGTTCTGCAACGTGAAGGAGGCCGCCTTGGCAGATGCTGAAGCGCCGCAGGATGCGGAACCGAAAAAGAAGAAGTCGAAGATGCCCCTGGTCATTGGCCTGGTTCTGGCGCTGGCCTTAGGGGGGGGTGGCTTCTATGCAACCTGGTCCGGGATGATTCTCGGCGGCCATGCCGAGGCGCTTGTGGCCGAGGAAAAGCCCGGCCCGCTGCCTGATATCGCCTTTGTTCCGATTGATCCCGTGGTGGTGACGCTGGGGCCCGGATCGTCCAGCAAGCATTTGAAATTCACCTCACAGCTAGAGGTGTCAAAGGCCTATGCCGATGAGGTTACCGTGCTGATGCCGCGCATTCTGGACGTGCTGAACAGCTATCTGCGGGCGGTTGAGGTGGCGGATCTGGAGGATCCGTCCGCGATGGCCAGGCTGCGGGCGCAGATGCTGCGACGGGTGCAGATCGTAACGGGTGAAGGGCGGGTCCGCGACCTGCTTGTCACCGAATTTGTCCTGAATTGAGGAGACTGGCGTGGAACTGATCGCCGACATGTTGATGATCGCGGCCAGCGTCGGGGCGGCCGTCTATTGCCTTGTGCTGGCAGCCCGCCTGCGCAAGTTCACAACTTTGGAAACCGGAATGGGCGGCGCCATCGCCGTGCTGTCGGCCCAGGTAGATGACATGACGCGAGCGTTGGAAAAGGCCCGCGGCGTTACCAGCTCATCCGAGCAGAATTTGCAGGATCTGACGGGGAGGGCAGAGGTTCTGGCTAAACGGTTGGAACTGCTGATGGCCTCTATGCATGACCTGCCCGAGGCCGGGACGCCCGCACCTGAACCCGAAGACGAACTGCGAAGATTGCGATTCGTGCGCCGCAGGGGCAGCCGCGATAATTTGGAGTATGCCGAATGAAACCAAGATCCAGCCGTGGCGCCCTGGTCATTGTTGCCCTGCTCTTTGCCGCGTCTGGCGCACTGCGGATTGGAGACAGCGTCGGGTCGGCGCTGGCAGAGGCATCAAAGGCAACGCCAGAGACTCTTGTGGCAGACACGACTCTCGAAACGTCGGGCGATTGCCCCGCCCTGCCCGCCGCGCTGGCCGCCGCCCTGAGTGAGCGCGAAGGCCGGGTCGCGACCCAAGAGGCAGCCATTGCAGACCGAGAGGCCGCGCTGGCGCTGGCCGATCAGGCGATCACGGGTCGTCTGTCCGCCTTACAGGCGGCTGAGGCCGAGTTGCGCAAGACGCTGTCTTTGGCCGACGGCGCGGCCGAGGAAGACATCACCCGCCTTGTGGCGGTCTATGAGACGATGAAACCCAAGGATGCGGCCCGCCTTTTCGACGCGATGGAATCGGATTTTGCTGCCGGGTTTCTTAGTCGCATGCGCCCCGATGCAGCTGCATCGGTGATGGCCGGGATGGGCCCGGAAAAAGCCTATGCCGTCAGCGCGATCATGGCGGGACGCAATGCGAACGTGCCGAAAGAGTGACTTTGCGACTTTTTAACCTCGTGGCGCGAGACTGCGGAAAATCCTTGGACCAAAGGCGGACAAATGTTTGGTGTTATTGGAATCGTTGTCATTCTTCTGATGGTTTTCGGAGGCTATACGATCCACGGTGGCAGCCTGGCGCCCATCCTCGAGGCGTTGCCGTTTGAGATGATCATGATCGGCGGGGCAGCCGTAGGGGCGTTCCTGATCTCTAACGATCTGGCGTCGGTCAAACACACGGTCAAGGACGTTGGCAAGGTCTTCAAGGGGTCCAAGTGGAAGCCTGTGGATTACCGTGATCTGCTGTGCCTGTTGTTCGAACTGGTCCGGTTGGCGCGGTCCAACCCCGTCGGGCTGGAGGAACATGTCGAGAATCCTGGCGCATCCAGTATTTTCGGCAAATATCCCCGGATCCAGCACGATCACGATGCGGTTGATCTGATCTGCGACACACTTCGCGCTGCGTCGATGAATTATGATGACCCGCATCAGGTGGAAGAGGTGTTGGACAAGCGGATGGAGGCGCATCTGCATCACGCCATGCACTCTAGCCACGCGATGCAATCCATGGCGGATGGCCTGCCCGCTCTGGGCATCGTGGCCGCTGTGCTGGGCGTGATCAAGACAATGGGATCAATCGATCAGCCGCCCGAGATTCTGGGTGCCATGATCGGCTCGGCCTTGGTCGGCACGTTTTTGGGGGTGTTTCTGGCCTATGGCTTGATGGGCCCTTTTGCCGCACGGGTGAAGCAGGTTGTCGAAGATGATGCGCATTTCTATCAACTGATTCGCGAAGTTCTGGTTGCGAATTTGCACAGGCACCCCGCAAATATCTGCATCGAGGTTGGGCGGCAGAATACCCCCCACCACGTGCGCCCGGGCTTCAGCGCTTTGGAAGAGGCGTTGCGCGCATTGAAGCAGGATGCCGCCTGATGATGGCACGCTGGCTGGCACTATTGTTCGCGCTATTCGCTGCAGTTCCGGCCGGGGCAGAAATGGCACGAGTCACCGGTGGTGAACATGACGACTTCACACGTCTGGTGGTTGAGGTCACCAAGCTGGGCGATTGGAAATTCGGCCGCGCCGCCGATGGCTATGAGCTGGATCTGGGCACAGAGGTTGCCGGCTATGACGTGACGCAGGCCTTCGCCAGAATTCCGCGCGATCGGATAACTGCGCTCTGGCGCGACCCTGAGAGTGGGCGGTTGCGGTTTTCACTGGCCTGCGCCTGCTATGCCATGGCGTTTGAGTTTCGTGCCGGCATCGTTGTAATTGACATCAAATCCGGCGCGGCGCCGGCGGGTTCCGCCTTTGAATCTGCCTTGGACGGGGGCGCTTCCGCAACGGATACCGGGGACGCTGCCGATACCACGGTTCCGCAACCTGCGGCTGACGCGGCGCCCAGCTATGACTGGGTTGCCCTGCAGCGGAAGGGGGATGCCGAGTTTGATGACTTGCCCCTGCCATTGGCCTTGCCAACGGGGGATACCTCTTTGGCCCCGCTTCGGGACGCGCTGTTGGCGCAGATCAGCAAAGGTGCTGCGGAGGGCGTGGTCGAGATCATAGACGGCGCTCCTCGGCCCGCGCGCGACCCGAAATCAGGGACCGATGCACCTTGGTCGCGAATCAGCATTGGAGAGATGCCAGGGTTGAAAAGTGGCACGGATCGCACAGGCCCATCAATGCTGACTGAAAGCGGCCAGGCCTGTTTGACGGATGACGAACTGGACATCGAAACCTGGGGCATGTCCGGCGATATTTCTTCACAGATCGGTTTGGCGCGATCTGGCCTTCTGGCCGAATTTGATGCGGCCGTGCCAGAGGCGGTATTGCGGGCTGTCCGCTACCACATCTATTTGGGCTTTGGTGCCGAAGCCCGCCAATTTCTGGCTTTTCTGCCTCCAGATGCCGTCAAATATGGGCGGATTCTCAACGCTCTCAGCCATATCGTGGATGGCGAACCCGCCATTGATAGCCCGTTTAAGGGTATGCAACCCTGTGAGTCCTCGGCAGCCATGTGGGCTATCCTGGCGCAGGGCCAACAGGCGCCGCTTCCTCCGGCAACGAATGCCGAAGCCATCGCGCGCAGCTTTTCGGCGCTACCCGTCCATCTGCGCCAAAGCCTGGGTGGAGGCTTGGTTGATAAGTTTCTGGCGGCGGGAGACGAAGAAACTGCCCGCAAGTTGCGCGACGCAATCCTGCGCTCTGCGACAGAAGGGAATCCAGAGGTCGACCTGATGGATGCGCGCTTTCAGCTGGCAGACGGCGATGATCTGGCCGCCGCAAAGCTGGCCGCAGGTGTGTTGCAAAACGCAGGCCCAGCAACGGCAAAAGCTGCGATAACCGTGGTAGAAGCCGCCTTTCGCGGCAATCGTCAGATTGACGCCGGGTTGCCCTCTGCCTTGGGTGCTTTTCTGCGTGAAGCCCATGGCACAGATATTGTTCCAGATCTGATCCGGGCACAGATTTTGGCCTATGCAATGCAAGGGGATTTCGACCTGGCTTTTGCGCTAATTGACAAAGACATGGATTCATTTTCCGACCTTTGGTCACTGGCTGCAGCAGGACTGGCCGACGACGCCTTTCTTGTGCAGGCCGCCCGTTTTTCCGCCGCCCATCCGGCAATTGATCCACAGGTTGCGGAAAATATTTCGCGACGGCTGATGGACTTGGGCTTTGCCGATCTTGCCCTGGCATGGATGGGATCCGTTGGACCCGAGTCTGGTGAGAACCTGCGATTGCGCGCAGCCCAGGCGCATCTGATGTTGCGCGATGCGCCGACGGTTCTGGCGTTGCTGGACGGGCTGACAACGCCGGATGCCTTGGCGTTGCAGGCCACCGCTGCCGCCCAACTGGGTGATCTGCGCACATCCGCAGAGGCGCTTTTGCAAGGTGGCGATGAAACAGCGGCGCAACGCACGATCACCTGGACCCAAGATTGGCCCGTTGTCGCTCAGGCTGGCCCGACGACCTGGCGTCCAGCAGCAGAATTGCTGTCTCTCGACACAAAAGTTGACGCGGCCGGCCCCATCGCACGCGGCACCGCGCTGGTAGACGAAAGCGTAACAGCGCGCGCGACGATTGAAGCTTTGCTGGGCAGCGTAAAAGAACCTGCCGCAAGTCCGTAGCTTCGTAACCATTTCGAAACCGACTGCTGGCTAAATGAAGAGGTAATTCACCAGCACGGCAGAAGCCTTGCCATTCGGAACCGGAATGACTTTTAGCAGAATGCTACCAATTGTGCTTGGATTTGCTTGGCCCTTAGTTTGCGGCTCGGCCGAGGCGCGGATACTGGCACCCGGAACAGAGCCGGATCTTTGTTTTCAAGCTGCGAAAGAGGCCTCTCGTCAGACCGGCGTTCCGTTGAAGGTACTGATCGCGCTGACCCTGACGGAAACCGGCCGAAAGCTGGATGGCCATTTGCAACCCTGGCCTTGGGCGTTGAATGAGGCTGGTGACAGCCATTGGCTTCCGGATCGGCAAACGGCCCTTGTCTATCTGACAGACGCCGTCGCTACCGGTACCACCAACATCGACGTGGGCTGTTTTCAGCTGAACTATCGCTGGCACGGCGCGGCTTTTTCATCTCTGGAGCAGATGTTCGATCCGCTGGCGAATGCGCTTTACGCTGCAAGCCTGGTGCGGCGCTTGGCCGGCGAGTCGGACGATTGGGTGGCTGCAGCGGGCGCCTACCATTCAGGCACACCAGATGTTGCCGATCGCTATCTTGCCAAATTTGAACCGATTTACGCGGCACTGCAGGACAAATCCAGCCCCGTTCAGACGCCGAAAACAGTTACCCGTTCAAACGCATTCCCCTTGCTGCAGTCTAGCGGCAAGCGGTCGGCCGGATCGCTGGTTGCTCTGTCGACCGCCCGGCATCCGTTAATTGGAGGGCCGTGAAATGCCGCCTCGTTTGACGATCAAGGAGGTCTTTCGCCCCACCGTTCTTTTGGCCCTGGCCCTGATGGCCGTGATCGGAATGATGGTGATGCCGGTTCCAGCGGCAGTACTGGACATCGGGCTGGCACTGTCATTCGCACTGGCAATCCTGATGTTGACGGTGACCCTGTTCATCGAGCGGCCTCTTGATTTTTCGGCCTTCCCGACAATTTTGCTGGCCTCTTTGATGCTGCGGTTGTCCCTGAACGTCTCTTCGACCAAGCTGATCATTGGTCAGGGCCATACCGGCACCAACGCTGCCGGCCACGTGATTGCCGGCTTTGCCGATTTCATCATGGACGGCAACCTTGTCTTGGGGCTGGTAATTTTTGTCGTCCTGTTGATCGTGAATTTTATTGTGATCACCAAAGGCGCGGGTCGCATGGCTGAAGTGGGCGCCCGCTTTGCGCTGGACGGGATGCCGGGCCGACAGCTGGCAATTGACAGTGATATGTCCGCCGGCGCGATCACACATGAAGAAGCCAAACGTCGGCGCGAAATCGAACTGGCTGAAACCAACTTTTTCGGCTCTTTGGATGGCGCGTCGAAATTCGTCAAGGGCGACGCGGTTGCCGGCCTTTTGATCACCGCCTTGAACCTGATCGTCGGGCTTGGGGTGGGCGTCTTCCTTCATGACATGGACATCGCACGCGCTTTTCAGACCTATTCCATCCTGACCGTCGGCGACGGTCTGGTTAGCCAGATACCTGGCGTCGTCATCTCTGTCGCAGCGGCGCTTTTGCTGTCACGCGGCGGAGCTAAGGGCGCGGCAGATGTATCTTTCTTTGCACAACTGGGTCGATATCCAGCTGCATTGGCGACGGTGGCAGCACTGATGGCCCTGTTTGCCGTTGTGCCAGGCATGCCGTTTTTGCCGTTCATTGCCGCGGCGGGTGGTCTGGGAACTGCGGCCTGGATGGGTGCACGCGTCAAACCCCAGACAGATATTACGGACGGCAAACCCGTGGTCGAGCAGGTCCGTCGCCACATCGGCGATGTTCTTGATTTCGATGAAATCCACATCGAATTTGCGCCCAATCTGGTGGCCATGGCGTTGGACCCCGCGACGGGCCTGGACGGTCGCATCTCCAATATGCGCAACCACATTGCGGCTGTTTTCGGTTTGATCCTGCCCGAAATTCGGCTAACGGATGAGGCGGCATTGCGGCCGGGAAGTTACCGAATCCGTATTCAGGGAGTTGAGCGGGTCAGCGATCGGCTGATGCCCGACAGGGTTCTGGTTCTGATGTCTGACGGGATTCCCGCGCCCGATGGTGAGGATGTGAAAGAGCCGGTCTATGGTGCGCCCGCACGATGGATCCGCCCAGACATGCAAGAAGATGCCGTTCTAGCTGGGTTGACCGTGGTTTCTCCGGCTGAAGTGTTGGCAACCCACCTGCTGGAAGTGCTGAAAAACAATCTCGCCCGGCTGTTGTCCCTGCGCGGATTGCGCCGTTTGCTGGATGAGTTCACCAATCTGTCCGACCAGACCCGATCCGAAGCAAATCGCCGTTTGCTGGATGATCTGGTGCCCGACAAAGTGCCGATGGACCTGCTGCATTCAGTCTTGCGGATGCTTCTGGATGAGCGGGTGTCGATCCGCAACCTGCCGCTGATCCTGGAGGCCGTGGCCGAGGCGCGATCTCTGGGTGGGGCCGAAGCGGTCTGTGAATACGTCCGTCAGCGGTTGGGCTTTCAGATCGTCGCCGAATACAAGCGCGCCGATGGGTCGATCCCGTTGATCCAGCTGGCCCCCGATTGGGAACGGACCTTTGCCAACCATCAGATGGACGGCGATCGCAGCAATCGTGATGTAGCCCTGCCACCGGATCTATTTGCAAAGCTGGCCAATGGGATAGCCGAACGGCTGAACCGCGCAATTGAGTCAGGGTCGCATCCGGCCATTGTCACTTCGGCAGCGCGACGCCGTTTCCTACGCACCGTGGTGCAGGCCAAGGGTATTCAGGCTCCGGTCCTCTCGTATGAGGAGATCGGGCTGGAGGTGCGACCCGCACTCTTGGGGCAGGTGGCGGCGTGAACCAGGTTTTTGCAGCGCTGGCCCAGGTTTCTGGCTTGGCTGAGGGGTTCATCTGGCAGGCGGCACTGGTTTTCTTACGGGTTGGCGCGGCAGTTGCTCTTTTGCCGGCGGTCGGAGAGCAGATGGTGCCGCAACGGGTGAAACTAGCGGCAACCGTTGCGCTGACCGCGATTGTCGCACCAACCGTTGCCGGGCGATCGCCGATGCCACCCGGGTTGTTGGGGCCACTGGCGACCGAGGCGGCTGCCGGTCTGGTCATCGGGTTGGGCTTGCGTTTGCTGATCTTGGGTCTGCAAACCGCAGGCACAATCGCGGCGCAATCCACATCGCTTTCGCAAATGTTTGCCGGCACCGGCCCCGAACCGCAACCGATTGTCGCCAACCTTTTTGTTCTGGCAGGTCTTGCGTTGTTTGTGACGCTTGACGGACTGGGGCGGTCCGCAGGATTGCTGATCCTATCCTATGATTTCATCCCGCAGGGGCAACTGCCGTCACCGGCCGATCTGGCTGAGTGGGGTCTTGGCCGCATTTCGGCCGCGTTCAGTATGGCCTTTTCGCTGGCCGCACCCTTTGTTCTGGCGGCGCTGCTCTACAATCTGGCCCTGGGCGCGATCAATCGCGCCATGCCACAGCTGATGGTCACGATGATCGGCGCTCCCGCGCTGACCCTGGGCGGCCTCATGCTGCTGACAGTGGCCGCCCCCTTGATCCTGTCCATCTGGCGCGAGGCCCTGAACCTTGCCCTCGATCGTCCCTTCGGGGGCTGACGATGTCGGGTGCAGGTGAGGATGATGCTGAAAAGGAATACGAGCCGTCCGAACGCAAACTGGCGCAGGCTCGCGAAAAGGGCGACATTGCCCGGTCGGAGGACTTGCAGACCTCAATCAGCTATGCCGGCTTTTTGCTGGCTCTGTTAATGTTTGGTGGCTGGGCCATCGGTGTGGCCGGTCGCGCTGGAATGGTGTTTCTGGACCAGCCCGAGCGTATTGCGCAGATCTTTCGTCAGGGCGCAACGGCGCAAATCGCCGGCCTGTCGGTGCAGATGGCAGCGCCGCTCATGCTGTTGCTGATTGGTCCGGCGGTGTTGGTGATAGTCTATTTGGTCGGCACAAAATCTCTGGTCTTTGCGCCATCAAAGCTGGCGTTCAAGCTGTCGCGACTGTCGTTGGTTTCGAATGCCGGTCAAAAGTTCGGGCGTTCCGGATTGGTCGAATTCCTTAAGCGATTTGCCAAGATGATGGCCGTCTCAGCACTACTTACGGCGTATCTCTATGGCGATGTAGAAGACATCCTGATGTCCGCCCGGATGCAGCCAGGGCAGATCATCTTGCTTTTGGCGGGGCATATCGTTGGATTTCTGAAGCTTATCCTGATGATCGCCATCGTCTTCGGACTGGTCGACTTTCTGTGGCAAAAGTCTGAATTTGCCCGGCGCAATCGAATGACCCGCAAAGAGATGGTGGACGAATCCAAGGAAAGCGAAGGCGACCCGCACATGAAGGCGAATCGTCGGCGCAGGGCGCAAGAGATCGCCACGAACCGAATGCTAACGGATGTGCCCAAGGCCGATGTGATCATCGTGAATCCCACCCACTATGCTGTCGCCCTGACCTGGGATCGCGGCAAAGGCAATGTACCGCGCTGTGTGGCCAAGGGCACCGATGAAATCGCCGCTCGCATCCGTGAACGCGCTGCCGAGGCTGGCGTGCCGATCCGACGCGATCCGCCCACCGCGCGAGCACTGTTTGCGACCGTCGAGATCGGTCGCGACATCCGGCCCGAACATTACGCCGCGGTGGCCGCCGCCATACGCTTTTCTGATACAATGCGCAAAAAGGCACGCCGCAGATGAGTCAGGATAAAGAACGCATGCACCGCTTGCAGGACATAGCCGCATTGGTCATGGATTCCCGCTCTCAAGTGTTGCGTCGGGCAAATGACGACCGTGCAGCATTGCTGAAGCAGCTCAGCGACCTGGAGGCCGGGTCCAATGGAGCAGATCTGCCATGGCCCGCGCCGGAAATGACCCGCTTCGCCTATGAGCAATGGGCAGCAGGAAGGCGGGCCGAGATAAACCTGCGACTGGCGGCGCAAACCGTCGTGTGTCTGCAGGCTGCTGACGAAACCCGCCAGGCATTTGGACGCCAACAGGCGCTGAACCGAATTGCAGATATCCGACGCAAAGGTCAGCTGTCTTGACGGGCAATCTCGGTAATCAGAACATCGGTGACGATGTCGCCCAGAACCATCGTGGCCTTTTCCTTTAACGCCCGCCGCAGCAGAATCAGGTTCGATCCATCGGTAAACGAGCCGCGGAAGCCGCCGCTGTTCGCATGATCGAACAGAACCTGCAGAAATGCGTCCCGGATCTTTGGCTCTCGGGAATAGACGGTTTCGGTATTGCCGCTCTTGACCTCAAGGCTGAGCGACAAAACCACCATGGATGCAACTCGCCCGCCTTCGACAATCGGGACAACGAACTGGTTGTTCAGCTTTACATAGTCTGAATGGGTTTGGGGATCTTCGGCGACATGCTCTTTGGCCGTTTCAGCTTCGACCGGGTTTTCCGGCGGCGGCCGAAGGAACACTCCTGCCCCCAACCCGGCACCAAGGCCGATCAGAGCTAAAACAATCGGGATAAGTTTGCCCATCATGTTCAGAACGGCATGACGATGTCAGAGATCTGCTGGCCGTAGCGGGGCTGCTGCACCTCAGAAATCTGGCCGCGGCCGCCGTAGGAAATCTGGGCGCCGGCGATCTTGTCATAGGTGATCTCGTTCTGACGTGAGATGTCAGCAGGTCGGACATAGCCGGTGACCGTCAATTCGCGCATCTCGAAATTCACCCGCACTTCCTGTTTTCCTTCGATTCGCAAGACACCGTTGGGCAACTTTTCAACCACCGTGGCGGCCACGCGCAGGGTCAGCTTTTCTTTTCGCGACACGCTGCCATTGCCGCTGAAAGTGGATTTCGATGAGGTGTCAACGGCATCGGCCATGCTGGCACCCTCTGGCAGAGACGCATCCAGGCGCTGAGGTATGCCGAAAAGCGAGGGAATGCCCATGCTTTGCGACCCGCTCCGGGTGCGCCCCGAAGTGTTTGAGATTTCCGCCTTGTCATTGATTTCAATCACTACGGTCATGATATCGCCCCGCTGTGCAGCACGCCGGTCACCCAAAAGCGAGTTGGTCTCACCCGTCCATAACGACGAGGCATCGGTGGGCGAATCCGGATCCGCGTTTTGCGGCATGGCGCCGGTATAAAGCGAGTGATGCTCAAAACTACCTTCCAGCGGGGTGAATTCGGGCGCACGCCCGACTTGGCTGAGATCACCACAGGCGGGCAGCAACAGCGAAAAGGTAAGAAAGGCGTGAAAACGGGTCAATTCTGGTCTCCGACAAGGATACGGCCATCGGGCGCCACCTGGCCCGAAATGGTGGTTTTTGAGGCAAGATTCATGACGCGGACCATGTCGCCCTCGGCCGCGCGGGCCAGCGCCCGACCTTCAGCGTGAATGACAAGTGTGCCCGAGATATAGACGAGGCTGACGATCTGGTTCCGCTCGACCAGGGTGGGAGAGACCAGATCGTTCTGGCGCAACGGACGCCCGGCGTAGATGGTGGTTTTGACCTCTTGCCCGACAGCGGGGTCAATCCGGGTCAAGGCACCTTCAATCTCTGCCTCAACCAGGGTCAGATCGGCGGCAGCGATAATGCTGCGAGCGGGCAATGTGCGCATGGCCACGACGCTGTCGGCAGTGGCAACAGTGGGGGATAGTGCCAGAACCAGGCCAATCTTGCGCCACATCAGCGCACCTGCGTGGTTGCGGCGAGCATCTGGTCGGCGGCGGTGATGACCTTTGCGTTCAACTCATACCCGCGCTGGGCCTTGATCAACTCTGTCACCTCACGCACTGCGTCAACCGAGCTTTCCTCAAGATAGCCCTGCCGCAGAGTGCCCATTCCATCTATGCCCGGAGCGCCGGTCAGCGGCGGGCCAGAGGCCGGAGTTTCAAGAAAGAGGTTTGACCCGACAGCCTCAAGTCCCTTTTCATTGGTGAAATCGGTCAGGGTCAGTTGGCCCAGCAGTTGCGGTTCAACCGTACCTTCGAAATAGGCATAAACTTCGCCCGAGGCATTGATCGCCAGGCTGCGGGTATCGGACGGAATGGTGATTCCGGGCACGACAGGAAAGCCATCCGCCGTCACGATCAGCCCGTCGGGCGACCGCTTCAACGCGCCGTCGCGGGTATAGCCCGATCCGCCAGAGGGCATCGTCACTTCAAGATAGCCATGTCCTTCGATCGCCAGATCCAGATCTCCGTTGGTCGCGCTAAGGGTGCCTTGCGCCACCACAACCGACACCGACGCCGGACGCACGCCCAGACCGATCTGGATGCCGGTGGGCAGCATGGTTCCGTCTGCGGCCGAAATCGTTCCGGGGCGCGCCATCTGCTGATAATGGAGATCGGCGAAATCGGCGCGGCGGGCGTTGTAGCCAGTGGTCGACATGTTGGCGAGGTTGTTCGACACCACATCAACCTTCATCTGCTGGGCAGCCATGCCAGTTGCGGCAATCTGAAGCGCTTTCATCTGATGTCCTTATCGTCCGAGGGTTTCGATGACGCCACGCATTCGGCCATCTTCAGCCTCCATGAATTTCTGGCCCAGTTCATAGGCGCGCTGAACCTCGATCATGCGGGCAATTTCAGAGACCGGGTTCACGTTGCTTTCCTCAAGAAAGCCCTGAAACATCTTGGCACCCGCCGCCGGTTCCAGAGGACCGGCGTCAAAAAGGGTGCCCGACTGATGGCGCAGGGTCAGCGGGTCTGCCGGCATCCACAGCCCGATCTGCGCCAGGGGGACACCCTTGGCCGACATCGTGCCATCTTCAGACAGGCTGATCGCCCCGGCATCCGGCGGTACAAAGACCGGCGCGCCCCCGGCATCCAAAAGACGCAGGCCGTCGCCATTCACCAACTCACCGCTGTCCGAGGGGGTAAAGCTGCCAGCCCGGGTCAGCCGGTTGCCCTGCGGGGTTTCAATCATGAAGAAACCATCGCCCTGAATGGCGAAATCAAAGGCCGCGCCGGTCATCGACAGCCCCGCCTGCGACAGGTCAACCACGCGGCCGGTACCATGCGCCATCGACAAGGACGGCTCATCCTGCATCGCGGCGACATGTTCGGCAAAGACCATGCCCTCACGCCGGAAACCCGTGGTCGAGATATTGGCGATGTTGTTCGCCACCAGCTGCATCTCTCGCATCAGGCCGGATTGTCGGCCCAGCGCGGTATATCCTGCCGCATCCATCGCCTATCCCCCCGCAATTCTGGGAATGATGGTGTCGGTGAAAAACGAAACCAGGGTTGAGGTCATGAAGCTCATCGAGACCCAGAACACCGCCAGCATCGCGCCCACCTTCGGCACGAAGGTCAGTGTCATTTCCTGCACCGAGGTCAGGGCCTGCAAAAGGCCGATTGTCACGCCAGTCACCAGAGCCACGGTCAGAAGCGGGCTTGAGATCATGGTGGCGACCCACAGTCCCTGACGCAGGACGTCAAAGATATCGGCTTCGGTCATATCGGCATCCTCAGGATCTCCTGATAGGCCTCGACCACCCGGTCGCGCACGGTGGCAACCGTCTCCACCGCCAATTGCGATGAGGCCAGCGCCTCAACCAGCGCATGGGGATCCGCGCCACCTGTCATGGCGGCGCGGGCCGTTGCTTCGTGGTTCTTCAGCGACTCGGTAAAGGCGCTGGCGAATTGACCCAAGCCGCCGCCCGTATCAGGTGTGCCGGGTTTTGGCGCGGCGGCCGTTCTGGCCTGCGCATAGGTCTGTGCAGCAAAAGAGGTTTTCATATCCATTCCGGTCTCTCCTTACCGCCGCAACAGATCAAACAGGCTCTGCGTCATTTGCCGCGCCTGATCGAAAAGTTTGAGGTTCGCCTCATAGCTGCGCTGCGCTTCGCGCGCGTCTGCGATCTCGATTACAAGATCGACATTTGATCCGTCATAATGCCCGGTTTCATCCGCCAGCGGATTGCCCGGATCATAAATGCGCACCAGATCGGATTGATCCAATCTGACGGCGCCCGATTCCACCAAGCCGGTATCCATGGCCTCATCAAAGGACATCACCTTACGGTGGTAACCAGGGGTGTCGACATTGGCGATATTCTCGGAAACATGCCGCAGCCGCGTGGCCTGCGCCTCCATCCCAGAGGCGGCAAAGGACAGTGATGTTATAAGATCGTTCATCTAGGCCCCCTACCGCTGACGGCCGAGAGAAGCGCGGATCACTTCGGACGTGGACCGGTAGATCGCCAACGCCATTTCATGCTCTTGCCGCGCCTCAACCGACTTCACCATCTCTTTTTCCAGCGAGACAGAGTTGCCGTTCGGCGATTCTGATCCGCCACTGTCGAAGGGAACGGCGGCGGCCATGCGCGCCGGCGCAGCCAGATGGCCGGGGCGCGTTGCGCGCATATCCTGGCCGCTGTCTTGCCAGACAGAGGCGAAATCGGCGACATCCTGCGCCTTGAACCCAGGTGTATCGGCGTGCGCGATGTTCTTCGCAATCACACCCATCCGACTGCCAGCATGGGAGGCCAGCGCCTGCGCCATTTTGGTAAGTTCCAATTTCTCAAACATCGGGGCTTCTCCCTCGACCAACTTCACCAAGGCTTAAGGGTGATTCCTTTAGAAAGAGTAATCAGTGAACAAACGGGGATCATCGTGGCTGGAATCTTTGATGCACTGCAGGCCGGTATTGCCGATGTGGCCCCCGTCCGTGCCATCGGCCGCGTCGTTGAGACCGGTCGCGGCACATTTCTGGTGGCCGGACTGGCGCAGGCAGCGCTTGGCGACCGTGTTCTTGCGGAAACCGGAGCCGGGCCACTGGGCGGAGAAATCGTCCGTCTGTCAGCGAAAGGCGCAACAATCCTGCCCGAAGATGACCCCGAAGGCCTGACCATCGGGGCAAAAGTTGAGCTGATCGGCCCAACCTGGATCGCCCCGGATCACAGCTGGCTAGGGCGGATTGTTGATCCGTTGGGGCAGCCGCTGGATGGGCGACCGTTGATGCGCGGCGCTGTCCGGCGACCCATGAACGCAGGTCCTCCCCCGGCCGCCAGCCGCCGCACAATGGGAGAGCGGCTGACAACCGGGGTGGCGGTTTTCGATACGCTTTTGCCTTTGGTCCGAGGTCAACGAATCGGACTTTTCGCCGGGTCGGGTGTCGGAAAATCCTCACTTTTGGCCAAGTTTGCACGCGGGGTGTCGGCGGATGTGGCCGTTATCGCCTTGGTCGGTGAACGCGGGCGCGAGCTGCGTGATTTCACGGACCGGGTTTTGGGTCGCGAGGGAATGGCGCGATCTGTCGTGATCACAGCGACATCCGACCAGTCACCCTTGATGCGCCGGCGTTGCGCACTGTCAGCCATGGCGGTGGCCGAACATTTTCGCGACCAGGGCCTGCATGTGCTGCTTTTGGTCGATTCCGTCACCCGCTATGCTGAGGCTCACCGTGAGGTGGCGCTGGCCTCGGGCGAATCGGCGTCGTTGCGTGGGTATCCACCCTCAACCGCACACGCGATCATGAGCCTGGCCGAACGCGCCGGACCCGGTGCTGATACTTCTGGCGATATCACGGCGGTGTTCTCAGTCTTGGTGGCCGGCTCGGATATGGAAGAGCCGGTGGCCGATATTATCCGCGGCACATTGGATGGTCATGTTGTCTTGGACCGCAAGATTGCAGAGCGGGGGCGCTATCCGGCTATCGATCTGTTGAGGTCGGTCTCGCGCAGTCTGCCGGACGCCGCCAGCAGTGCCGAAAATGCCATGATACTGGACGCCAGACGCACATTGGGTGCCTATGATAGAGCCGAGATGATGGTACAGGCCGGGCTATATGTCCCCGGTACGGATGCCGCCGTTGACCGGGCGATCCGGCTATGGCCGGGTCTGGATGGCTTTCTGGCCGAAGAATCGCCACCTGGCGGAGCCGCGGCAAGCTTTGACCGACTGCAGGCCTGCCTGAAAGGATAGTTCGGAAAGATGTTTGACTATTTGCGATTTCCCGCAAGCTGGCAAGTCCCGAGGAAAAGCAGAGCTTTACCGCCTATCGGCGTATCGATTGTAAAAGCTGCAGGGCAACCGAAGGCGAACCCAAAGTCGAACCAATGGCTGAGATCTCGCTGCGGGCCAGGAAGGTGCGGACCAGTTTATTCACTTTCTCCGGATCGCTGAATTGACTGACGCTGTCCGCGCCGAACATTGCTTGTGCACGGCTTTTCAACACCCCCAACTGTTGGTCCAGATCAATCGAGGCGAAACTGGCTGGCAACCCAAGGGCGGTTTGAAAAGTTGTCCGAAGTGGAGCATTTCCCATGATTGTGAACCACTTGGTATCCTCACTACCCGGTTGCGCGGCCAGGTCCACCAGTTCCCGCTCTGTGTTCAGCGCCAGGCGCATGTCGTTGTTCTGGTTTCCGACAGCCGTTTCAAACTGGTTCGTTCGAAACTTGGCCAGGATCTTGTCGGCAAAGTCGGATTGTTTTGATCTGGGAATTGCAAAATCGCCAAACCCAAAGTCGGCCGAAAGACGTTCATATTGTTTGTTTGCAAGACGGCCAGACAGGGCGCCGTCCGTCAGCGTTCCATCTTCCAGAACTTTGCGGATGAAAGCCTTGTTTTTCAGGTCGCCCTCTAACCCATAGGCGGTCAGGGCGACCGTCAAAAGCCGGCGGTCCGAAATCAGGTCATCAGCGGTTTCTATTTTTCCGATATTCTCCCGAAAATAGGCCTCATCGTTTTTTGCGGCCGTGGTAGCCTGAAGCGCCACTTGCTGTGCGGCCATTGTGCGCTTCAGGAAAGCCCAGCCAGCAGAGCCCCCAAAGGGTATGACTGGCTGAAAACTCAAGCCCGGCCAGAGGCAAAGAGGCGCTCTTCCCTGGGCAAGAGACTGCGAAGGGCCTTCAGGACCTGATAGTGCTGATCCTCAAGAACGGCAGCGCTGGCTTGGCTGAGCAAGGATCGGCTGTCTGGGTCTGTCAGGACCTGACTCAGCTGTTCTATTCCGCGCAATAACTGATGGCGGGTATCGCCCGCATCCGCATCGCCCGACAGGATCAGCTGCGCAATATAGCAGACGCGTCGGACGGGCGTGTTTACCTCTTCGGGGTGGATGGCGTCGCGCAGGCGCAGGATATTCGCATTGGGCGTCATGATCGCCAGACGAGACCGCTTTTCGCCGTTCTCGATCACTGCACCGTTTATCAGCACGCGCTCATGTGGACCCAGCTTTAGGACAAGACCGGTCATGACGCACCCCCATCACCGCGCAAGCCGCGCAGGACTGCAGTGTTGATCTCGATCAGCACTTCGGGATTAGCGTCACCGCTGCGAACCTTGCGACTGTGCTCAGCCGTAAATTGGTAGAGGTAGAAAAGCCGCGCCCGCAGCGCCTGGGGCAAGCCGTTGCCCTCACCTGCCACATCTACCGCCAGCGTTGACCAAAGCTGCTCATTCAAGGCCAGCGCCTCGACAAAGGCGGGATGGTTTTCGTTGCGCCGCGCCGAAGCGGTTGAAAGACGCTGGGTGATCCTGGCGATCACCTCATATTCGGCAGCGCGCGGTGTCCGCGTTGGAGCCGATGGATGCGCGTAGGCAAGATTGGAATAAGATGTCATTTCATGGGGTTCCGGTTTTTGGGGAAATCAAGGAAAGGGGTGCCGGGGCCCTAGGGCCCCGGCCAATTTCCTTACCGGAACAGCGACAGCAGGTTCTGCGGCTGCTGGTTGGCGATCGACAGCGCCTGGATGCCCAGCTGCTGCTGCACCTGCAGCGCCTGCAACCGCGCGCTGGCCTCTTCCATATCGGCATCGACCATCGTACCGATGCCCGCTTTCAGCGCATCGGACAATTCGCCAACAAAGTCGGCCTGAATCTCGATCTGCTTTTGGGAAGAGCCGAATTCAGCTGCCGCATTGATTGACGTCTTCAACAGGTCCTCGATATTGCCCAGCGCCGAAGCGGCGCCAGTATCAGTGGAAACGTCAATCGTATCCAGCGTCGCAAGGCCGCCCGAGCCAGCATTCTTGAACTGGGCCGAGATTGTCAGGTCTTTGGCCAGTGACGTTGTCAAGTCACCGTTGGTGTTGGCGGTCTTGAAGGTCAACGTCGCTTCGTCGGTGCCATCGTTCGCGGCAAAATCAACACGAAGGTCGGTGATGCCCAGGGAATCCACAGCCGATTTCAGGCCCGCGGCGATGATGTTGGTCTGCGCAGTGGCAGTCTGTGCGGCATCTTCGGCCGAGACAGTGTAGCCGACGGTCTTGTCACCTAGCGCGATAGAGATCCGGTCGCCCGCCGCGTAGGTTACAGCACTGCTCAGCACCAGACCAACACCGGTGGTGTCCGCTTTGGCCAACGACATGACGGCGGCGTCAGCATCGGTCGAGACCCCCGTCGTGCCGGTGAATGCCGCTTTTGCAACATAGCCGCCAGTTGACAGATCTTGGCCCACAACCGAAATATGGGACGCCTTCACGCCTGCGTCCGAGCGGTCGAGCGAAGCAAGAATTTCCACCGTATCGCCGTTGTTGACCATGTTCTGGCCGTTGAACTGCGCGGCGCCCACAACCGACACAATCTGCTCACGCAGCTTGCTGACGTCGGCCTGGATCTTTGTCCGGTCAACGTTGTCTGCCTGTGCGGCTACAATCTTTCCCTTCATTTCCGTCAACAGGTTCGTCACGGTTTCCGCGGCCTTGCGCGCTACGGTCACGGTCGAAGACCCCAGCGACAGGCTGTCGGAAATTCCCTTGAAGCTTTTGACGTCAGATTCCATCACCTTCGAGATGGCCCAGACGGCGGCATTGTCCTTGGCCGAGTTCACCGATTTTCCGGTAGAAATCTCGGACTGGACCATGCCCATGTTCTTGTTGACACCCTTCATCGTCTGCAGGGCGACCATTGCACCGGTATTCGTCAGAATGGACGACATTCCAATTTCCTTTCATGGCTTCCAGCGCTTTGCGCGGAGCGTAGTTCGCCGCATGGCGCGGCACTTTCAGCGTTCTGGCCGTTACTGAAGGGCAGTGCCCGCAGTGCCACCCCGTCATGGGATGCAAGGGAAAGAATGCGACGGTCGCGGTTACCAAAGACTAAAGACCGGCCGCCCGATCTGCCACTAAATCAACAGCATTTGATGCGACATTTCGCAATCACAGCCGCCGCGCTGCCATTGCAGGGGACACCCCGACCTGATCCCGCCGACCGCCCGAATCATATGTTGAGAACCGCCCTTCGGTTGTCAGATCCTGGACCCGCTGGCGCGCGGCCTTTACCCCCTTGCTGGCGGCCGCAATCATCCGTGCAGCCTTCTGTGCCTTGGCCTGCAACCGCTGCGCCAAGGCCAGATCACAGGCTCCCCCCGCCTCCAATGCGGCATCCGAACGGGCTGTCAGCGCCGCCAAACCCGGAAGATCACCCCGTTTCAACGCCGCAAGTGTTTCATCCATGATTGTTTCAAGTTGGGAAAAGTCAGCCATCGCCGGCCCCGCCCCCCATTGCGCGGAACAGCGATTCGGCCAGGCCAATGCCCCCGCGATCAACCATCAGTTTGGCCTGCTCCTGCCGAAGAAATGAAGCGAATTGGCTTTCGCCGATACCCCCGCCGAATGACGAGTCCGCATCACTGTCCATCCCGGCATGCCCCAGCATTTCCGCCAAAAACGCTGCTTCCAACTCTTTGGCCTTCGTCATCAGGGCGGCATCGCGCCGGGTCAGCGGACTGGCCCCGGCGAGGGGAGGCGGAGCAGATCCTATCTTGTCCATTTCAACACCTGGGTTCGTTCGGATTATCCCGACTATTCGCTGGAACGGTAAAGAAGTAGTAATGCCTTGATGTAAAAAAAGAGGGCGTATCCGGCAGAAGTCGCAGGCAGATGACCCAAATTCAGAATTATTCCGCAATACCGATCATTGCCCCCCAGGCCGTTACTGCAGGGCGCCTGGAGGGGGAGGTCACGGATGCGCTGGACCAGTTTGGAGTTCTTGCAAGGCTGGACAACCCGGCAGATCAGGGGCCGCTGCGTGGGGACGCGGCTGATCCTGCAACAGCTGGCACCGAATGCCAGTCGATGATGCAGTTCGCTGCTTTCATCATTCCAGATCCTATGCCGGGCGCGGGAATGGCCTTCGCCGCTGCCGCGTCGGGGCCGGTGATTGAACGCCCAATAGACGAAGGGCCGGGCCAGGTCAGGGGCGGCCAAATCTCTGCTCAGGCCATTTCGACGCTTTCTGGCACTGACCTCGGTTCGAAAACGGAGGGCGAGGCGTTCTGGCCGAACCGGGGTCATTCACCGCCTGCAAAAGAGCAAAGCATCTTTCTGACTGTGCCCGAGACACCAACTGCGGCACCCACCCGATTCCTTCTGTCAACATCAGGAACGCTCGACACAGGGCAAGTTGCCGCAGGGCTGCCGCCAGATCAGGCTACAGTGAATCCATCTGCCGCTATCGCTGACCAGTCATCTACAGCAGCCATACCAGACCGCTTTACCGCTGCGGTCCCTACCGTAGCCGACCGGGAAAGGTATCAATTCCGCCCGGCATTGCCCCAAATCGTCCAAGACCTAGGGCCAGACGGAGTTGGCGAGCAATCTGCTGCCAGCCCGGCGGATTCCATTCCCGGCCTGGCAGGAGGACCAGAGTTGGTGGCAGATTCGGCAGAAATGATCATTTCGCCGTCAGGCCCTGCCAGCAGAAGGATTGCCGAGCATCATCAACCTCCTAACCGCGATGACGCGCATCTGTTGCGATTGGAATGGCAAGCAGTAGGGGCAAACAGCGGACCACTTCCACTGGCTTTGGCCCCCGACATGCCTGCTGTGCCAGCCGCAACCCCGGCCGCTGTGCCGGACCTGCCCAACCAACTACCGCCGTCAGATCAGGCGACAGCACCGACCTTCACCACTTTTGCAAGCCAGCCGCTTTCCATGTCGGCCCGACCGGATCCGGTTACTACCACCCCTTCTGAAGAGGCATTCCAATCGCGCTCGGATCGGCGGAACATCGGGCCAGATGAGGCCGGAGTGCAAGGGTTTGTCGTGCCTCAGGGCCCCGTGCCCACGCTGGCCACCGAAACAGTACTGGCCGCAAATCCCAAAATTTCCTTTGTGACAAGCACCTTTGACCCGCCCTTGGGAGCATCACAGTTAGCCGGCACCGCACTCCAAACGGATCCGGTTTCGACCAGCCTGACAGGGGCAGGTCAGCCTACGGCAACGCCAGGACCGGCTGCAACGACCGTTTCGACAGCTGGCGCTGCCAGAAAGATGA
The DNA here is from genome assembly GCA_049291415.1 of Paracoccaceae bacterium. Classification (GTDB taxonomy): domain Bacteria; phylum Pseudomonadota; class Alphaproteobacteria; order Rhodobacterales; family Rhodobacteraceae; genus Pseudogemmobacter. The sequence continues at coordinate 31,842 of JBATPI010000184.1, read as the reverse complement.
CTGCCGTGCATCATCGTCCTGAGACACGAGGGGATGAGAATCTCTTGCGGTCGGCATGGCAAGCTGACGGTCCCGAAGCCAGCTTTCCGGCAAAGGTCTTGCCCCCCAGTATGTCTGCTGAGATAGGGTCAAATGACGTCGTCAGCAAAGACCTTGGCGATAGCGCTGGGACCGTTTTACCCGCTGCAATTGGAACGGCGACGTCACTTTTTCAGGATTCTTTCCTTAAAACCGTGCCTTCGGGCCTGGCAGATCCAGAGATCGTAGAGGCCCAGCCCATGTCGGCGTTGATGCTGACCGACCGCTTGCCACAGGTTCACCGGACAGATTCAGCCACCATATCATCCACGCCGCCACCGCCCCCTGCGGCGACTCAAATCGTTCAGGCCGTCGGTCAATCGGACAGCGAAGTCACACAGCTGCGACTGGCCCCGGAAGAGCTGGGCGAGGTCCGGATAGATTTGCGCAGCGATGGAGATCGGCTGATTATGACAGTCTCGGCAGAGCGACGCGATACGTTGGATCTGCTGCGACGCAACGCGGATGAGCTGGCTGCCGAAATGCGCACGGCAGGACATCAAAGGCTGGATCTCAGCTTTGGGCGGTGGGCGGGGTCTGACGGCGGGTCAGGCGGACGCGCCGCCCCACCGCCACCTGTGCCCGCGCCATCGCAAAGCCTACCCACGCCTATACTCACCGATCTGTCGCCCAACCGGACTTCCGGATCGGCCACTGGTCTTTACCTTCGAATCTGAGGTTAACATGGACATCACACCCACCACATCTGTCTCAGGCAGTTCGGGCAGCTTCAGTGCTGCAACGGCCTCGGACAGTTCGGATTACAATACGTTTCTGAAAATGTTGACGGTTCAGATGCAGAACCAGGATCCGATGAACCCGATTGAATCCAGCGACTACGCGGTCCAGTTGGCCACCTTTTCCGGGGTCGAACAGCAAGTCCGCACCAATCAGCTGTTGGATGCAATGGCCAGCCAGTTTTCCCTGATGGGCATGTCGCAACTGGCAGGCTGGGTGGGGCAAGAGGCCCGCGCTGCGGCTCCGGTGTGGTATTCCGGGGTGCCGGTCACGTTGTCTCCGAATCCGGTCATCGGCGCTGACCGTGCCGTTTTGGTGGTCAAGGATACTGCGGGTAATACTGTGTCCCGCGAAGATCTTCCATTATCATCAGCCTCTTATCAGTGGTTGGGCGGCGATGCCCAAGGCAATCCGCTGCCCGAAGGGAGATACAGCCTATCATTGGAAAGCTGGCGCGACGAAGAGGTGCTGCAGGAAGATCCGGTGGAGTATTACGGCCGCGTGGCAGAGGCGCGGGGCGGGGCGGGCGGAGTCCGGCTGGTGCTGGCCGGCGGGATTGAGGTAGCTGCAAATGACATCACTGCGCTGCGCGCGCCGCCAGACTGATCCGATCAGATCAGCCGCCCCAACCAGATGCCCAGCGCCAACGCCAGCGCGACCGCCACCGCTGGCCAAAGCCGTGCGCCCATACTGCGCGCTGGATTTGTCGGCGACACAGGGTTGCCGGCACGGATCAATTGCGCCTCAACCATCGCGGGCAGCTTGGGGCCAAACCGCGCCAGAACCCGCGCCGTCTGGGCCAGATCGCGCAGAACGGCCCGCGGGCCCAGATGGCTGCGCACATAGCTTTCGACAACGGGTCGGGCGGCCTGCCAAATATTCATTTTCGGGTCCAGACTGCGCGCCACGCCTTCGACCACCACCATGGTGCGCTGCAACAAGATCAATTCGGTCCGGGTTTCCATGCCAAAGCGTTCGGTCACTTCGAACAGATAGGACAGTAGCCGCGCCATTGAGATCCGGCTGGCATCCATGCCGAAAATAGGCTCGCCAACCGCGCGCAAGGCGCGGGCAAACTCATCTATGTCATGCTCGGGGCGCACATAGCCTGCCTCGAAATGCACCTCGGCGACGCGGCGATAATCCTTGCGGATAAAACCGAACAGGATCTCGGCATAGACGCGGCGGGTGTATTCGTCGATCCGCCCCATGATGCCGAAATCATAGACGATCAGGTCACCATTGGCCGCCACCTTCAGATTGCCCTGATGCATGTCGGCATGAAATAACCCGTCGCGCAACGCATGGTTCAGAAACAGGGTCAGAACCCGTGACGCCAGCACGGTGCGGTCAATGCCCAGCGCGTCCATCTGCGCCAAATCATTCATCCCGATGCCTTCGGCCCAGCCGATCGTCATCACGCTGCGACCAGACAGGTGCCAGAACGGCTTTGGCACAAACAAGCCTTCGTCCTTGGCGGTATTGTCGGCAAATTCGGACGCGGCAGAGCACTCCAGTCGCAGGTCCAACTCTCCCATGACCACGCCTTCGAAATGGGTGATCACATCAACCGGGCGCAGACGGCGCGAAAAGGGGGCCAAAATCTCGATCCAGCGGGCAGCCAGATAAAAGGCGTCGATGTCACGGCGAAAGGCGCGTTCGATGTTGGGGCGCAGCACCTTGACGGCCACGTCCTGCCCGGTTTCGGCCAGTTGCGCCCTATGCACCTGCGCGATCGAGGCGGCAGCAACGGGTTCGGAAAACGACGAGAACACCGAATCAACGCTGACCTGCAGTTCCGCCGCAACCATCGCTTTCGCAATTTCGGTCGCAAAGGGCGGCAGTTGATCCTGCAGGTATTTCAGCTGAGTAGACAGCTCATCACCGACAATATCAGGGCGCGTCGACAGCACCTGACCAAACTTGATATAGGCCGGGCCCAACGCAGTCAGCGCCCGGGTCAGCGGTGGCAGGCCGGGGTCGCCGCGCAGGCCCAGCGCCTTGAACGGCCAACCCAGAATCCGCGCCGCGACCCGGATGCGGGGCGGCGCCTGAAACGCCTCCAGCACCTGAACGATGGCACCGGTCCGTTCCAGCGTGGCCAGCGTGCGGATCAGCCGCCAGATATTGTGCGGCCCGCGCACCTAGATCTTCCAGCCTGAGTGCAGAGCGGCGATGCCCATCGACAGATTGCGGTATTTCACCTGTCCAAAGCCTACGTCACCGATCATTGCAGCAAAGCGCTCTTGATCGGGGAATTTTCGGATGGATTCGACCAGATACTGATAGCTGTCACGATCCCCCGCCACGATCTGCCCAAGAACCGGGATGACGTTGAACGAATACAGATCATACGCCTTTTGCATCAGGTCATTCGGGATCTGGCTGAATTCCAACACCATCAGACGCCCGCCGGGGCGCAAGACGCGGTAGGCCTCGGCCAAGGCGTCACCAATACGGGTGACGTTGCGGATGCCGAAACTGATTGTGTAAACGTCGAACGAGTTTGACTCAAACGGCAGGGCCATCGCATCGCCGACCACCCAATCCAGCCGGTCGGCCATCTTTTCGGCATCAGCGCGCTTGCGACCGGCGATCAGCATCGGTTCGGTCATATCGCAAACCACGGCCGAAGCCCCGGGCGCGCGCTTCAAGAATCGAAACGCCACATCACCGGTGCCCCCCGCCACGTCCAGCAGGCGTTGGCCGGACCGGGGCGCCAGCCAATCCATCATCGCGTCTTTCCACAGCCGATGGACGCCGCCCGACATCAGGTCATTCATGATGTCGTATTTGCTGGCCACGCGCGAAAACACGCTATGCACCATGCTGGCCTTTTCGGCCTCTGGCACATCGCGATAGCCGAAATGCGTGGTTTTGTCTGTGCCGTCGGTCATGTCCGGTCTTCGCCCGAAAATTGCCATCAGCCGTGGGTATAGCGTTGCACAAGCGACAAGGGAAACCGCAATCTGCCGCATCGCTGCGGCGCATCGGCAAAGGAGCCCGCCGGATGCAAAGCGAGATAACTTCGGTCCTGGCCACAACAGCATGGGTCGTGCTTGCCATGGTCGGCGTCTTTGTGTTGGGCTTGGTTCTGGCTGCCTTCTTGCACAAGCGGACGGCGCCAGGGCTGGTGCCGGGGGTATTTGACCAGTTGCATCTGCCGGACGCGAACTGGCGGCTGATCGCCTTGTTGGGGCACCGCGCCCGCGTTCCTGAAACACTGGGGACACTGCGGTTGCGGGCCACATTCGGTTTGAAATTGTTGTTTTGGGCGCTAACGGCGGGGCTGATCTGGCTATCGCTGCAGACAGCCGGGCTGATGCCGTTTCTGGCCTTCGTGCTGTATCTGGCTATCCACACCACGCTGTATGAAATCAGCTATGATCACGACACGATCACGCTGCCACGCTGGTGGTTTGGCCGCAAGACCCACAAGTGGCGGGATCTGGACGCGGCGGTTGATCGGATGGGCTGGTTTGTAGACTTTCATTTTCGTGACGGGACAGTCATTCAGGCGCATAAGTATATCGTCGGCTACTCGACCCTGAGGGAGAGGGCCGCACTGGCCATGCGTGAGGATTAAATGCCCGAACTGCCCGAGGTGGAAACCGTCCGCCGTGGACTTCTTCCTGTGATGGAAGGCCACGTGATCACGCAGGCTCAGGTGAACCGTCCAGATCTGCGCTGGCCCTTGCCGTCGCAAATGGCCCAACGGCTGACCGGGCAGCGGGTTCTGGCGCTGCGGCGACGGTCGAAATACATCCTGGCCGATCTGGACTCGGGTGAAACGCTGCTGATCCATCTGGGCATGTCGGGCCGAATGCTGGTGTCAGGCACCATGCTGGGCGAATTTCACCACGACCACCCCGCGCCGCAAAAGCATGACCACGTCGTTCTGACGATGGAAGACGGCGCCCGCATCACCTTTAACGATGCGCGACGGTTCGGGGCGATGGACCTGATGGCAACCGCCAGCGCCGAGACGCATCCGCTGCTGGCCAGGCTGGGACCAGAACCGTTGGGCAATGCCTTTGACGACAGCTACCTGACCGCCGCGCTGAAAGGCCGCCGCACGCCGATCAAGTCAGCCCTGCTGGATCAGCATCTGGTGGCCGGTCTGGGCAATATCTACGTCTGCGAAGTGTTGTTCCGCGCCGGCATCGCGCCCAGCCGTCTGGCGGGCGATCTGCCGGCCAAGCGCGTCTCAGGCTTGGTGCCGATCATCCGCGATGTGCTGGCCGAGGCGATCGAGGCGGGCGGATCCTCCTTGCGCGACCATCGCCAGACCAGCGGTGAGTTAGGCTATTTCCAGCACACCTTCCGCGTCTATGACCGCGAGGGGCAGCCCTGCACCACAGCTGGCTGCACCGGCACTATCGGCCGGATCGTGCAATCGGGACGGTCCAGCTTCTTCTGTCCGCGATGTCAGCGATGACTTGCCTTCCTGCACCACGCTGGTAGGAGTCCGCCGCAACGTGCAACAGGTGGAGCCAGCCATGGCCTACGAAACTCTGATCGTCGAGATTGAGGACTATACCGCCCTCATCCGCCTGAACCGGCCTGACGCGCTGAACGCGCTGAACACCACCTTGATGCGGGAACTGGCCGAGGCGGTGACCGCCGCCGATGCCAATGACAAGATCCGCTGCATCGTGCTGGCCGGGTCGGAAAAGTCATTCGCTGCCGGCGCGGATGTACGTGAAATGGCAGAGAAATCCTTTTCTGACGTGTTCTTCAATAACCTTTTCGGCCGCGAGACCGAAGCCATCGCCCGCGTCCGCAAACCGTTGATCGCGGCGGTTTCCGGCTATTGCCTGGGCGGTGGATGTGAGCTGGCCATGATGTGCGATTTCATCATCGCGTCGGATACGGTCAAGTTCGGTCAGCCGGAAATCAACCTGGGGATTCCCGCCGGAATGGGCGGCACGCAGCGACTCACCAAACTGGTCGGCAAGGCAAAGTCGATGGACATGCACCTGACCGGGCGGTTCATGGAGGCCGGCGAGGCCGAGCGTTGCGGTCTGGTGTCACGGGTTTTTCCAGCCAAGTCGCTGATCGAGGAAACGCTGAAGATCGCCACCAGAATCGCCGAAAAGTCGATGATCACCGCAATGCTGGTAAAAGAGGCCGTGAATCGGTCGCTGGAAACCACGTTGGCCGAAGGGCTGCTGCATGAACGCAGGCTGTTCCACGCGGCCTTTGCCACCGAAGACCAGAAAGAAGGTATGGCCGCATTTCTGGAAAAGCGTCAGCCGCAGTTCCGCGACCGCTGATTCCCTGTTCCCTTTCTGCGCGCGATGGCCTAAAGGCTCGGCTTACATGCGCGTGGGCCCGCTTAGGCAAGAATCGAACCCCTCCTTCTGGTGGGGCTGCGGTCTTTCGTGCGAAGACATTGAAAAGACCGCAAGGAAGATCAGCCCATGGCAAACAACGCCCAGTCCAAGAAACGCGCCCGTCAGTCTGATGCGCGCCACGACATCAACAAAGCCCGCCGCTCGCGCATCCGCACTTTTCTGCGCAAGGTCGAAGAGGCCATCGCCTCGGGCGACCAGACCGTGGCAGCTGCCGCGCTGAAAACCGCCCAGCCCGAACTGGCCCGCGGGATCACCAAAGGCGTGTTGCACAAGAACACCGTCGCGCGCAAAATGTCGCGCCTGTCGTCGCGCGTCAAAGCGCTGGCAGTCAAGGCCTGATCGAAAAATTTCTATTCGTTTTCAAGGGGGTGCAACCATCAAAGGTTGCGCCCCCTTTTGCTTTTTCTACGGGCGGAACATCGCCCTGAAACAGCGGCGTTGCCCTTTTGCACAGGCCTTGCGGATTCGCTGCAACTGAATCTCTGTCAAGCGAGATGTTCGGTTGCAGTGCCCACGACGGGCGGGCTAGCGTCACCCTGCGATTCACTTCGTCTTGGGGGACAAATGGTGGTCGCAAACCGAAATCGCGCTGCATAAGAGTGACGGGCTGCCAGCCCTTAGAACAGCGATTTTTGTTTGCGAACAATAGACGCAATGCCGCTTTTGGCAGTGCGGATCAAAGGTTTATTCATGTGATCTCTGATCGCTGATTTGACCTTTGCTGTCCCGAAAAGACCAGGACCAACAGCCGCTGCCCTGTTTCGGCATCGGCTTTGCCTTGCGGTTTAGGTGAGTCGTGGGTTTTTTCAGGGAATTCCCCGGCGCTGCCGTGAGGGGAATACATGTGGGTCGAGCAGAGATGACGAACGAAACTTGGGGACAGGTCCGCGAAGCGCTGATGCAGCGCGTCGGAAAGAACAATTACTCGACCTGGATCGAGCCATTGCGGATGGTGCGCGTGAAAAACGGGGTGGCGCATTTTGAGGTTCCAACCTCTTTCTTTGGTGACTGGGTTCAGCGGAATTATGCGGATCAGATCCGCACCCATCTGGTGACTGCCGGGGCAGACGTCAGCCGGATCGAATTCGCCGTGGTGGCGCCCAAGGCCGGTGCCGCAGTTGCAAAGCCCGCCGCGCGCCCAGTGCGCCCTCGTGTGGGTCAGGACGACGAATTGCCGGGCGCACCTCTGGATGCGCGGTTCACCTTTGACAGCTTTGTGGTGGGCAAGCCGAACGAACTGGCCCATGCTGCAGCGCGCCGCGTGGCCGAGGGCGGGCCGGTGACGTTCAACCCGCTGTTCCTCTATGGCGGCGTGGGTCTGGGCAAGACCCACCTGATGCACGCGATTGCACATGAATTACAGCAGCAGCGCCCCGATCTGCGGGTGCTGTATCTGTCGGCCGAGCAGTTCATGTACCGCTTTGTGCAGGCGCTGCGCGACAAGCAGATCATGGATTTCAAATCGCTGTTCCGCTCTGTCGATGTTCTGATGGTGGATGACGTGCAATTCATCGCGGGCAAGGACAGCACGCAGGAAGAATTCTTCCACACCTTCAACGCGCTGGTTGATCAGAACAAACAGATCATCATTTCGGCGGATCGCGCCCCGGGCGAGATCAAGGATCTGGAAGACCGGATCAAGTCGCGGCTGCAATGCGGACTGGTCGTTGACCTGCACCCCACCGATTACGAATTGCGGCTAGGTATCCTGCAACAAAAGGTCGATTTTTATCGCAACCAGTACAAGGGGCTGGATATTGCTCCCGGCGTGCTGGAATTTCTGGCGCACCGCATCACCACCAATGTCCGCGTTCTGGAAGGCGCGTTGACCCGGTTGTTCGCCTTTGCATCGCTGGTGGGCCGCGAAATCACGCTGGATCTGGCGCAGGACTGCCTGGCCGACATTCTGCGCGCCAGCGATCGCAAGCTGACCATCGAGGAAATCCAGCGCAAGGTGGCCGAGCATTACAACATCCGTCTGGCCGACATGATCGGACCCAAGCGGTTGCGCACGATTGCACGGCCGCGACAGGTGGCGATGTATCTGGCCAAACAGCTGACGCCGCGGTCACTGCCCGAGATTGGGCGCCGTTTTGGCGGACGCGATCACACCACCATCATGCATGGCGTGCGCAAGATCGAAGAACTGATGGCCGCGGACAGCCAGCTTGCAGATGATTTGCAACTATTGAAGCGGCTGCTGCAAAGCTAGGCCGGGTGGCCTTGACGGCCCCCGAAAACACACCCAAAGTCGCGCGGAAACGCTTGTGAACCGGTGAAAGCCGGGTAATGTCGGCGTCCCAACTTTGGGATCCGGCAGGGGGAAGACCGATGAAACTTTCGATCGAACGTGGCACGCTGCTGAAAGCGCTGGCTCAGGCGCAGTCGGTGGTTGAGCGCCGCAACACCATTCCGATCCTGGCCAACGTGCTGATCGAGGCCGAGGGGGCGCAGGTATCGTTCCGTGCCACCGATCTGGATATCGAGGTGGTTGACCGCGCCTCGGCGATGGTCGAACGCGGCGGGGCCACCACGGTCTCGGCCGTGATGCTGCATGAAATCGTGCGCAAGCTGCCGGATGGCGCGCTGGTCAGCCTGGCCGAAGATCCGGCTTCGGGGCGGTTGACGGTCACGGCGGGACGGTCGAACTTCAGCCTGGCGACGCTGCCGAAAGAAGATTTCCCGGTGATGGCGACATCGGAATACGAAACCAATTTCTCGGCCCCCGCGCCAGTGCTGCGGCGGCTGTTCGACAAGGCGAAATTTGCCATCTCAACCGAAGAGACGCGCTACTATCTGAACGGCGTCTATCTGCATGTCGCGACCGGCGAAGATGGTCAGGTGCTGCGCTGTGTGGCGACCGATGGCCACCGTCTGGCGCGGATTGATGCGCCTCTGCCCGCCGATGCCAGCGCGATGCCCGGCGTGATCGTGCCGCGCAAGACGGTGAATGAACTGCGCAAGCTGCTGGACGATGATGACGCACAGATTGCGGTCTCGGTGTCGGAAACCAAGATCCGCTTTGCGACACCGGCGATTGTGCTGACCTCAAAGGTCATCGATGGCACCTTCCCCGACTACACCCGCGTTATCCCCACCGGCAACACCCGCCGGATGGAGGTGGACGCCAGCGAGTTTGCCAAGGCGGTGGACCGCGTGGCCACCGTGTCGTCCGAGCGGTCTCGGGCGGTCAAATTGTCGTTGGATGAAGACCGGCTGGTCCTTTCGGTGAATGCGCCTGACAGTGGAGCCGCCGAAGAAGAATTGGCCGTGGCCTATTCGGATGAGCGGCTGGAGATCGGCTTCAACGCCAAATATCTGTTGGAAATCGCCAGTCAGGTGGACCGTGAGAATGCGGTGTTCCTGTTCAACTCTTCGGGTGATCCGACATTGATGCGCGAAGGCAATGATACCAGCGCGGTCTATGTTGTCATGCCGATGCGGGTCTGAGCCGGCAGGCCGGGGGGCTAGCCCCCCGGACCCCCCAGGATATTTTTACCAAGATGAAAGGGGAGAGAGGCGTGAGCGGTCTGGCCATCACCGCGCTGACGCTGTCCCATTTTCGCAGTCATCGCGCCACCCATCTGGCCTTTGACGGACGACCAGTGGCGATCATCGGGCCGAATGGCGCGGGCAAGACCAATATCCTTGAGGCAATCTCATTGTTGTCGCCCGGCCGCGGCATGCGACGTGCGGCGGCTGAGGATCTTGCGCGCAAGCCCGAGGCGATCGGTTGGAAGATATCCGCGCAGGTGGTTGGTTTGGGTGGCGAGCATCTGCTGGAGACCCGGGCTGAAGGAGCAGATCCCCGGCAAACCCGGATTGATGGCAAGGCCGCGACGCAGGTGTCGCTGGGGCGGATCCTGCGGATTCTCTGGCTGATTCCGGCGATGGATCGTCTGTGGATAGAGGCGGCCGAGGGCCGTCGCCGCTTTGTTGACCGGATGACGCTGTCGTTCAGTCCCGACCATGCCGAGGCCGTGCTTTCCTATGAGAAGGCCATGCGTGACCGCAACCGCCTGCTGAAAGATCAGGTGCAGGATGCCCATTGGTATGCCGCACTTGAGGGCAGGATGGCCGAGGCGGCGCAACTGATCACCGCGAACCGCATGGCGGCACTGGGCCGGATTGCCAAGGCGCAGGCCGGGGTGGACAGCAGTTTTCCGAAGTCCGAACTGGCGCTGATCTATCCCGAAGGCAATCCTGCTGACCTGGCGCTGGCGTTGGCCGAGGGGCGGCGGCGCGATATGGCGGCTGGGCGCACATTGACCGGGCCGCACCGTACGGATCTGGCGGCAGTTTATTCGGCAAAGTCGGTGCCTGCCGAACACTGTTCTACCGGAGAGCAGAAGGCGCTGTTGATCAGTCTGATTCTGGCCAATGCGCGGGCATTGGCTGCGGAACTGGGCCGCGCGCCGGTCCTTTTGCTGGATGAGGTGGCGGCGCATCTGGATGCTGATCGCCGCGCGGCGCTGTATGATGAGATCTGTGCCTTGGGTGCGCAGGCGTTGATGACCGGAACCGAAGCCGCACTGTTTGACAGTCTGGGTGACCGCGGGCATAGCTTTGCCGTCGCCGATGACGGTGGCGTTAGCCGGATAGATCCATGACACCGCAGCGCGTTACCCTGATCACCCTTGGAGTGGCCGATCTGACGGCGGCCAAGGCATTTTACGCCCGGCTGGGGTGGGTGCCGCGCGAGGGAACCGATGGCGTGGCGTTCTATCAGATGCATGGCGTCGTGCTGGGGCTGTTCGGGCGTGAGGCGCTGGCGGAGGATCAGGGACGGCCTGGGGTAACGCTGGGCACAGGCGCTGTGACGCTGGCGCAGAATTTTTCCACCGAGGCTGAGGTTGATGCAGCCTATGCGGCGGCACTGGCGGCCGGGGGCACTGCGCTGAAGGCACCGGAAAAGGTGTTTTGGGGCGGTTATTCGGGCTATTGGGCCGACCCCGACGGACATGTCTGGGAAGTGGCGATGAACCCGTTCTGGCCATTGGCGGACGACGGCAGCCTGACCCTGCCATGACGATATCACCGCATGAAATCCTGCTTTACGCGCTGGGCATGGCGGGGCTATGGGCGGTGCCCGGGCCGGTCTGGGTGGCGCTGACCGCGCGCGCCTTGTCGGGTGGGTTTGCGGCGGCCTGGCCCTTGGCCGTGGGGGTGGCGATCGGCGATATGATCTGGCCCTTGGCGGCCATTCTGGGCCTGACCTGGATCGAGTCCAGCTATGGTGACTTCCTGTCGATCCTTCGTTGGGTGGCGGCGGCGATCTTTCTGCTGATGGGTGTCATGCTGATCCGCAAGCCGGCGGCCAGTTTGCGGGCTGACAGCCGCCTGACGCGGCCCGGCGTCTGGGCCGGGTTCTCGGTCGGGGTGGCGGCGGTGATTGGCAACCCGAAGGCGATCCTGTTCTACATGGGCGCCCTGCCCGGCTTTTTCACGCTGGAACGGCTGACGACGACGGATGTCATCATCATCCTGACCATCTCGACCCTGGTTCCGATGGTTGGCAATCTGGGATTGGCACTGTCTTTGGACCGGGCGCGGCGGCTGTTGTCCAGCCCCTCGGCTGTGCATCGGATCAATGTCGGCTCAGGCATTCTGCTGATCTGCGTGGGGCTGGTTATCCCCTTTCTATAACCACAAAATCTTGTGCCCTGCGCGTGACAATCACTGGTCAAACCGCTATAAGTCGCGTGCAAAGACAAGGGTTCCCGACGCATGGTCGAAGCTACCAAACAAACCGCCGAATACGGTGCCGATTCGATTAAAGTTCTCAGAGGGTTAGAGGCGGTTCGTAAACGCCCTGGGATGTATATCGGCGACACTGACGATGGCAGTGGCCTGCACCATATGGTGTATGAGGTTGTCGACAACGGTATTGACGAAGCCTTGGCCGGTCATGCCACCGAAGTTGTGGTGACAATCCACGCCGATGACAGCGTCTCGGTCCGTGACAATGGCCGCGGCATCCCGGTGGGCATCCACGCCGAAGAGGGAGTTTCCGCAGCTGAGGTCATCATGACCCAGCTGCACGCGGGCGGCAAATTCAATAACACCGACGACGGCGGCAATGCCTATAAGGTGTCGGGCGGTTTGCACGGCGTGGGCGTCTCTGTCGTCAACGCACTGAGCGAGTGGCTGGAACTGACCGTCTGGCGCAACGACATCGAATATCACGCCCGGTTTGAGCATGGCGATTGCGTCGTTCACGTCCATGAGGTCGGCCCTGCGCCGGGCCAGCGCGGCACGCGGGTACGGTTTCTGGCCAGTGCCAAGATCAACCGACCAGACGGGACGTTTTCCAACCTGGATTACAGCTTCAAGACGCTGGAAAACCGGTTGCGCGAACTGGCCTTCCTGAACTCGGGCGTGCGGATCGTCATTGAGGATGAGCGTCACGCCGAGCCGCAGAAAACCGAGCTGTTCTATGAGGGCGGCGTCAAGGAATACGTCAAATACCTGGACCGGTCGAAGCAGTCCGCCCTGCCAGAGCCGATCTACATGCTGGGCGAAAAGAACGGCATCGGCGTTGAGATCGCGATGTGGTGGAATGACAGCTACCACGAAAACGTGCTGCCGTTCACCAACAACATTCCGCAGCGCGATGGGGGCACGCATCTGGCCGGGTTCCGCGGCGCGCTGACCCGCACGATCAACAGCTATGCGCAATCGTCGGGCATCGCCAAGCGTGAAAAGGTGGATTTCACCGGCGACGACGCGCGCGAAGGGCTGACCTGTGTGCTGTCCGTCAAGGTGCCAGACCCGAAGTTTTCCAGCCAGACCAAGGACAAGCTGGTGTCATCCGAGGTTCGCCCCGCCGTGGAAAACCTGGTCAACGAAAAGCTGGCCGAGTGGTTTGAGGAAAACCCCGGCCCGGCCAAGATCATCGTTGGCAAGATCGTCGAGGCCGCGTTGGCCCGCGAAGCCGCCCGCAAGGCCCGCGAACTGACCCGCCGCAAGACCGCGTTGGACGTAGCGTCCTTGCCCGGCAAGCTGGCTGATTGTCAGGAACGCGACCCGTCAAAATCTGAAATCTTTCTGGTCGAGGGTGACAGTGCCGGCGGCAGCGCCAAGCAGGGGCGTTCGCGCTCAAACCAGGCCGTGTTGCCGCTGAAGGGCAAGATCCTGAACGTCGAGCGCGCACGCTTTGACCGGATGCTGGGCAGCCAAGAGATTGGTACGCTGATCACCGCGCTGGGCACCGGCATCGGCCGGGATGAATTCGACATCAAGAAGCTGCGCTACCACAAGGTCGTCATCATGACCGATGCCGACGTGGACGGCGCGCATATCCGAACGCTGATTCTTACCTTCTTCTTCCGCCAGATGCCGGAATTGATCGAGGGCGGATACCTCTATATTGCGCAGCCGCCGCTGTACAAGGTCGCGCGTGGCAAGTCTGAGGTCTACATCAAGGATCAGGCCGGGCTGGAAGATTACCTGATCGAAATGGGCATCGAAGGCGCCGTTTTGCGTCTGGGCAGCGGTGAAGAGCTGGCCGGGGCAGACTTGTTGCGGGTCATCGAAGGCGCGCGTCAGTTTCGCCGCGTGCTGGACGCCTTTCCCACCAACTATCCGCGTGGGATTCTGGAGCAGGCCGCTCTGGCGGGTGCGTTTGATGCCGGTCAGGCCGATTCAGACCTGCAAGCGGTGGCCGACACAGTTGCCCGCCGGCTGAACCAGATTGCGCCCGAGTTTGAGCGCGGTTGGCACGGCCGTATCACCCAAGACCACGGCATTCGTCTGTCGCGCATCTTACGCGGCGTGGAAGAGCTGCGGACGCTGGACGGTGCTGTGTTGCGGTCGGGTGAGGCGCGGCGGCTGAGCCAGCTGTCTGTCCAGACCCGCGACGTCTATCGCGACCCGGCGCGACTGGTGCGCAAGGATCGCGAACAGCTGGTGTTTGGCCCGACCGATCTTCTGAAGACCATCCTGGCCGAGGGCGAAAAGGGTCTGACCCTGCAGCGCTACAAGGGTTTGGGCGAAATGAACCCCGAGCAGCTGTGGGAAACCACACTGGATCCCGAGGCCCGCACCCTGCTGCAGGTCAAGATCGACGACCTGGCCGAAGCCGATGACATCTTTACCAAATTGATGGGTGATGTGGTTGAACCGCGGCGCGAATTCATCCAGCAGAACGCGCTATCGGTGGAACATCTGGATTTCTGATCGCCAGAATCTGCAATCAATTTACTAGGATTGATTGCAGATTGCGGCTTTCAGGTCGGCAAATACCATAACGCCAGAAATGGCTCTGACCCCGACCGCATCGAATGCAGAATGCCCGGCGGGTTGTAGATCGCACCGGTCGGGCCGGGATCGGTCCAGTCCATTCCGGTATTCCACCATTCCCCGGGGGTCAGTGACAGATAGATCTCTTCGGGCGGGTGATTATGTGGGGCGTAGGTCACCTGCGGTGCCATCAGCGTGACGCCCAGCCAGATGTCCGACCGCTCTTCCAGCCCACCGGGGCCCAGGATCATCGCGTTCGCGTGCCCATTCCAGAACGTGGCATCACGGGGGTCTGCTGTCAGTCGTCTGCGCCAAACCAACTGTCCCTCAATCGCCGCAAAAGCGTCGGCCAAAGCAGCGCGTCGACTTTTTGCCGAACGAAGCGCCAGCGGCAACCAGTCGCACACCGCCAATCGCTCAGGTGCGGGTTCCGCCAATGGTCCGGGCTGGGCTATCAGCCGGTCCCGCAACCGGCCCGCGGCGGCAGACCCTTCCGTTGCGGTCAGCAGTTCCGCCGCTGAGAGTGTTACCAGATCTTGCAGGGCGGGGGGTCGGGTCATCGGTGCAACCTTTTGCGCTGGCGACCCCGGCAGGACTTGAACCTGCAACCTTCCCCTTAGGAGGGGGACGCTCTATCCGTTGAGCTACGGGGCCGTGCCATCCTCAATGCACAAACCCGGCCGCCAAGGCAATATTTGCATGTTTTGCGGGGCGAAAAAGATAGGGAGAAGTGAAGTTTTGGCCCACCACTTCCCCCTTCTTTTCCCCTGCCGCGCGGAACCAGCCCGCATCTACGGCATAAGGCCGTCAGCCTTACGGCTGTTAGCGGTAACACTATCCATTGATTGCGCCTTGGACAAGAGGTGCTATTGGCGCTAACAAAGACAAAAGCCCCAGTTGGACACAACCCTTGTCAAAGCCACCTACCCTTGATCCGCGCCGCGCGCTGACGTTGCGCGATGTGTCCGAAGCCTCGGGCGTCAGCGAAATGACAGTCAGCCGGGTGCTGCGCAACCGGGGAGACGTGTCCGGCACTACCCGAGAGCGGGTGCTGGAAGCCGCGCGCACCCTGGGCTATGTGCCCAACAAGATCGCAGGCGCATTGGCCAGCCAGCGGGTGAATCTGGTAGGGGTGATCATCCCGTCGCTGTCGAACATGGTTTTCCCAGAGGTGATGACCGGTATTTCCGAGGTGCTGGAGGATACCGGCCTGCAGCCTGTGGTAGGCGTGTCGAATTACAGCCACGACCGTGAAGAGCAGGTGATCTACGAGATGCTGTCGTGGCGACCCTCGGGCCTGATTCTTGCGGGGATCGAACACTCTGACGCTGCGCGGCAGATGCTGGAACAGGCGGGCGTACCGATCGTCGAGATCATGGATATTGACGGCACGCCGATCGACAGCGCCGTAGGCATCTCACACCGTCGGGCCGGGCGGGAGATGGCCGAGGCGATCATTGCCGCGGGCTACCGCCAGATCGCATTCATGGGCACACATATGCCCGCCCAGGACACCCGCGCCCGCAAGCGGCTGGAAGGGTTCGAAGAGGCGCTGGCCGGGGCTGGCCTGACGCTGGTGGACCGTGAATATTACACTGGCGGGTCGTCGCTGCTGAAGGGCCGCGAGATGACCAAACGGCTGCTGGATCGCGCACCAGATGTCGATTTCCTTTATTACTCCAACGACATGATCGGCGCAGGTGGCCTGTTGTGGTGCCTGGAGCAGGGTCTGGATGTGCCCGGAAAGCTGGGTTTGGCCGGGTTCAATGGGATGGAGTTGCTGGACGGCCTGCCGCGCAAACTAGCGACAATGGATGCCTGCCGTCTGGAGATCGGCCGCAAGGCGGCCGAGATCATCGCAGGCAAGCGGCCCACCGGCGTCATCGGCGGCGAGATCATCGAGCTGCATCCAACCTTGCAGCCGGGCGACACCATTCGCCGCACCTGATCCGCGTCAGACACCTTGCAGACCAGCCAGCGCCGCGTCACGTTCTGCCGCGGTCAGGTCCAGTCTGGTCAGCCTTGAATCCAGCAGGACCAGCGACTTCGCAGCCTGATGCCTGACCGCCAGCGCGGTGGCAGAACCGTCCGCGCCCGCCTGCATCAAGGGCTGTTCTTTCTTGCCAAAGGTGGCAACTTTTTTGGAGGTGCCGCCAACGCCGGACAGGCTCTGATACGTGTAGCTGTCCTGCCGCCGGGCGTTTTGCACGCTGATCAGCTTGACCGGAACCACCTCAATCCGGCCCGGCCGGGCCATCATTTCCGCAGCGCGCTTCATCCCCAACGCCGTGGCGAACAGCCACACCCCGATACCGGCTGTCAGCGCGATCAGGACAAGAAACAGGATGATCCTGTTCCATAGCTTTTCGATCCCGATGCTCATGGTTGCCAGCTCTGGCTTGTCGCTAGACCGCACGACATCGACCATGTAGTCGCCGGAATGGAAATCAACGAACATCAGGCTGGTCTCGGTCTCATACTGCTGGCCATCAACGCTGTAAGACAGATGCGCCGAACAATCGGTGAAAATCGCCTTGCGGGTGGTGCATTTGCCGTTTCGCACATCGCCATCATAAACCAGCACCGGGTTTCGGCTGATCACCCAGTCATGCTGCAAGCTGGGCATTTGGAAAAAAGCGACGACACAGCCAATCGCAATCATGATCAGACTGCCGATGATGCGGCCCCAATAGGTAGGGCGGCCTGCTTTTGTAATTTTCAGGGGGCGGTCAGGAAGGGCAAACTGGGTCATCACTCTGTATCCATACGAAGATTCATGGCTTCTTATGCACGGTTGCCGCGCAAAGAAAAGCCACCTCTGCCCGCATCGCTTTATGCTGTCAGAGTGCCTGACCCGGTGCCCAGAATTTGCGCCTGAACAATCACACCTTCGGCCTGATCGGTGGCAAAGGTCACTTCGGTAAATTGCTCGGTCCGGCCCATCCGTGGCCCTTCGGTCAGGATGCGGTGCGTGGCACCGATCTGCGCCCCAAGGTGACGGGCCAGCGCGGCGTCCCCTGCCGCCCGCAGCTGTGCCGCGCGCTCTTTGACGATCGGGCCGCGAACCTGGGGCATTCTTGCCGCCGGGGTGCCTTTGCGCGGGCTGAACGGAAAGACATGCAGGAACGTCAGATCGCAATCCTGAACCAGGTTTAGCGAGTTTGTGAACATATCTTCGGTTTCAGTGGGAAAGCCCGCAATGATGTCAGCGCCAAAAATGATGTCAGGGCGTAGGCGTCGCGCCTCTTGGCAGAACCGGGTCGCGTCGTCGCGCAAATGCCGCCGCTTCATCCGTTTGAGAATCATGTCATCGCCAGCCTGCAGGCTGAGGTGCAGATGCGGCATCAGTCGCGGCTCTGTCGCGATGGCCAGCATCAGGTTTTCATCCACCTCAATGCTGTCAATGGATGAGATCCGCAGCCGCGCCAGGTCCGGCACCAGCCGCAGGATACGCATCACCAGATCACCCAGACGCGGTGTTGCGGGCAGGTCTGCGCCCCAGGATGTCAGGTCAACTCCGGTCAGAACAACTTCGCAAAAACCCTTGTCCACCAAGCGTTTGATCTGATCAATCACAACCCCTGCCGGGACACTGCGTGAGTTTCCGCGGCCATAGGGAATGATGCAAAACGTGCAGCGATGGTCGCAGCCGTTCTGCACCTGCACATAGGCGCGGTGACGGCCAAAGCCGTCAATCAGATGCCCCGCGGTTTCGCGCACCGACATGATGTCATCGACCTGAACCCGCTCGGTTGCGCCAATCAGATCGGGCACGGCCAGACCCGTCCAAGTCTCGGGCTGCATCTTTTCATGATTGCCGATCACGCGCGCAACCTCGGGCATGGCGGCAAAGGTTTCCGGCTCGGTTTGCGCCGCGCAGCCGGTTACAATCACCGCAGCGCCCGGGTTTTCACGCGCCAGACGGCGGATTTCCTGCTTGGCCTTGCGCACCGCCTCGGCTGTAACAGCACAGGTATTCACAATCACCGCGCCGCCCAACCCGGCCGCGGCGGCCAGTTCTTTCATCGCCTCGGTTTCATAGGCGTTCAACCGGCAGCCCAGCGTTGAAAAGACGGGTGGTTTCATGGATGCTTACCCCAAGGCCGCCAGGAATTCGGTCGAAAGATGGCCATCAAAGACCGTGGCCACTGGCCCGGACAACCAGACGCCATCGTCGCGCCAGTCAACCTGCAGCAAACCACCGTCCAATTGCAGTGTCACCTGCCGCCCGGTCAGCCCCCGCAGATGGGCCGCCACCGCCGTTGCACAGGCACCCGAGCCGCAGGCCAGCGTGATCCCGGCCCCCCGCTCCCACACCCGCATCCGTAGGTGGTTTGGCGCGATCAGACTGGCGAATTCGGCATTGGTGCGCTGCGGAAACAACGGGTCATGCTCAATCCGTGGCCCCAGACCGGGCAGATCCACCGCTTCGGCGTCGGGCACGAAGAACACGCAATGCGGATTGCCCATGCCAACGGCCACCGGATCGCCCTGCAGCGGCAGGTGCAGGGGGTCAACCTCATGCGCCAAGGGCACATCGTGCCATTGCAGCTGCGGTTGGCCCATGTTGACGCTGACCTGCCCATCTGCCCCGCGCAAGGCGTGCAGCTGGCCGCGCGCCGTCACCAGCGTCAGCGCCTGCTGTCCAGATCCGCGCATGACATGATCGGCCACGCAGCGGGTGGCATTGCCACAGGCCCCGGCACGGCTGCCATCGCTGTTCCAGAAGTCCAGTGCTAAATCGGCAGAGTCTGCATCGCGAATCTCAGCCAACTGGTCAAACCCGACGCCGCGGTGCCGATCCCCCAGCTTTACAGCCAGCGCAGGTGTCACCACCGCTCCGCGCCCGCGCGAGTCGATTATGACGAAATCATTGCCCGCCCCATGCATTTTGATGAAGGGCAGGCCCGTAGGGGCGCCATGATGGATCATGTGCGATCTATAAGCCCGCAAACGGGAATTTGCCAGAGCATCCGCATTTTGTCCCTTGACCCCCGGCCCCTATCCCCATAATCACCGCCGCGTTGTGGGCCGGTAGCTCAGTTGGTAGAGCAGCTGACTTTTAATCAGCGGGTCACAGGTTCGAATCCTGTCCGGCTCACCATAACACCGAATTGTCGCTGGTCATCCAGCCTGAGCACTTTGGCCATGTTTGTGGGCACTTTGGTCACTAACACCGCGCACTTGGGATGTTTGGTGGCTACCACCCTTCCTGCAATCACTGCGGGCCTCTGTGGGCCATCCACACGGAATTTTCGCACATAGAGAGGCCTCGGCCTGCGCATGACGGGCTTTGATGCCGAAAAGGGCAAGATCACCGACGTGGACGGAGCGACTATTCTTGTGGACGGCGACGAGACCATCACTGCATCATGGGGCCTTAAGGGCGTCATGGCCCACTTGAACCGCAAACACGCCAAGGCAGCCTATGTGTCGTCCCTGTTACGCGATCCGCCCCCGAACTACAGCTACGGTCCCATCGTTTAGATGAGCGAGAGGACCGACGTGCTGCTCCTGCTGGGCGGTGTTGCAGAACTCCGACTGTGGGCGATTCACATTGTGAATCGACGTGGTTAGACAGGCTGCGTGAGCAAACCATCACCCGCCCGCTACCGCACCACGAACTGGTCCAGCTACACCGCGTCAATTATGAAGCGCGGGTCGTTGCTGATCCGTTGCCCGGCAACGCATGCCTGCATGCGGGAGAGGGGGCGAGAGGTGCTATCTGGCCATGGACACGGCCACTTCGGACATCCGGGTGGTGGAATCCACCCCCAGCAGCGATAGCGACAGCCCGGTATTGCCGGAGTTGCTCGACCAGATCCCCGAGGGCGAAGTGATCGGCACGGTGACCGCTGATGGCGCCTATGACACCCGCCGCTGCCACACGGCCATCATCGACCTACAGGCCGCCGTGGAAAGAGGACTGCCCGGCCGCGATCGCCAGAAATGAAACTCTACGCGCCACCCGGCACTACGGCAGGGCGCTCTGGAAGCGCTGGACCGGATATCACGCACGAAGTCGGATCGAGGCAAAGATGCGCTGCCTCAGGGCCTTTGGGGAGCGGATCGCCGCGAGAGACCAAGACCGGCAAACTGGCGAAATCCAGATCCGCGTCGCCCTCATAAACCGCTTCAACGCACTCGGCACCGCCGAGATCGTTCGCGTGGCCTGAAGCCAACAGGGAAAGGGGAAGTCACGCCTAAGACTGCAGTTGCGCAACAATGCCCGATGAATGTGGGTGACACGCTGGACATCGACGGGATCGGAACGGTCGAGGTATCGCCGAATTCCGTGCAGGGATACAGCTATGGGGCTGAGGGCAACGGCATCATCCTTTTGCCCGTGCGTACTGTTTTCACCAAGGAAAACATCAATAACTTCGACTTCGGACCTAACCCCATAACGAAAACTGCCGGGGGCGGTTCGCCGCCCCTGGCCCATTATGCAGGAGCCGAAAATGCAATCACGCTGGTCTGAAACCGATGCGCAGCCCTTGGGCGACCGTGCTAGGGCAGCGGGTCAGCCCGAGGCCCTGGGCCCTGGGCCTGCGGGTCTATAGCTCGCGGTTGATCGGGCAAGACCCCGATCTGGTGCTGCATGGCGGAGGCAATACATCGGTCAAGATCGACGGGCCCCAAGGAATGACGATCCATGTCAAGGGATCTGGTTGGGATCTTGGCGATATCGAAGCACCAGGCCTGCCGGCGATGTA
Organism: Paracoccaceae bacterium; assembly: GCA_049291415.1. Lineage (GTDB taxonomy): Bacteria > Pseudomonadota > Alphaproteobacteria > Rhodobacterales > Rhodobacteraceae > Pseudogemmobacter. The sequence goes on along the minus strand of JBATPI010000184.1, from coordinate 10,712 downwards.
TCTGGCGCCCCTGCTGAAGGCGCGACATATCGCCACCATGTCTGACCCTGACATGGTGGCCTTTTTGCGCGCCAATCTGCTGGACCCGACTGCCCCCAATCCCTCGGTCGAGGCGTTGCTGCACGCCTTCTTGCCCTTTGCCTTTGTTGATCACCGCCATGCAACCGCGGTGCTGGCACTGGCCGATCAGGATGGCATGGGCCCGCTGGTGGAGCAGATCTATGGTGGCAGGCTGGGGTTCGTGCCCTATGTGATGCCCGGCTATGCTCTGGGCCTTGCCTGTGACCGCGTGTTCCGGGCAGACCCTTCGGTGCAGGGCCTTTGGCTGGAAAAACACGGACTGTTCACCTTTGCCGATACGGCCCGCGACAGTTATGAACGCATGATCGGTTTTGTCACGCTGGCCGAAGATGCGCTGGCGGGTGGGGCGCTTGGGCCAGACCCAGCGCTGGATTTCCGCGCCACGCCGTCGATACTGAAACTGCTGGCGCGACCCGATCTGGCTGGGCTGGATCTGCGTGGCACAGTGACACCCGACCACGTTATCCGCATAAAGCCGTTTCCCATGTTGTTGCCGCGCGGGGCCGATACGGCAACGATCCAGTCTGCCCTTGCAGAGTTTACCCACCGCTACCTGCAGTATTTCCGCCGTGGGGCGGCCTTTGCGACCGAACCCAAGACAATGCTTGACGCCCAGCCGCGTGCGGTTCTGGTGCCGGGGCTGGGTATCTATGGTTTGGGCAACACCCCAAAGGCAGCGCGTATCGTGGGAGATCTGTGGGAGCAGACCGCCTGCATCCTGCTTGCCGCCGAAGCAGTCGGACATTTCAGCCCCATCCGCGAGGCAGAACTGTTCGACATGGAGTATTGGTCGCTTGAACAGGCCAAGCTGAACAAAAGCTGATCCCTGCCAGCAATGGCCCGCATCGGCTCAGTCGCATAGTTCGGCCTCGGTCGAAGGAGAGCGCTGAAGCCAAGGTCATCTATATGGATCTGTTGCAAACTTTGCGAGTTGACGCGATGGACACGTTGGGTTGATGATCCCTGTCGCCGTCGAACGGAAGGTGACCTGAACGAGCACCTAGATCGAAACGAAATGGGTGCAGGTCCAACACCTTGCCATTGCAACGTTGTAGTCATGCCAGTTCATGGAGAGGTGGGTTGGGGGGCATCGGGCTGCACCTGCAGCATGGTTATGAGATCGGGCCACACATCGCCCAGCCGTCCGGCGCGCAAGAGTTGGTTTTCCATGCCCAGATAGGCACCCTACCAGATGTCATAATCCGCGCCATTCAGCACTTGGAAGGCGCCACGTTGATCCAGCATCACGGCCAGCGACTCTACGCCTGCAGCCAGCCTTCCTCGCGGAGGCGGCGGCCGGGGGGCAGGTCAGCGTTTGCCCGTTATTTCAAACCGTTCCACCAAGACTGCCTTCAAGTTCCACCAACTCTTGCCCGCCGGCCATCAGATCTTGCAACTCTTCCGCAGCGATCTGGCCCCGCTCTGCCGTGCCCATGGTTTTCCCGCGGTTGAGCACGGTAAACCGGTCGCCCACGGCCATAGCGTGGCGCACGTTATGCGTGATCAGCACCACGCTGATACCCTGCTTGCGCACGGCTGCAATGGTGGCCAGCACGTTGGCGGTCTGCCGCACGCCAAGCGCCGAGGTTGGTTCATCAAGGATCAGCACCTTGGCGCCGAAATAAACCGCACGGGCAATCGCGACCGTCTGACGCTCGCCCCCCGAAAGGGTGCCAACCGCCTGATCCGGACCGCGCAGATTGATGCCCATCTTGGACATCTCCTCCATCGTGACCCGGTTGGCAAACTCGTGGTCAAAAAACTTTAGAGGGCCAACCTTGCGCGTCGGCTCATTTCCCATAAAGAAATTGCGCGCGACCGACATCAACGGGATCATCGCCAGATGCTGGTGCACGGTGGCAATCCCTGCCGCGATGGCATCGCGCGGATCGGCGAAGCGCATCGGGCGGCCCTCAAACAGGATCTCGCCCTTGGTGGGTTTATGCACGCCGGACATGGTCTTGATGAACGTGGATTTCCCCGCGCCATTGTCTCCAAGCAGGCAGTGACATTCGCCGGGGAACAGATCGACCGATACACCGGCCAAAGCAATCACGGGGCCAAAATGTTTCTCAATGCCCTTCATCTGAAGGATTGGGGTGGCTGCGTTGGTCATATCATTTCTCCCCCGTGATGATGCGGCGAATGTAGGTGTTCAGCACAACCGCTAACAACAAGATGATGCCAAGGAACACCCGGAACAGCGAGCTTTCGACCCCTGCAAAGAACAGGCCCTGCTGCACCACACCAAAGATCAGCGCGCCAAGGGCGGCGCCCAGCACCGACCCATAGCCGCCGGTCAGCAACGCTCCGCCGATCACCACGGCAATGATTGCCTCGAATTCTTTCAGCAAACCACGATCCGCGCCCGCGGAACCGAATTCCATCACCTGACAGGTTGCGAAAACCGTGGCGCAAAAGGCGGTGAACACGAACATCAGAATTTTCACCCGGTCGACCGGCACCCCCGAATTGCGCGCCGATTCCGCGTCGCCCCCGGCGGCAAAAATCCAGTTGCCGAAGCGGGTTTTTGTCAGCAGCACATGCCCGAACACAATCAGGCCCAGGGCCCAGACGATCAGCATCGGGATGCCGTCAACGACCGGCTGCCCCTGCCGTGTTCCGGCTGAGAACGTCTCGATCAGGCCAATATCGCCGAACCATTGGAACAGCCCTGTCAGGATCTTGCCGCCAAACAGCTGTGCCAGCCAATCGCCCTCGGCTTTCTCGACGATGCCACCGATTATGGTCTTGTTCACAAGGGTTTGCGGCAGATAAATCGTAAAGCCGCGCAGGATGAACAGGGACGCCAGCGTCACGATGAAACTGGGCAACCCGGTTCGCACAACAATCCAGCCATTCAGCGCACCAATGGCCATGCACAAAACGAAGGTGACCAAAATGGCGATCCAGACCGGCCAGCCCATTTGCACGCTGAAAATGGCAATCAACATGCCCGCAAAGCCGATCATCGAGCCTATGGAAAGGTCGAACTCGCCTGCGATCATCAACAGGCAGGCGCCGATAGCGATGATCATGAACTGGGCAGAAACGACGGACCAGTTCAACACACCTGCGGCGCCGAACATGCCGGAGTCGAAGGCCGTAAATAGGAAAAAGGTAAAGACAAGAACCGTGCCGCAGATGCCGCCAAGCTCTGGGCCGACCAGGGCTTGCCTGAGGCGCGACCTGGATTTAACCCGCTCGTCGGCGGGTTGGTTTGCTGGCGTATCAGACATCTGGTTCCTCTCCCAAAGACCGCCGAGGCGGTAAAGACAGGGCGGCCAGTGTGAACTGGCCGTCCCCTCCCTGCAAAAACTAGCGGTATTCGCCAGCGAACTCTTCGACCTTTTGCAAGGCATCCTTGGTCACAAAACCCGGGCCCGAGTTGATGTTGTTACCCGGCAACACGCCGTAACGGTCGTAGTTGGTCAGGATCACAACCGGCAGATAGGCCTGCAAGAACGGTTGCTGGTCGATGCCCCATGCGATGGTGCCATCCTTGATCCCTTTGATGATTTCTTCACCCAGATCGAAGGTGCCGAAATAGATCTGGCCTGCCATGCCGTTTTCTTTCAGCGCGGCAATGGTCGGATCAGCCGACACCGGACCAAGGGTCAGGATGCCGTTTGTCTCCGGGTTTGCTGCCAGATAGGCCAGAACCTTGTTCTTGACCTCGGCAGGGTCGGTGCCGCTGTCCATCATGGACGAACCCAACTCGACACCCAGACCATCGGCAAAGCCACGGCAACGCTCGGCCACGGTGGGCTGCTGGATCGCATGGTTGACGCAGACGAAATTGGTCACGCCGTCGCCCTTGGCACGCATTCCTGCGGCAAGACCTGCGTCATATTCGGGCTGGCCCACATACATCAGCGCGCCCACTTCGCGGGCTTGCTCGGGGGTGCCTGTGTTCATGATGATCACGTCGATGCCCTGATCGACGGCATTTTTGATCGGCCCTTTCAACACATCAAAATCAGCCAGCGTGGTGATGATGCCATCGGGCTTTGATGCCGCCGCCTGATCGATCAAGCGCGCCATATCGGCGATGTCACCCGAGGGCGGGTTGCTGTATTCGACCGTGACGCCCATTTGCTGACCAGCCAGATTGATGCCGTTCTTGACGGTGTTCCACCAAGTGTCGCTGTCAGGCGCGTGGCTGACCAGAACATAGCGTTCGCCGTCTGCCACCGCTTGTGTCGCACTCATCAGCGGTGCTGCGACCAACGCCGTCGTCATAACCAATGTCTTGAAAACTGAAGCCATCTCTCTCTCCCTGTAACACATGTTCTGTTGGAAGGCCGATCTCGCCGGCCTTCCGAATCCACTAAAGCACATTCACTTTATTTCTGCAACCGGTTGCAAAATGTCTGCGTTGATTGCAGGCTGTTCTGGGAAAGCGCCCGCGCTATAACGATCGGGCTTTACAGAAGGGCAGACAGCCATGGCGCCGACATTGAAAGACGTGGCGATACGCGCCGGGGTGTCGCGCTCGGCCGTGTCGCGCACCTTTACCGATGGGGCTTCGGTTTCGGGCAAGATGCGAAAACTGGTGGAAAAAGCGGCGGCAGAGCTGGGCTACAGCCCGAATGTCCTTGCCTCCAGCCTGACCACGGGCCGCACGAAGATGATAGGCCTCGTGTCAAACAACTTTCACAACCCGATCTTTCTTGAGGTGTTCGACCTGTTTACCCGTGCGTTGCAGAACCAGGGTTTGCGGCCCCTGCTGGTCAATCTGACGGATGAAACCGATCCCGCCCAGTCGGTGCGGATGCTCAGACAATACTCGGTCGATGGCGTCGTCGTGGCCTCATCCACCCTGCCGCCGGGTTTTGGCAAGGCGTTTCGCGATGCGGGCATGCCGGTTGTGCATGCCTTTGGCCGGATCAGCAGCGCACCGCAGGTGCATGTCGTCGGCATCGACAACATCGAGGCCGGGCGCTTGGCCGCCCGCTCATTGGTGGCGCGCGGCTACCGGCGCGTCGGGTTCATGGGCGGGCCCGAGACTGCAAGCTCAACCCAGGACCGACTGAAAGGTTTTTCGCGCGAGCTGGCCGCCCACCCGCAGATCACGGTCAGCACATCTTTTGCCGCCGCCTATTCGTTCGAGGCCGGGCGCCGCGAGATGCAGACCTTGTTGGCGGGCACCCCTGCCGAGGCGTATTTCTGCGGCGATGACGTGCTGTCTATTGGCGCGCTGTCGGCGATACAGGACCGGGGGCTATCGGTGCCCGGCGATATCGGCATTCTCGGGCTGAATGATATGGCGATGGCGGGGTGGCAGAACATCAATCTGACGACCATCCGCCAACCCATCCCAGACATTGTGAACTCATCAACCGAGTTGATGACCGCGATGCTGCGCGACCCTTCGCGCGCGCCCGAAGTGCGGATATTCGCCTGCAAGATCATAGAGCGTGGAACGCTGCGCCCGTTGCCATCAACGGGCGCAGCGTAAGAGGCTAGCGGAACATCGGCGGGCGGGCATCAGTCCATGCGCCGTCTGCCTTGGCTGACGCCACCGACGCATGCACCGCGGCCATCGACCGCAATCCGTCGGCCGCAAGCGGCAATCCGTCGCGCGTCTGACCCCGAATGGCATCGGCCAGATCGCAGTAGATATTGGCGACCGCGAGCGGAAAGCCTTCGGGGTGCGCGATGGACACACGGCTCAGGCGCTGCGCATCGGCATGCAAACCGCCTTCACCCTTTTCGATGACCTGGGTACGCCCGTTCACCGGCGTATAGATCAACTGGTTTGGCTGCTCGGATGCCCAGCGGAACCCACCGGTCTCGCCAAAGACCTGAATCTCAAACCCGTGCTGCCGCCCGATCGCCACCGACGATGTCCACAGACGCCCGACGGTGCCGCCGGTCATACGGAAGTTGACCATCGCATCATCTTCCAGCACCCGGCTGGAAATGGTCGAGGCGAAATCGGCCGACAGTCTTTCCACCTGATCGTCACAGATGAAACTGGCCATATGCAGCGCGTGAATGCCGCAATCGGCAAACTGACCCGAGACGCCCGCCATAGCCGGGTCATAGCGCCAGCGCACGCGCGGGTTGTCAGCATTGGCGCCGTCGCCGTGGTGGCCGTGGCTGAAGTTGGTGACCACCAGACGGATCTTGCCCAACTCGCCCGCCCGCACCATGGCCCGGGCCTGACGCACCATCGGATAGGCGGAGTAGCAGTAGTTCACCGCGCAGATCTTGCCGGTTTTGGCGGCGACGCGGACGACGTCCTCGCCTTCCTCGACCGTCATCGTCATCGGCTTTTCGCACAGCACGTTGAAACCGGCCTCAAGAAACGCCTTGGTAATCTCGAAATGCGTGGCGTTGGGGGTTGCAACCGTGACCAGATCGACCCGGTCAGCGCGACCCTTTTCGCCCGCCAGCATTTCCGTCCAATCGCCATAGGCGCGGTCGGCGGCTATGCCCAAGCGCTGGCCATACTCACGCCCCTCTGCTGCGCGGTGATCCAGCGCGCCCGCGGCGAATTCAAAGTGCCCATCGGCGAGCGCGCCAAGTCGGTGGGCTGGCCCGATCTGGCTGCCCTCGCCGCCGCCAATCATGCCCCATTTCAGCTTTGTCATGGTCAGGTATCCTTAAAAACCAATGGATTGCAGGTATTCGCGGTTGGCCCGCGCGTCTTCCAGCGGGGTGCCGGGCATAGACGGATCACAGTCCTGCTCAACGGTACACCAGCCCGCGAACCCGGCGTCCAGCAGGCGCTGGCGCACGGCGGGGAAGTCCACATCGCCCTTGCCCAGATTGCAGAAGATGCCCTGACCGCAGGCCTTGTAGAAATCGGTCCGGTTGGCGACGACGTCGGCCTTCACCTTTGGGTTGATGTCCTTGAAGTGCATGTAGGAGATCCGGTCCATGTGCCGGTCCATAAACGCCACCGGATCATAGCCCGCATAGGAATGATGGCCAGTGTCGAAACAGATTTTCAGGATGCTTTCGTCGACCTCGTCCAGCAGACGCTCCAACTCCGGCTCAAAATCCATAAAGCCCGCCGCATGGGCGTGGATGCCCACGGTCAAGCCGTATTCCTCGGTGCCGATGCGGGCGATGGCGGCGATACGGTCGCGAAAGGCGGCCCATTTGTCGGTGTCCATCTGCTCGGCCTCGGCGGCACGGCCAGCAGTCGGCGCGCGGCGCGGCGAGATGCTGTCGATCAGCACCAGATGCTGCGCACCATGCGCCACCAGCGCCTTGCAGGTCCGAACGCTGGCGTCCAGCACCTCGTCCCATTTGGCAGCATCGTGGAACGGGCGGAACACCACGCCCCCGATGATCGACAGATCCCGCTCGGCCAACGCCGGGGCAAGGATGGCCGGATCTTCGGGCATGAACCCGATGGGGCCCAGCTCGATCCCCTTGTAGCCCGCGCCCGCGCATTGATCGAGAACCGACTGCCATGTGGGATAGGATGGGTCACTGGGAAATTCGATGCCCCAGGAACAGGGGGCATTGCCGATACGGATCGTCATTTCAGTGCCTTTCAATGTGTTAAAACTTGGCAACATCGGCCCAGGTTTTGGTGGTGGATGAGGCGATTGCGGCGGCGACAATCTGGTTGACCAGCATACCGTCATGGAAGGTTGGCCAGAGGGATTTGCCGCTGTGTATCGCCTCCAGGAAGTCTTTCGCCTCGATGATGATCTGGTCCTGATAGCCGGTGCCATGGCCCGGCCCTTGGCAAAACGGCAGATAGTCGGGATGCTCCGGACCGGTCAGTATCTTGGTGAAGCCACGGTTGGCCTCGGAGCCGGTGGCGCGGTACAGCCAGAGCGCGTTCTGGTCTTCCTGATCAAAGCGGATCGTGCCCTTGGTGCCGACCACCTCATAGGCATAGCCCATCTTGCGGCCCGTTGAGATGCGACTGAAATACATCTGCCCCATCGCCCCGCTGGCAAAGCGGCACATCATCTGGGCGTGGTCATCATTGTTGACCGTGCCGCCGGGGCGCGTTTTGTGGACGGTTTCCACTTCGGCAATCAGCCTGTCAATGGGCCCAATCAGGGCCAGCGCCGCGTTGATCATATGTGGGGCCAGATCGCCCATCGTGCCATTCGCCATGCCTGTGGTCCGCCATGTGGCGGGGCTTTCGGGGTTGGCCAGAAAATCCTCGGTATGCTCGCCGCGAAACCAGGTGACATCACCGATCTCGCCACTGGCGATCAACTGGCGCGCATATTGGCTGGCGGGGGTGCGGATATAGTTGAAGCCCACCATGTTGACGCAGCCACTGGCCTCGGCCGCGGCCACCATCGCCCGACTGTCCTCCAGCGAGGCCCCCATCGGCTTTTCGCAAAACACCGGCTTGCCCAGTGCAAACGCCGCCTCGGCCACCGCGCGATGCGTATTTTGTGGCGAAGCGATGATGATCGCCTCGACCTGCGGGTCATTGACCAGAACCCGCCAGTCATCAGTGCCGCGTGCAAAGCCATAAGCTTTGCGGTAGCCCTCGGCGCTGGCCGCACTTGTGGCGCAAACCATTTCCAGACGGGGCCGCAGGGCCGTGTTGAAAACCGCCCCCGCCGCCAACATGGCCACCGCATGGGCTTTGCCCATATAGCCGCCGCCCAGAATGCCGATCCCGATACCCTTTTCTGCGCCCGCCATTTTCGCCCCTTGATCACTTTATGTTTGCAACCGGTTGCAATTTAAGTATCCTAGGGTCGTACAAATGACAAGCTGGAATCGCAGCATAATCATGCGACGACTGGCCCAAAAGGAAACCTGAACGTGACCGATCAGACCATTCGCCTGACCACCGCACAGGCCATCATCCGCTATCTGGCCAACCAGTTCATCGTAATCGACGGGCAGGAAATGCGTCTTTGCGGGGGCGGGTTCGGCATTTTCGGCCATGGCAATGTCACCTGCCTGGGCGAGGCGCTGTATGGCGTGCGCGACCAGTTGCCACTGTACCGGGGCCAGAATGAGCAAAGCATGGGCTTTGCCGCTGCTGGCTATGCAAAACAATGGCTGCGCCAGCGGTTCATGTTCTGCACGGCCAGTGCCGGTCCGGGGGCGGCCAACCTGTTGACCAGCGCCGCCCTTGCCCATGCCAACCGCCTGCCGATGCTGCTTTTGTGCGGTGACACCTATGTCTCCCGCCTGCCCGACCCGGTTTTGCAGCAGATGGAGAATTTTGGCGACCCGACTTTTGGCGTGAATGACGCGTTCAAACCCGTGGTCCGCTATTGGGACCGGATCACGCATCCGGCCCAGATCCTGCAATCGCTGCCCAATGCCATCGCCACCATGCTGGACCCGGCCGATTGCGGCCCGGCCTTTCTGGGCCTGCCGCAGGATGCGCAGGGCTGGGCCTATGACTACCCCGAGGTGTGGTTCAAAAAGCAGGTGCACCGCATCCGCCGCCAATCCCCGGACGCCGACGAGGTCGCTGAGGCCGTGGCCTTGCTGAAGTCTGCTCAGCGCCCCATGATCATCGCAGGCGGCGGCGTGCAGTATTCGCGCGCCGTGGCAGAATTGACGGCCTTTGCCGAGGCGCATCAGATCCCAGTCGTGGAAACCATCGCCGGGCGCGCCAACCTGCACGCGTCCCATCCGCTGAACATCGGGCCGATCGGGGTGACGGGGTCCAATTCCGCCAACGCGATTGCCGCGCAGGCCGATGTGATCCTTGCGGTTGGCACAAGGATGCAGGATTTCACCACCGGTTCCTGGACCGCCTTTTCCAAGTCGGCGCGGATTATCGCGGTCAACGCGGCGCGCCATGATGCAGGCAAGCACCTGTCCTTGCCTGTCGTGGGCGATGCGAAACTGTCGCTTGACCTGCTTCGTGCGCAACTGACGGGCTACGCTGCACCCCAAGCTTGGGTGGCCGAAGCCAAAACACACCGCGCCAAGTGGGACCGCTATGTCGCGGAAAACGTTGCCCCCGGCAACCGGCCCAATTCCTACGCTATGGCGATTGGCGTGGTGAATGAGATGTGCCACCCGCGCGACCGCGTGGTGGCCGCTGCGGGCGGTTTGCCTGCCGAAGTCACCGCCAACTGGCGCACCAAAGATATCGGCACCGTCGATGTTGAGTTCGGCTTTTCCTGCATGGGCTATGAAATCTCGGGTGCTTGGGGCGCGCGCATTGCGCAGGCCGAAAGGGAACCTGACCGTGACACCCTCGTCTTTATCGGCGACGGGTCTTACATGATGATGAACTCTGATATCTACTCGTCGGTTCTCAGCCAGAAAAAGCTGATCATTCTGGTGCTGGACAACGGCGGCTTTGCGGTGATCAACAAACTGCAGAACAATTCCGGCAACCAAAGCTTCAACAACCTGCTGACCGATTGCCCGACCATCCCGGACCCCTTTGCCGTGGACTTCGAGGCGCATGCCCGCGCACAAGGCGCAATTGCCGAAACCGTGGCCAACCCATCCGAGCTGGCCGATGCGTTCAAACGCGCCAAGGCCGCCAGCAAAACCAGCGTCATCTGCATGCAGGTTGATCCCTATGTCGGCTGGACCACCGAAGGCCATACCTGGTGGGAATGCGGAACGCCGCAGGTTTCCGACAACCCAGACGTCACAAAGGCGCATCTGGATTGGGAATCCAAGCGCAGCCTGCAACGCAAGGGCATCTGATGACA
>JBATPI010000183.1:0-5563 GCA_049291415.1 Paracoccaceae bacterium | reverse complement strand
GGGCCACGGCGGGCGATGTCGCCCGCGCGGCCCCCGGTCTGCCGGGCTATGTGGCGGCGTGGCAGCCATTGCGGCTGACCTCCGGCCCATTGGGCGCCAGTCTGGCGGCGGTTGTGGCTGCTTTGGCCCAACCCGCGACCGGCTGGCCTTTGGATCTGATGACCCGCGATGTGACGTTGCAGGGTCTGACCACACCGCCTGTCGGTCTGTCCGATGCCGGTGCGGTGCTGGGCACGGCGGTGACCGTAACTCCCACGGCTCTGTATTATGATGCCGCCCGTCTGACGGCAGAGGCCGCACTGGCGCTGGCGGGGCGGATTGCGCATGTTGCCGGACAGATCGCGACCCGGTCGCCGCAAACCGCTTTGGCGGACCTGTCAGCCCTGACCGAGGCTGAGCGGGATCTGGCGCTGAACCGATGGAACGCCACCGCAAAAGATCATGACCGCAGCCTGATGGTGCATACCGCGTTTGAGGCGCAGGCGGCAAAGACCCCCGATGCGCCAGCACTGGCGTTTGAGGGCGCAACCCTGACCTATGGCCATCTGAACGCCCGCGCCAACCGCGCGGCGCATGTGCTGGCGGGGATGGGGGTTACGCCCGGCACGCTGGTCGGGCTGTGCGCCCGGCGCAGTCTGGACATGGTGGTGGGGGCCCTGGCCATCCAAAAGGCGGGCGGGGCCTATGTGCCGATGGACCCGGCCTATCCGACCGATCGGCTGGCCCTGTTCGCCGAAGACAGCGGCGTGGCGGTGATCGTGACGCAAATGGCGCTGTCGGGGCTGTTGCCCGGTGGGGTTGATCTTTTGTGTCTGGATAGTGATGGGCGGCTGGCGGGCGCACCGGACAGCAACCCGGCCTCGGGGGTAACGCCCGAAGATGTGGCCTATATGATCTACACCTCGGGCTCGACCGGCAGGCCCAAGGGTGTGCAGGTGGAACACCGCAATGTGGTGAATTTCTTTACCGGCATGGATGACCGGCTGGGCACAGATCCGGGGGTCTGGCTGGCGGTGACGTCGCTGAGCTTTGATATCTCGGTGCTGGAATTGTTCTGGACCCTGTCGCGCGGCTACAAGGTGGTGATTTCATCCGATGAAAACCGGGCGCTGGTGTCGTCTGGTCGGATCACATCGGCACAGAAGATGGATTTCTCGATCTACTATTGGGGCAATGACGACGGGCAGGGATCGAAGAAATACGAATTGCTGCTGGAGGGCGCGAAATTCGCCGATACTCACGGGTTTTGTGCAGTCTGGACGCCCGAGCGGCATTTCCACGCCTTTGGCGGGCCCTATCCGAACCCATCCGTAACCGGGGCCGCTGTGGCGGCGGTGACGAAGAATATCGCGGTGCGGGCAGGCTCTTGCGTGGTGCCGCTGCACCACCCTGCCCGGATCGCCGAGGAATGGGCGGTGATCGACAATCTGACCGACGGCCGGACGGGATTGGGCATCGCCTCGGGCTGGCACCCGGATGATTTCGTGCTGCGTCCGGAAAATGCGCCGCCCAACAACAAGGCCGCGATGTATGCGGCGGCCGATCAGATCCGCCGGTTGTGGCGTGGTGAGGGGGTTGATTTCCCCAAAGCCGATGGCAGCACTTTCACGGTGAAAACCCAGCCCCGCCCGGTCTCGAAAGAACTGGAGATGTGGGTGACCACGGCGGGCAACCCCGACACCTGGCGCGAAGCCGGAGAGATGGGCGCGCATGTGCTGACGCATCTGTTGGGCCAAAGCATTGACGAAGTGGCAGGCAAGATCACCCTTTATCACGATGCCCTGCGCAAGGCGGGCCATGATCCGGCGGCGTTCAAGGTGACCTTGATGCTGCACACCTATGTCGGCCGTGATCGTGAGCAGGTGAAACGTGTCGCCGAAGGTCCGATGAAGGCCTATCTGGGCGCCGCCACTGCGCTGGTCAAGCAATACGCCTGGACCTTTCCGGCGTTCAAGAAGCCGCCCGGCGTGACCAAGCCGATGGACATCGACACCCGCGATCTGTCGGCCGAAGATGCCGCCGCGATCCTGGACTATGCCTTTCACCGCTATTTCGACGAATCCGGCCTGTTCGGCACGGTTGAGGATGCTTTGGCGCGGGTGGAACAGCTGAAGCGCATTGGTGTTTCCGAAGTGGCCTGCCTGGTCGACTATGGCATCGCCCCCGAGCAGGTGATGGAAGGCCTTTATCCCTTGGCCGAGGTGGTCAAGCGCTCCAACGCGGGCGGTGCGGTTGAGGACGATGATTTCTCGATCGCCGCGCAGATCATCCGCCATGAGGTGACGCATCTGCAATGCACGCCATCGATGGCGCGGATGATTGCGATGAATGATGACGCACGGGCCGCGCTGGGCCGCATCAAGACGCTGCTGATGGGCGGCGAGGCGCTGCCGGGCACCTTGGTCAGCGATCTGCGGCGGGCGACCCCGGCGCGCATCCTGAACATGTACGGGCCGACCGAGACCACGATCTGGTCTTCGGTCGAAGAGGTGGCCGAGGCTGAAGCCACGGTGAACATCGGCACGCCCTTGGCTAACCAACAGATGTATGTGCTGGATGCCGGCGGGCAGCCGGTGCCGCCGGGAGTTGACGGAGAGCTGTGGATCGGTGGCGAAGGCGTTACTCGCGGCTATTGGCAGCACGGCGATCTGACGGCCGACCGGTTCCGCGCCAACCCGTTCCATCCGGGGCGGATCTACGGGACCGGCGATCTGGTGCGCCTGCGCGGCGATGGCAAGATCGACTTTCTGGGCCGCACCGACCATCAGGTGAAGCTGCGCGGCTATCGGATAGAGCTGGGTGAGATCGAGGCGGTGCTGGAGCGGCAACCCGGCGTTATGCAGGCCGTGGTGATGGCGCGTGAGGATACGCCCGGCGATTTGCGGCTGGTGGGATATATTGTGGGCGCGGCGAAAGATGCCACGCTGAAAGCCGCGCTGGGGGCAGAGCTGCCCGACCACATGATCCCGTCGCATTTTGTGACGCTGACGACGATGCCGTTGACGCCCAATCGCAAGGTGGACCGCAAGGCGCTGCCAGCGCCCATGGTGGTGCCAGTGACGGCCACGTTTGAGCCGCCGGTGTCCAGTGTGGCGGCAGATCTGGCGGTGATCTGGTCGCGGGTGTTGGGGGTGGCCAAGGTTGGGGCCAAGGATAACTTCTTTGCGCTGGGCGGGCACTCGCTGTTGGCCGTGCAGGCGCACCGCGAGATCCGCGAAAAGATGGGGGCGGCCAAGGTGTCGATCACCGACATCTTCCGCTTTCCGGTGCTGGAGGCCTTGGCCGCGCATATCGAGGGGCCAAAACCCGTGGCGCGCGCTGCGCCGATTGCTGCGCCCCAAAGTGAAAACTCCGGCGAAGATCTGGGCGATGCCTTGGCGCGACGCCGGGCGATGCGGCTGGCGCGGCGTGGGGTCGATGCCTGATCTGGCCCGCCTGACGGCCTTGGCGCGGGGACTGGTGCCTGCGCAGGCCGCGATTGCGGCGGCTGATCCTGGCCAGACCTACCCCTTGCTGCCGGGGGAGGTACTGCCCAATGCCGTGCCGTCCCGCCGGGCCGAATTCTCGGCCGGGCGGTATGCGGCGCGGGTGGCGATGGCGGCGCTGGGCCTGCCGCTGCGGGCCATTCCGATGGGCGATGATCGCGCGCCGATCTGGCCTGCGGGGCTGGTTGGCAGCATCAGCCACTGCCGGGGGGCCTGTCTGGCGGCGGTGATGCCGGGCGCTGCCGGGCTGGGGCTGGATCTGGAAGGCGACGACGATCTGCCCGCGGATCTGTGGGACAGCATCCTGCTGCCCGCCGAACGTGATTGGGTGCAGCGTCAGACGCAGCCGGGGGCGGCGGCCAAGCTCATCTTTTCAGCCAAGGAAGCGGCCTACAAGGCGCAATATGCGCAAAGCCGCACGTTGTTCGGCTTTTACGCGCTGCAGATCACGGTGTCGGCCACCAGTTTCGTGGCCAGCTTTCAACGGGAAATTGCGCCGTATTCGGCGGGTGCGCGGCTGGCTGGGCGCTGGGCGCGGGCTGAGGGCCTGGTGCTGACAATCGCGCAGGGTTGATGCTGCACTGCCGCATTGCAAATGCAGCGACGATTATGCGCGACAAACCTGATTCTGGTACTAATGTTTGCCATGTTGCCCCGAATACCGGGCAGTTTTACGCCTCGGAAGGGCAGATATGAGCAAACTTGTCGCCACGCTTTGTGTGATCAGCTGGTCGGGCTTTTGGGCCTTTGGCTATATCGCCGTGACAGCCGAGATGATCTCGGACCAGCAGCTGACCGTCGCCGTCATCCTGGCGGCGTTTGGTCTTTTTACCGGCATTTTCAGCTATTTGCGACTGGCGCGGGCGACCGATCCGGGCCGCTGGCAGCATGTCAGGCAGGCTGAGGGCGCTTGATCCCGGCAGCCGCTTCTATCACCAGGGGGCGCAGGCCCTCACCACCCTGATCCAGGATGGAGAACAGGTGGGTGCGCATCCGCGGCTCCCAAAAGTCATTGATATGAGAGGCGGTCAGCGCCACACCTTCGGCATGCGGCTTTGACTCCATGAAAATGGCGATCTGGTTGGCCATGCGGACAATCTTGGCCATGGTATCAGCGGACATTGGTGGTCTCCGTCATTAGGCGGTCTGTGTGGGTATAGGCCTCAAACCGGTCAGGGCGGGCCAGGGCGAAAAGGGTAATTCCGGCGCGGTCAGCCAGCGCGACTGCGTCGGCCGTGGGGGCAGAGACGGCGATCAGAATGCCCGCGCCAAGGGCGGCCACCTTTTGCACCATGTCGATCGAGACGCGGCTGGTCAGTACCACGGCCCCTTCGGGGCGCGGATTCCGGATCAGATAGCCGGCCAGCTTGTCCAGCGCATTGTGGCGACCCACGTCTTCGCGGGCGGCCAGAATGCCTTCGGGTGTCCACCAGGCGGCACAGTGGGCGGCGCGGGTGGCGTCATGCAGGGGCTGCGATCCGGGCAATGCCGAGACGGCAGCCATCACCTGCGCAGGCGTCAGGCGAAAAGCGGTATGCGCCACCGGGGCCACATCGCGCAGCGCCTGGTCAATGCTGTCGATGCCACACAGCCCGCAGCCCACTGGCCCGGCCATAGTGCGGCGCCGGGCGGCCAGACGCCCCTCGGCCTGCGGTTTCAGCCAGACCTGCACGTCGATGCCGCGCGTCGTATCCACCACGTCAACCGACAAGATCTCATCGGGCTGGGCAATGCCCTCGGTCAGGGCAAAACCATAGGCGAAATCCACCAGATCATCAGGGGTGGCCATCATCACAGCCTGGGTGCTGCCGTTGAACGACAGCGCCACGGCGGACTCGATGGGCAGAACGCGGTCCCCGGCCCGAAGGTCGGGGCCGAAGGCCAGGCGCGGGACGGGCCGCGCCCCCTTCATTCCGCTGCCGGAAGGATGCGCCGGGCCTGAGCGGCCTGGGCTGCGTAATCTTCCTGCCATTCCGACGGGCCGTTTGATGGGCTGATCTGCACGGCCGTCACCTTGTATTCCGGGCAATTGGTCGCCCAATCGCTGAAATCGGTGGTGATGACGTTGGCCTGCGTGT
>JBATPI010000182.1:0-1509 GCA_049291415.1 Paracoccaceae bacterium | reverse complement strand
CCGGCAAAGTCCGACAAGGACGTTCTGATCGTCGGGGCCGGGCCGGCCGGCGCGGAATGCGCGCGCGTCTTGCTTGAGCGTGGCTACACCGTTCACATCGTCGATGAGCGCGACAAGGTCGGCGGCTATGTCAATGATGTGGCGACCCTGCCGGGCCTGGCCGAATGGGGCTATCACCGCGACTACCGTGAGGTCCAGATCAACAAACTGTTGAAGAAAAACAAGGGCTCGCAGCTGGCACTTGGCCAAAAGCGGATGACTGCCGATGACGTGCTGAACTATGGCGCGGCACGGGTGGTCATTGCAACCGGTGCCAAATGGAGCCCGGTTGGCATGAACCACAAAACGCAAGAGCCGATCCCCGGTGCCGATGCGTCGCTACCCCATATCCTTACCCCCGAGCAGGTTTTCGAAGGCAAGAAGAAAATCGGCAAGCGGGTGATGATCATCAACTACGACGGCTACTATATGGCGCCGAGCCTTGCCGAAAAGCTCGCCCGTGCAGGCCATGAGGTGACCGTGGCAACGATTTGCGCGCTTGGGGCCTATATGGACTTCACACTTGAAGCGCCGAACATGCATCGCTTGATCCACGAACTTGGCATCAAGGTTCTAGGGGAAATGGCATGCTCGCGCGTCGAAGAGGGCCGGGTCGAGTTGTACTACATCTTCGGCGACGGGTATAAGCGCACCTTCAATGGCGTCGGGCAAAAACCGCGGACCGACAACACGACTCACGAATGGCATGATTGCGATACCGTGATCCTCGTCACCGGCCGTCGGTCCGAGGACGGTCTGTTCCGCGAGTTGAAGGCGCGCAAGGACGAATGGGCCAAGAACGGCATCGACAACGTCTTTGTTATCGGTGACGCCGAAGCGCCTCGCCTGATTGCCGATTCCACGTTCGACGGCCACCGGCTGGCGCGCGAAATCGAAGATGAAAGCCCGCAGCACCAAAAGCCGTTCAAGCGCGAACAGCGCGCCTGGGGAACGCCCTACAATCCGGGCGAAAACCCGGATCTGGAATGGCGCCTGTAGGTCTGAAGGGCGATCCGGATCACGCAGGATGATCTTGGCCGGGGCGGCAGGCACACTTGCCGCCCCATAGCACCGACAGCCGTGGCGAGGATCGTCAGGATTGCCCGCCACGGCATCCGCCCGCGACCGCTTCAGGATCGCGGACCGGTTTGAGACCCGACTTCATCCCAGGGGAGCTGTGCGCTGAATTTGCGCGATAAACTCCAAGAAATTACCGAAAGGACAGGGGAATGGCCAAACGCACATCCGCACTTGAGAGCATTCACATCGGCCTCGGCGCCGGGCTTGGACCATGGAACGACATGGACGTGCCGTGGAGCTATACCAACTCTGCCGACAACCAGCTGGACGCCATGCGCGAAGCGGCCGGGTTGTTCGACCTGACCGGCCTCAAGAAGATCTGGGTCAAGGGACCTGACGCTTCGGCCGTCATCGACCTGGTCTCGCCTCGCGACATGAGCAAGGTCACCA
>JBATPI010000181.1:0-10683 GCA_049291415.1 Paracoccaceae bacterium | reverse complement strand
TGGGGCTGAACCTGCGGCGCATGGCCGATGACTGGGTGCCGATCCTGGTCATGGCGGTGGTTGCGGTGTTTGTCGCAACCTTTGTGGTCGGGTATTCTCTGGCCTTCGTCAGTACGCTATCGCTATCGGCGGCGCTTCTGGTGGGGGCTATTGTATCCACGACCGACCCGTCCGCGGTGGTCAGCATCTTCCGCTCGATCTCGGCCCCCCGCCGGTTGGCCCGCATCATCGAGGGCGAAAGCCTGCTTAACGACGCGGCCGCCATCGCCTTGGCCGCACTTTTCATGGAATACGTGATGGCGGGCGTGCCCGATCCGTCTGTCCAATCGGCATTGGCCCGGTTTCCCGTTCTGCTGACCGGGGGGGTTGTGGTCGGCTGGGTGGCGGCCCGTATCGCGATATGGATCATGGCCCTGTTCGGTCGCTATGAATTGGCGGTGATTTCGGTCTCGATAGCCCTGCCCTATCTTGCCTATATCGTTGCCGAACAAAGTGTCGGTGCATCGGGCGTCATTGCCGTTGTGGTCGCCGCGATGACGTTGCAACTGGCCGGGCCCGGACGGTTGCCGCCCGTCACCTGGCAAAGCCTGCATGATGTCTGGGATCTGCTGGCGCATTGGGCCGGCGCGCTGATCTTCATTCTTGCCGCCCTATTGATCCCGCGCATGTTGGAATCGGTGCAATGGGCCGATCTGGGGTTGATCATGGTGGTGGTGGTTGCCGCCACCGTGGCGCGCGCCATC
This sequence comes from Paracoccaceae bacterium, assembly GCA_049291415.1. GTDB lineage: Bacteria > Pseudomonadota > Alphaproteobacteria > Rhodobacterales > Rhodobacteraceae > Pseudogemmobacter. Next base: position 9,940 of record JBATPI010000181.1, on the reverse strand, counting down.
ATCCTTTACGGGCTTTTGCCGCTGTTAACCCGCCTGCGTCTTTCCCCCGTGGTCGAACGCCCCTACCGCGTTGCAATCATGTGGGGCGGATCACGCGGCGCGGTGACCTTGTCACTGGCACTGGCAGTAACGGAAAGCTATCTCGTTCCGGTCGAGGTCAAGCGACAGGTGGCAATCCTTGCCACCGGTTTCACGCTGTTCACTCTCTTGGTGCAGGGCACAACGTTGCGTTGGGTGATCGCCTGGCTGGGTCTGGACAAGTTGTCGCCGCTGGACAATGCGCTTTACAAACAGGTGATCGCCGTCGCCTTGCAGACGGTGCGCGAAGACCTGTCCAAGGTGACCGACACCTACGATCTGGCCAAGGAAACCGTGCGCGCCGAGGCCAAGCGGTTCGGTGAGCGTCTGGATATCGCCATCAAATCCGCCGAAGACACCGCCGATATTCACGACCGTGACCGGATCACGCTGGGCCTGATCGCCCTGGCAAGTGCCGAACGCGACTCCATTCTTGCGCGATTTCGTGACCGGACGATCTCTGCCGCGCTGTCCGAGCGCCTGGTGTCAGAGGCCGATGCGCTGATCGAAGGGGCGCGTCTTGCCGGTCGCACCGGTTACAAGGCAGCGGCGCGGCGCAGCCTCGGCTTTGGCCGCTGGTTGCGACCGGCAATCCTTTTGCACAGCCGTCTGCACATTTCCGCGCCGCTGGCCCATATCACCGCAACGCGGTTCGGACTGTTACTGTCGCAACGCCTGATCCTGCGCGATCTGCACGCGTTCATTGACCGGCGCATCCGCCGCATCCACGGCCGGCGGGTGGCCGAACTGCTGCATGAACTGCTCAACCGTCGTATTGATATGGTCGATCAGGCGCTGGAAGGGCTGCGGCTGCAATATCCCGGCTATGCCGAAGAAATGGAGCGTCGCTTTATCCGCCGCACCGCACTGCGCCTTGAAGAGCGCGAATACGATATTCTGTTGGAAGAGGGACTGATTGGCGAAGAGGTCCACAGTGCCCTGACCGGTGACATCGGCGCCCGCCGCTCTCGTGCCGAGGCAGCACCACCGCTTGATCTTGCGTTGCAAAAGAACGAGCTGGTCCGCCGGTTCCCGTTGTTTTCGGACATGGATGAGACGGTCCTGAGCCACCTGGCGCGCGCTTTGGTCACGCGGTATGTCAATGCTGGTGAGCGGATTCTGCGCCGTGATACCACCTCAAAAAGCGTCTACTTCCTCGCATCGGGCGCGGTTGAAATGGAAGTGGCAGGGCAAACATGGCGGTTGGGCCGGGGCGAAATGTTCGGCCAAATGCGGCTCTTGATGCGCCGTCCAGTGCGCGCCGAAGTGCGTGCTATCGCTCCATCTACGCTTCTGGTCCTCGATGAGACCCGCTTTTTGCGGTTGCTGAAACGAAGCAAAGCTATTCAGGACGCCGTCCATGCCAGTGCCGTCCGGCGCGGAATCCCACTCGATCAACTGTCAAACGAGATCTAGATGACTATAGGAATGGCTCTTTAGGCTGCTTTGAAAGCCAAAGGACCAAAATCGCTAGCCAGCAGCATTTTTCGGGCGACAAAACTTTTCGGGGCGCCTGACGGCGTCGCCAAGCAACCGGCTCGGCCCGCCAGGTCGTCGTGCGGTAGGTCGGGGCTGTGGGCTTGCTCATGCAAGCCGACTAACATCCTGAAATCACACCAAATCCTCGGACGCTACCTGGACGCAGCCCGACGGGGGACGTCGTAACGCGATCGCCCTATTCAGTGCCCTGATAGCACTTTATTGCTTCTTCCGGTTGCTGACGGCCAATCTATTGCCAGGAAGGGATTTGCGTGAAAATCACGCAGGGTAATGACATTCCTTGAGAAAAGATCAAGCATGACAGCGGCATGGACCCAACCCTCCCTTAGCCAGAACTCAGTGATGTCACCAGCCCACATCTGGTCTGGCCTGCTGGCGGTACAGTCATGTTGCAGCAGTTTCGCCGCGTTGTTTAAGGCGTGATCGCTGTCGGTGGTGCGCCTGAACTTCCGGTCGCGGGTCAAGCTGCCGCAACCCTCGGCACTATATGGAGACCTCATGGCATTTGGCGGGCCTGCATTTCTACGGGCGAGGCCTGGCGCTTTGCGGGTGCCGTCCGGGGGAACAGTTCATCGAAGTCAGCATCACATATCATCATGGTCTGTCTCCTTTGGACAAAACGGTTTTGAGGGGTTTCTTCTTGACGGCGTTCACTACAGACAAGGATCACGCCGTCTTCGTGTAAACCTGCTGGCCCGTGCCGACAGCCACCGTGGTGGGTGACAGCGGCACCATCCGCAACTCGCGATCATCAAACGAGCCCACCACATCTTTGATATCGCCACGCTCAAGCCCGATATCCCTGAGCAGGCGATCATCCATAGCTTCAAATGCACGGATCATGCAGCGACGTTGCCAGCTTCTGACAAGACCACCAAAGAGCCATTGCAAAGGGCCAAGACGCCGGTCGGTATTGTACCGCCGGGATGAAAGTTCGGTTTCGTGGTATGAGTGATCGAGGGACATGCCATCCTCCATTTCGTGCAAATTACTGACATCGCGCGCTGATCAGCCCGGATCATTGGATGCGGTCAAGCGCACAAGCTGATCCTGACGGCGCGGGCGCGTTGGTCTGTTGGTTTGATCTTCGAGCGATCAGCAAAGCCCCGAGGCATGAAGCCGGCACAAGGCACGGTCCCGCCCGGGGCTACCGGCGGTTCAGCAACTTTCCCGCGCGCGGCAGGAACCTCGTATGAAGGCTGAAATTCGTCATGGTCTTTACATGGGGGTTGCGGCGCGGGCTTTCAATCTTCCCGCGCAGACATGCGGTTCTTCGGCGCAAAACCGCCTGTTTTCAGGCGTTTTCGGTCACATAGTGGCAACAATGGCCTGGACACGGGCGGCGGCAATTGACGAAGGCCGCGCGAATGCTTAGCTCTGATCTTATGGTGATGCATGCTGATCATTTTCGCTTTCTATTGCTGAACCGCCCTTTGCCCCGGGCGGTCTAGGCGCGTCCGCGCCTGCCTTGCTTCCCGGGGTCTCCTCCAGTTCTGAAACGCGCATGAGGCGACACTGTCGTCCGAGGAGAGGTCGTGATCAGCATCAACGATACCCGGCAGCCCGTCCCGAATTTGTCGATCTTGGACAACAACGCCGGGCCAAGGATTCCCCCCCGCAAGTGGGCAATCCTGCCCGCAGATGATTATCGGCAGCTGCAACGGCATCTGGAACTGTGTGAAAACACGCGGCCGCCAGGCTGGGCCATGCTTGCCCATGTGCTGCACCATAAGATCATGACGGCGGAACCCGTACCGATCCGGCGCGTCACTGACATGGTCACCGGCGGTTGTCGCGTCACCTACGCGGTCGATGACGGACCGCCACAGATCGGATTGCTGACCCAAAGGGCGCGATCGGGCCTGCACAATGGCGTGATCCCGGTGTCCTCGCTGATGGGGGCCACGCTGATCGGCATGCGGATCGGGCAACGCGCGCCGCTGCCCAGTGTGGATGGCACGGTCTACACCGTCACCGTGCTGGATGTGGCACATCCGACCTAAGCTGACCGGCAGTTTTCCTGCTTCACTCTGACACTCTCACTCCTGCGGTTCACCCTGTCCGCAGTGCAAGAAAGGCTACCCCATGATGACCCAAACGATCAAATCCCCGGTAAAGCGGGCAAAACGCGCGCCCGAAATCATCATCAACGCCGATGATCTGGCACATATCGAGGCACTGGCCGAAGGCGCCATGCAGCGCAATCCGGCCCTGGCCGATCGCCTGCTGGAAGAGCTGGGCCGCGCCCGGATCGTGGCGGCTGGCAAAATGCCCGCGACGGTCGTGGCGATCGGCAGCACCGTGACCTACCGCGACGAAAGCACCGGGCAAGAACGGTCGGTGACATTGGTTTACCCGGAGACTGCCGACATCACCCTGAACCGGGTTTCGGTCATGACCCCGATCGGCGTGGCCCTTCTGGGTCTGGCGGAAGGGGCGGCTTTTCACTGGGACACGCGCGACAACCAACGCCGCATGCTGACCGTGATCCGGGTCGCGCCGGAACCCGCCTCTGAGGCTGCGTCAACGTGATGTCGAACCGGCCGGTGCCGGTCTTGTCGATCTGCCCTGCGGGGAGCCCGAAAGGCGCCATGCCATGATGTGATCCACGTCAGGCTGACCGCTTTCATCAGGCAAATGCCACATCCTGCCCATGCCTGTGTTTTTCGGCATGCGCCCTTTGAGAGTGAAACCGATGCAAATGATCTGCTCCAGCTGCAGCCAAGTCTTACCCCGCGCCGCCACGACTCGGTGCCCGCAGTGCCGGTCGCCGATCGGGCGGCCGTCCGCCACCCAAGGCATTTCCTGTCGTCGATGTGGCAGGATGATCCCACAGGCACATGCAGGCCGATGCCCCTCTTGCGCCGTTGCCGACCAGCACAAACCCGTGCCCGCCAAGGCTGCAGGAGGGACGCTGCCATGACCGCGCGCCAACATGCGCGGCGGCTGGTATGGCCGTCGTCATTGATGTTCGCCAGCCTTGGCCTGGTCCTGTTCCACCGTGAGTTGGCGGCATTGCTGGGCTATGGCGGCGCGTTCTCATCCGGCATAAAGGCGGTGGCCTATTTCGCGATTGCCTGGTTTGTCAGCCGGATCATTGCGGTGGTGCTGGATCAAGCGGCAGCGCGCAAACGGCCCTATCCGCGACTTTTGAAAGATCTGATTGCGGCGGTGCTGTTTCTGGTTGCCTTTGCGGCGACCATTTCGCTGTTCATGGGCCAAGGCGTGATTGGCGCGTTGGCCGGGTCGGGGCTTGTGTTGGCGATGCTGGGCTTTGCCATTCGCAACGTGGTGGCCGATACCCTCTCAGGCATTGCCCTTGGGATCGAAGGGCCGTTCCGCATTGGCGACTGGGTCGACATTGACGGATTGGCGCGGGGCAAGGTGATCGAAATCGGATGGCGCACGACGCGCGTTCTGACTCGCGATGCGACCTATCTGATCCTGCCCAACAGCCAGATCGCCCGCCAGCGCATCACCAACTATTCGGCACCCAGACCGCAATACCGCGCCCAGATCGCCATCACGCTGGATCACGCAATGCCCATCGGCCAGGCCCGCGAGGTGATGCTGCGCGCCGTCAAGTCAGCAAAGCTGATCCAGCAAGACCCGGCGCCGGACGTGCGTGTTCTGGCCTATGAAGAGGGCGGCATCACCTATGCACTGCGTTACTGGCTGATGCGGTTTGACCGCGATGCCGATTGCCGAGATGAGGTTTACAGCCTGGTCGACGATGCCTTGCGCCAAGCGGGAACCTTTGCCCCACACCGGCGAATAGAACTTGTCAACGGCGCAGCCGTTCGCCCATTGATCCGATCGTCAGATCATGCGCACGCAGCACTGCATCCTTTTGTCACGGTCGGTGCAGAGCCTCCTTCCCAAGATCAACCAGACGGTTTTGGAACGGGTAACCCATCCGTGCGAGGATAGCCTGAAATTCGGCCATGGGCGGAAAGCGGCCTTTCGGCGCCACAGCATCGCAGCCGCAAGACCCACCGGCCGCACGCGTTCGCCGGGGCCGGAGCGGGAGCAGACCGGGGGCAGTTCATGCCCATTACGCTTGGCTTTCGCCTACAAACTGTCGATAGACGCTGAACATACCGCTTTGAAGAAAAACAAATTTCGCCAAAATGCTATCCAGCGGCAAATTCAGAAATTTGAACACCGGGATCTAGACGCTGCTGAAGGCAGTGAGCGGCGTTGCAAGCCTATATCAACGCTAACCTCGCCTTTACAATATCTCTGGGACTGACAGGGCCCATTGCCGCGCTCGACACGGTTACTTGCCATGATGCTGAAAGCAGCGTCACCTTTACCTATGTCACCGACTCGACCACCGTTCAGCCAATCGTGACTGTTGAGGTGCAACTGCACAATGATTCCGGGCTTTCCACTGATCCCGCGCCCCCGAACCATGCCAGTGAATATGTGTCGAACGCCTTTATCGGTGACGATATGGAAGGGGCGGGCCTGTCGTGGAAGGACGGTGATGAACGCGAGCAGAGGGCGATGAGGTTTCGGATTGGGCGGGTCTATGAGGCTGGTCAGGCTATAGTCGGCGGGGTGGTTTCCACTGCGGGTGGCGGTCGTTGGGCGGTGACCTGCCGTTCCAGCGATTTGGACATGCAAGCGATCCAAAGGTTGACGTTTCCGCCCGATCGCTGACTGTTATCGGCAGCGCACTCCGATCTTTCAGGGGGCCTGCCAACTAGATTTGTGAATCATATTGGGAATTTATCCATGCCGATAACTAAGCATTTACGCCATGCCATCGCTTTGTCGATCTGGCTAACTCCATATTCGGCGCAGGCCGACGACATCACGATCAAAGGGTATAACCAGCTGCTTGACATGGATTGCGCTGATGTGGGTGTCATTGTTGAAGGCGTGAAACACGGGCTGAACTTTACCGGGGACTGCGTGTCTATGACCGTCTCGGGGGTCGAGAACATGATAGATTTCGAAACCGCGGACACCATCATGCTGGAAGGATCTGCCAACCGGCTGCAAGGTGCGTTGGCGGGGGCCGGGCCGGAAAGCGGGCCCGATGTCACGCTTTCGGGCAGCGACAATGTGCTGACCCTGCGGTTTGACCGGCCTGCGGTGGTCAAGATTTCGGGCAGCGGCAACAGGCTGGTCTGGGCAATGGCGCCCGGTGTCACCAAACCCGATATCCGCATCACCGGTGAAAACAACATGGCCGAAAACGAGTAGCGGGGTCACCACCCGCTGCGCCCTCCGCCGCTTCCGGACCTGCCGCTGCTGCCATTGCTGCGGCGCTGCGGCCGCCAGTGATGAGGTCAGCAGAGCGCCGGAATTGGCGGGGTGGCTGCAGGATCTGTTGACAGAGCACATCACAGCCGGTGTTCGTCGCCGTCATGGGCGCTGGCCGCTGGCAGATCGGCGGCGAATATCGTGCAGCGCGCCACAGACCAGCGCAATCGGCCCGCCAATGAAAAACACGCCTGCCATGAGGTCACTGCCGTCAAGCACGTCGTTGAAAGCAAGGAACCCCACCATCGCGATCCACAGCCCCACGCATAGCGCAATGGCGCTGGAAGTAGCGCGCGTCCAGGACTTTGCTTACGGCCAGTTGCGCCCGGCCCTTGGCCAGTACAAAAGCACCGCCGTTCTTTTGCTCGATGATAAGGTCGGGGCCGCGTCAAGCCAACGTGGCAAGCACCGCTTGGTCCTCGGGCGAAATATCCGCCTCAGGCGGCGCGAGCACCAGCATGGTCAACCTGATCAGGGGCCAGACCCAATTTGCAAAATCCTGCACCCACAGCAAAAGCGCCATCATCGCTTGGGGCTGCGGCACCACAACCTTGTCAAACTCGGCCGCAACGGTCGGGCCCCACCGATGACCAGCGACCAATTCATCGTATAGCGTTGGATACTCAGCGCGGGTTCGGACAGCGTCACATTGCTGCGGATAGATCCGGACGGGCCTTCCCATGCGCCGACTTTGCGGATCACCAGACCTAATTGCAGTTCCACCAATGCCTCGGTTTGCAAGATGATCAGCCTCCAGTCCAGCCGATCAAGATTGCGGAAAGCACGTCCATCACCTGCCTGATCCGCGCATCCCGGCCATCGCGGCGGATCAGCGGGATTTGACGAAAGATGCCGTGTTTGATCTGCTTGGACGCCGCGGTCACCGCAATCTTTTCCGTCACAATCACACCGTCGTCTGTGCCGACAAGGATATGGCTGGCATAGCTGTCAACCCGTTCCAGATCTGCGGGCAGAACCTAGGCGGTCCGGGTCAGCGGCAGCAATAGCAGCAACAGCGCGAAAAGGGCGGCGATGATCCGGACCTTCATTTGGACGGTTCTTTGGTGGGTGGGTCCTGGGCGATCCGGTCCAGCCATTTGGCAAAACCGATGCACGCGTTTTGTTCGGCGGCAGCCGTGACTGCGTGGCTTGCCGCGTCTTTCCAGTTCTCAGCTTCCGCCAGGGTGGGCGGCGGCAGGCCAGCGGCGAACAGCATCTCGACGCCGTTGTAATCCGGATCGCAATATCCAGCCCCCCCAGGGGGCGTGGCCTGGTGCCAGACCGCATTATGACCCCGCTTGCACACCGCCTCTATCGGGGTGCCTGCATCTATCAAATAGCAATTCGCGTTTGCCGTGCGGCCATAAACCATCAGGGGGGTGCGGCCATAACTGTCGCGCGCGGCAGGATCCAATCCGGCCGCCAAAAGCACCGCGACAGCCCGGTTTGAACTGGTATCGTGCAGCAGGGTATCGCCGACCCGGCCGCGCCAATTGCGCACATAGTCCAGCAGATCGGGCGGCACCTGTTTCAGCCCGCCATAGAACAGCAGCGACCGGATATTGTCCACGGTCGGAACCTCGGCCACGGGCGGTGTCGGATTTGCGGCACGGGCGGCGGCGGACTGCATCGCCGCCATCGCCTGCGCGATCCGGCGCGCGCCTTGGGCGGCATGGGCCTTTTCGGCGGCGTCTTTTTCCGCCGCAGCCATCACCGCAGCATCCCGCTTTTCCAGCACCATGCGAAAAGCCAGCGCGGTGGTGACAAGCTTTCCGCCATCAACCCTAACCACCTTACGCTTGCGCAACCGCGCGACGGACGCGTTCCAGTCAATCTTTACCAGATCGGTCACCGGAGGATATTCGCTGTCTGGTTCCAACACCAGGTCGATCCCGCCGCCGACGAATTCCAGATAGCCCGCAAGCGGATAGTGTCTGTGACCATTGCTATAGATCGATCGCGCATACCACGACTGCACCCCAAGATCGGACAAGGAAACGCGCGGCGGCAACCCGTGCCGCGCCACAAGCCCGGGAGGAAAGCGGATTTCGCCGCCGCCAATCTCAATAAAGGGGCCGTTCTTGTGGATATCATCAGCCTCTTGCCGGATCATCAATCGCATGACGATCAGCAGAGTCGCCACCAGCGCCACCCCAAGCGAAATGATCCAAACCACGCCATTCACCCACAAAAGCGGTGTGGTCAGCAGGACAAGCGGCACAGCGGTCAGACCGCAAAGCAAGGCCCCGCGTTTCAACCTTCGACCCGTGCTCCAAGTCAAAGGGATACGAATGGGCGCGGCGTTTTTATCGGTCAAACGTTCAATCCTGTCGCTTCAAATAAATATATGGATCTGGACGTAAGCCATCCGACGCCGCCGGAAAATCACAATAAGAACATGCTGCCCGGTTTTTCTGTGCCGCAGAACTGTCGGGGGCCCGCAAGATCTGCACCACCTAGGCCCGGCGCGGCGGCTGTAGGGCAGTTGTGATCTACGTTTGCAACCCGCGCATCGTTGCCGACCTGCTACTTAACGCGCAGGATCAGGCGTCATCTCGGCGGTTATTTCCGTATTTTGGCGCGTCAGGTGGCGAAGGTAGCGCCGTTCGACCCAACGGAACAGCGTGGTGATGCAAAGCACGATCAGGAAATACAGCAGCGCGGCCGTGATGAACCCTTCATAGGCCAGATAGTAACGCCCATTCAGCCAGCGCCCGACACCCAGAATATCCTGCAGCGTAATCGTGCTGGCCACGACCGAGCCGTGCAGCATGAAGATCACCTCATTGGAATAGGCGGGAATGGCGCGGCGAAAGGCCGACGGCAGGATGATGCGGCGCAGGCGTCCGCGGTAGGAATGGCCGGTGGCAATCGCCGCCTCAACCTCGCCCGCGGGGGTATCGACGATGGCGCCGCGCAACAGCTCGGTCGAATAGGCGGCGGTGTTCAGGGTGAAGGCAATCAGCGCGCACCACCAGGCCGAAGACAGGATCGGATCCCATAGCCAGCTTTGGCGGATCGCCTCAAACTGGCCGACGCCGTAGTAGATCAGATAGGTTTGCACCAGCAAGGGCGTGCCGCGAAAGAC
>JBATPI010000180.1:0-2486 GCA_049291415.1 Paracoccaceae bacterium | reverse complement strand
ATATAAGCCTTTTGACTATGTGGCGCCGCGCGGGCTGACGGGGGCAGAGCCTCGGCATCCGGTGGTGATCGTGGGCGCGGGGCCGATCGGGCTGGCGCTGGCGGTGGAACTGGCGAACCACGGTGTGCCCTCGGTCGTGCTGGATGACAACAATGTGGTGTCGGTCGGCAGCCGGGCGATCTGCTGGTCAAAGCGCGCGCTGGAGGTATTGGACCGGTTGGGGGTCGGCGAGGCTTGCGTTGCGAAGGGTGTGGTCTGGAAGGTGGGCCGCACTTTCCACCGTGAGGCAGAGGTGTTCAACTTTGACCTTTTGCCCGAGGATGGCCACAAGATGCCAGCCTTTGTGAACCTGCAGCAGTATTGGGTCGAAGAATATCTGGTGGATCGGGCGCGGACCTTGGGGGCCGACCTGCGCTGGAAGAACCGGGTGGTGGGGCTGGACCAGCGGGCGGATCATGCTGTGCTGACGATTGAGACGCCCGATGGCCGCTATACGCTGGAGGCGGATTGGATCATCGCCTGTGACGGCGCGCGCAGCCCGGTGCGGGGGATGCTGGGGCTGGAGTTCGAAGGCGAATTGTTCGAAGAGCGCTTTCTGATCGCCGATATCGAGATGCAGGCGGATTTTCCCAGTGAGCGGTTGTTCTGGTTTGAGCCCGGCTTTCACAACGGCCAATCGGCGCTGCTGCACAAGCAACCCGACAACATCTATCGCATTGATCTGCAACTGGGGTGGGACTCTGACCCTGAAGTGGAAAAGCTGCCCGAGCGGATCATTCCGCGGATTGCGAAGGTTGTGGGGCACAGCGATTTTACGCTGGACTGGACGTCGATCTATACGTTCCAATGCCGGCGGTTGCGCAAATTCGTGCATGATCGGGTGATCTTTGCCGGCGATTCTGCGCATCTGGTGTCGCCGTTTGGCGCGCGGGGCGGCAACAGCGGGTTGCAGGATGTGGATGCGTTGGGCTGGCGGTTGGCGGCTGCGGTGCAGGGGCTTGCGCCCGAAGCCGCGCTGGCGGCCTATGACCGTGAGCGGTGCTTTGGTGCAGATGAAAACCTGCTGAACTCCTCCCGGTCGACCCGCTTCATGTCTCCGGCTGCGGGGGTAGAGCGCCTGTTCCGTGATGCCGTGCTGCATCTGGCAGCACGGGCGGATTTTGCGCGCCCGATGGTCAATTCCGGGCGATTGTCGAAACCCTGCGTCTATCCGTTGACTGCGCCTGATGATCCGCGTTTGCCCGATGGTGCGCAACCCGGATCGGTAGCACCGGATGCGCCGCAAGGAGACGGTTGGCTGATCGACAGTCTGGGCGGGCGGTTTGTTCTGGTGGCCTTTGGTGAAGCTCCTGAAGTGCCGGATCTGCCCGTCATCCGGCCACAACCGAATGTGGCGGTGATCCGGCGGTGGTTGGGGTCTGAAGTGACCGGGCTTTACCTGATCCGGCCCGATCAGGTGGTGGCTGCGCGCTGGGTAGAGGCGACCGCCGATGACATCACCGCAGCCCTGCATGCTGCATGGGAGGGCCGGACATGAGCGATCTGATCACCTCGCCGAACATGGCCGATACGGATGGCTTCTATGCCAGCCTTCTGGCCGCACATCGCGGGCTGACCGAAGCTGAAAGCCACGCGCTGAATGCGCGGCTGGTGTTGGTGCTGGCCAATCATGTTGGCGACCGCACGTTGCTGGAGATGGCGCTGGCGCTGGCGCGGGATGGGGCTGCTCAGCCGGGGTGAAGCGGGACGCGGCCCTGCGCGGTCAGGTGAAAGACATCGCGACCCTCGATGACGATCGCCGATAGCGGGCCACCATAGGCGGCGGAACTGTCGATATTCACGCGGTTTCCGTAATGGGTGGGCGTGTCGATGGCGGTATGGCCATGAACGATCAGGGGGCCGAAGCTGGCGGTTTCCTTCAGGAACGGTTCGCGGATCCAGATCAGGTCGGTCTCACGCTGGTCTGTGATGGCGACACCGGGGCGGATACCGGCATGGACAAAGAGGATGTCACCGATCTGGTGCCATGCGGCGCGGGATTGCAGGAAATCACGGTGGCTTTGCGGCACGGCTGACACAGCATCGGCATGCACGGGGGCAATGGGGCGGTCACCGGCGGCGCGCACGCCGTATGAGGCTAACGTTTCCGCCCCGCCAATCTTTGGGTGCAGCCAGGACAGGTCGGCACGCAGGCCGGGCTCACGTTCGGCCGGGTCACGCAAAAAGCGGGCGAACATGCTGTCATGGTTGCCTTTCAGGACGATCCAGTCGTCACCTTTGGCAATGCCACGCAACAGATGGTCAATCACACCGCGGCTGTCGGGACCGCGATCGACCAGATCGCCCACGTGGACCACCGGGGCGGCGCCGTGTCGGGCCATGTCGTCGGCGATCAGCCCATGCACGCCCAGCAGAAGGTTAAGGTGGCCGTGGATGTCGCCAATCGCATAAGCGCGCATGATCGTGGCCTTTTTGATGTGAAAACC
>JBATPI010000179.1:0-36369 GCA_049291415.1 Paracoccaceae bacterium | reverse complement strand
CATTGCCCGCACCGCCGTCGATGCTGTCATTGCCGTCGCCGCCATAGACCACATCGCGCAGATCGGCATTGGTCGCTCCGCCAAAGATGAAATCATCCCCGGTGCCGCCGTTCAGCGTGTCGGCACCATCACCACCATAAAGGCTGTCGTTGCCTGCGCCGGTGACGATCCGGTCATTGCCCGCCCCGCCATCGACCCTGATGGCGTCGGTCATGCTGTTCAGCCAGAACTGATCGGCCAGTGTCGTGCCGGTAAGGGCGTCCAGCCCATGTGCCCAGGCTTGCTGGAACCGCCCGCCCGCAATATCGAACTGGCTAAAGCCGGTGTCATAGCTGACGATGGCCCCAGCCGTTCCGCCCGCCAGCGACAGCGCTGCTGATCCCGGACCGTCCATGTTGCTTAACGCTTCAAATGTCAGGTGGTCAGGCTGGGCCGATCCGGCAGCGGCGGGCTCGACCCCGAAGACAAAGCCGAAGTCGGGGTTGAAACCGCCATGCACATGGGCGTCAATCCGGGTGCTGGCAGGGCCGAAATCAAAGCTGTCGGCCTCAATCAGAGTCATTTTGTCACCGGTGACAAAGCGGTGACCTTCACGGCCCATCAGCTCCAGCGTCAGGCCGCTGGCCCCATCTACCCGCATCGCGCCATGGACATGCAAGAGATCGGCCCCGGTGCTGTCACCGCCCAGCATCAGCCAGCCTGCGCCAGCCGTGGCCACCACATCGCCGGTCACCGTCAATACATCGCTGGCCGTGGGCATCATGTTCAGCGTGCCGCCTGCCAGGTTCAACTGGCCCAGAACGGTGCCGGTGCCGCCTTGCAATTCCCCCATCACGCCCAGCGACAGGGTAGAGGTCGCGTTGCCGATCACCGATCCACCATCCAACTGCAACACCCCGCGGGAATGGGGGGTTTCGGTGGTGCTGGCAGGGTCTGTGCCGATCCAGCCGGTGGCAAAGCCGATGACCTGGGATCCTGCTCCGTCAATCCGCAGCGTCCCCGAAGTGAAAGACCCGTCCATCCCGATGCCGCCAACCTGCAACCGCCCGGCCCCGCCCAGATTGGCGAAAGATCCCGACAGCACCTCCATTACACCGACGCCGTCCGGGCCGATGATCAAGTCAACGGCCGTGTTGCCGTCCAGGTTCAATCCGCCGCCATTGCGCAGCGTTAGTGAGCCTGTGCCGTTCGTGGTGCCGATACCGACCTCGGCGTGCGCAAAGCCCGCGATCGAGATCATGGCATGATCCGCCTCAACCGTAGCCTGGCCAAAGACCGGGGCGATTTCGAGGCTGGCCGAACCGGTGGGGGTGGCAAGATTTCCCTGCAACCGAAACAGCCCGCCGTCGGAAACCGTGATCTGCCCATCGCCCGCGAAGGCATCCGCGCCCACCGTCACCCGGGTTTCGCCCGAACTGCCGGTCGGGGCCAGCACCGTGGCCACGGCCCCGGCCCCGGCCACATCCAGCATGCCATGGCCCAGATAGCCGCCGATCATGACGTGGTTTGACCCATCATATTCGCTGTGCAGCACATAGTCAGAGGTTGGCGTCACCGTAACGCTGCCATCTCCGCCAGTGTCGTCGAAAAACCGGATACCGATGACATGAGATCCCTGTGTCGGGTTCTCATCTACATAGCCAACGCGCGTAATCGACATGTTCTACTCCCATTTGTTTGTCTTGTGTGGCCAGAGCGGCTTCAAATCGGGAAAACACCCCTTTCCCGATCTCACATGCAAATAATAGAATGTATTTTGCCCAAGGGCATTGATGTAGAGCAATTCTGAACCTGAAAGTGACGCTCGCGTCAGCCGGGGGTGGCGTTATCCAACCAATCGGCCAAGGCGTCGGTGGCAACTTGCCAGTCGTGATCCGCCTGCGCGGCAAAGGCAGCGGCGGACAGTCGGTGCAGGGTCGCGCGGTCGCCCGCCAACCGCTCCAGCGCCACCACGCAGGCCGGGACTGCCTGCTCCAGCGGCAACAGAACGCCGTTTTCGCCGTCTCGCAGAACGTCTGTCACCGCCCCCACATCGGTGGCCAGCACGACGGTGCCGGCCCGCATTGCCTCTAGCAAGGTCAGGGGCAGACCTTCAAAGCTGGATAGCAACACCATCACATCGGCCCAGGCATAGACCTCGGCCAGATCAGAGGCGCGGTGAAGGGGGGGCTCCAGCACGGCGGTGATCTCATCGGCCAGCAGGGGGGCGTCTTCGGCCATCAGCGCGCGGCCAATTACCCGCCAGTCGATGTTCAACCCGCGCCGGTCGCTGGCCCGCATCACCGATGTAAGGCGGTCCAGTCCCTTTTGCCGGTCCAACCGGCCCAGGAACAGCACGCGCAGCGGGCCATCGTCCGGCCGCCGCAATCGCGCGGCCTGACCCGCCGCCGCCATGTCAGGGGCCAGCGCAAAGCCTGGCGCATTTGGCACCACCACGATCTTGTCGCGCGGCACCCCCATGCCATGCAACCAGTCGCCCATGGTGTGCGAGCAGGGCACGAACAGATCGAACGCATGCTCATAGGCCAGCCCAAGGGTGGTGTTGCCCACAGGGCGGCCAAAAGCGGTCTGGTCGTTCAGGTGCAGCGAATTCAGCGTGCGGATCCCCCGCCTGCGCAATTCTCCCATCACCCCCGCAATCGCACCGCCGTGAAAATTCACCACCGCATCCAGCCAGTGCAACATTCCCAATGCTGTCGAATGCCCCGCCCCAGTGGCCCAGTCGGGAACCGGCGTGCCGCCATAGCTTTGCTTATGCGCGCCCCAGGGCCGGAAATGGGCGTCCATCAAAAAGCCGGTGCTTTCGAACGTCGCGCGCCATTCGGGTGTCAGCGCGATGTCGCGCGATTCAACCACGATGGCATGCAGCACCCAGCCTTTGGCGCGCAGGGCCTGCGCCATGTTCAGCGCCACCTTCTCAACCCCGCCGAATTCGACGATAGGCAGCAAAAAGCCGATATGGCGTCGCCCGTCCTTCAGGTGCGGCCAGACCGGTCCGCCCTTTACCGAACTGCGCACGATGTCATATTCGCGGCCACGATACGGAATGCCTATGCTGCGGTACTCCCAGTCCTGCGCTGCCGTCGCGCGCAGGTCAGACGCCCGCAATCGCTGCACCAGCGCCAGGAAATCGGCTGCCGCCGACGGCTGTGGAAGGTCGGGCATCAGATCGGGCGGCAGCTGCAGATCCAGCATCGACACCGGCGGCAGATCGGTCCCCACCCCGGCCAGACGGTCAACCCAATCGGTGGTGGCATCCCGCACCACATCCGCCAGAAAACCGGGCCCAGAGGCAATCGCAATGGCTGTGTGATGGCGTCGGCCCGCCGTGACGGGTTCGGACCATTGCAGGGCCATGCGTGGGCCGTCTGCTGCGTCCAACGTCAGCGCGGCCAGTCCGCCGCGTTGCAATGCGGTCTCCATCGCCCATAGCACCCACCGCAGCAGGCCCGCAGCCTGCAATCCGTCAAACACCGCGCCCGGCAGCACAAAGGTCATCGGCGGCACCCGGAACCGCCCCGGCGCGATCAGCGCCTGCCAGAGCCGTTCGTCAAAGGCGGACTGGCTCAGCCGTTCGGTTGACGCCTCTGCGCCCGGATCGGTGCAAAGGATCACCTCGCCCCGGTCTGGCAGATGGATCGCATAGCGCGGCGCCTCGGCCGCCTCCAGCGCCAGCAGCGCGGCAGGCCGGGCCATATCCTTATGCTTGGCGCGCATCGCGCCCGACAGCACGCCCATGTCCCGCTCAGACTCGGCCAGCATGCTTTCGGGGCGCTTGCGGTAGAGAAAGCCGAAATCCTCAAGATTGCGACCGCGGAACCCCGCCTCGGCGGCGGTCAGGAAGAAATCCCAATCCTCCCAGCCCATGCGAAAGCCGGTGTCGAACATCACCCCCGCCTCAAACACCCGGCGGCGGATCAGGCTTCCGGCCTCGCAGATGTTCATCGCGTTGTGGATCAGTTGGGAATAAGGCCCGCCATAGTCGCCCGCCCAGGCCAGACCGAACATGTCGATATTGGGATAGATCCAGTCGGCCGCCGGGTCATCGTCCAACGCGGCCATGGCGCGCGCCATCGCGTCGGGGCGCAGGCGGTTATCGGCGTCCAGCATATAGATCGCCTGAACCGAGGGCATGTGGTCCAGCACATGGCGGATGCCATGGTTGCGCGCATCGCTAAGACCGCCATTCGGCTTGCGCAGATAGGTGATCAGGCCCGGATGCGCCATAGCGTAGTCGCGGCAAACGGCCTCGGTCTCGGGCAGGGGGCAACCGTCATTCACCAAGATCAGCCGCAGACCGAAATCCACCCTTTGGGCCAGTACAGACTCGATTGCATCGACCAACAATACCGGATGGCGAAACACCGGGATCAGGATGGCAAGGCGCGGGTCGCGCGCTTCGGCGGCCAGAATCATTGACGCGGCCCAGGTCACAGGATCAGCCGGAAGGCGGTGAAGGTGGCCCAGCCCCATGAGGCATCCTCAACCCCCTCAGGCAGGCGGGTCAGCATATACAGGTCATGCGCGCCCAGCAGCGGTGCGGCCAGATCCAGATGCAACTCACCCTCTATCATCGGCATCAAGCGCTGCCATTCGGTGATATGGCCCGGATCAAAGGCGGGCAAATCCGCGCCCGGAACCGGCTCACCCGCCGCCGGAGCCACCGCAAAGGCGTATTCGATGGGCGGCCCCCCGGCGGCGCGGGTCATGATCTTGGTCGAGATCCGGGTGGTCTGATCCGGCACACCGGCCGCCAGCACGCCCACCGAGGTGGCACCCGGGCTGATATGCAGCAAAAGCGCATTGCTGTCAGCCAGATAGAGATAGGGCTGGTTTGCCGGACGCAGGTTGACGGCGGTGGCCAGCGTGTCACCCGGGATCATCAGGCGTCGCACGGTGCGGCCACCGGGGAACATGCCGTCCGATGGTGCAGGGGCCGCACAGCCCGGCACATAGTGCCAGCCGCGCAGGGCAAGAACCCGGCCGGTTTCCTGTTCGGGGGCGTCTGCTTCGGGCTGGAACACACACTGGAACCGCGGATCAGGGTGCCGCATCGCCAGCGCCAGCCCCAGGTTTCCGCTGCCCGCCCAGTCCAGCCGCACAAAGGCTGCGCGGGCATCGGCATCCAGCGCCGCCTGCAATGAAAGACGCAGCCAACCCGGCTGCAACCGGGCCACTGGTATCTGCCATTCGGCGTGGATTTCCCCATCTTCGGCGGTGGACAGCGTCACGCGTAGATGGCCTTCGCCCTCGGGCGGTGGGTTGGCCACCAGCAGGGCCACGTCGCACAACCCTTGCGCGTCACGTGGCAGGCGTTGGCGCAGCACGGCGCGCGGCGGCAGGATCAGCGGATCTGTCGCGACAGGCGGTTCCAGCGCAAAGGTCTGCTGCCGGTCGGCCAGACCGTTGCGCCAGACATGATCCTCCAGCCGGGCAAAGCTGTCCTGAACCCGCGCATAGGTGGTGCGCATCTGTGACAGATCGCCCATCAGCCCCGCATTGCGCCGCGCCTGCGCGGTCTGGCCCCGCAGCAGCGCCGCAATCATCCCGGTCTGCAGTGCCGCTTTGCGGCCCGCAGGGTCGGCTTCGGCGACAAGGTCAATGACCGGCGGGGCGTCGCCACCGAACCGCGCCCGAAATCCGGCGATGAAACCCTCGGCCCCGACCCGCCCCGCCTCAGACAGCACGATGACCGCGATCAGGCCTGACAGCACCTGACCCGCGTCCAGCGGCAGGCCCTCCAGCACGATGCCCGCCGCCCCATTGGCCTCAATCAGCCCCGTCGCAATATCGGGCCGCAGTGCCACCAGCGCGTCGATATCGTCCAAAGCCGCTGCCAGAAAAGGAGTCATTCGGCCCCGCCTTTCAATCCACCCGTTTTTGCGCGCCCGTTTCGGGGCACGCGCAAGTCCGGGAACGGATAGACAAGCAGGCCGCAGGGGTCAATCCGCGATGGCCGGACCCATCGCCGCAGCCATCAGGGTTTCGGCCTCTTCCAACGCCTTTGCAATGGTTTCGCCGCCTTCAGCCAGACCGATCAATACGCCCATCCGGTGCCGGATCCCTGCCAGCCGGGCCGAGGCCTGGTGCCAGCTTTCGGCCCGTGCCACGATACGGCGGGCCAACGCCTCGGGCGTTTCGCCCCGCTCATCGGCCTCAGCCCCGATGATGGCTCTTTCGGCGACGGTGGGTTTGCCCTCCAGACAGGCGCGCGCGGCAGCCTCTTTGGTCGGCCAGGCCAGCTTTTCGCTTAGCGGCAAGGGCCCGGTCAGCCCGGTCATTGCCTGTTCCACCAATGCCGTCAGCCGCTGATCCGCCCCGCTACGCGCCTCGGCCAAGGCATTTTGTGTCAGCACCTTGGCGCTGGTGGCTTGTGAAAAATCAATGCGCGACATCAAGCGTCTCCTTCGGGGCATAGGGCGGCAGGGCAACCGGGCCATCCCGGCTCAGGTCAATCGCAGCGGGAAACAGGGCCTGTTCTGGCGCATTCGTTCCATGCGGCAACAGCAGCGTTACCTGCAAAATGCCCGCCTCACGGCGCACGGGGCCTGCAAACCACGGGCTGTCAATCGCCGCAGCCGGCAAGACCGCCCCCTCTGGCAGGGGCGAAAAATCGAACGTCTCGCCGTTCAGGATCAGCACGTCGCCCTTGCGGATCAGGGTCATCGGCTGGTCATGGCGGATCGGGGTAAAGGTCAGATGCATGCTTGTCTCCCTCAGAACCAGCGGCCGATGGCCAAAAGGCGCAATTGTGTGGTTGTGCTGTTGGTGCGGTAGATCACGGCCTCACAGCCGGTCGTTGTCGGACTGGTGAAACTGATCTGCTGCAGGGTCGTGCCGGGAACGCTGCTGTTGGCAGACAGCACAATCGACGGGGTCGAACCGGACAGAAAGCTGGCCGGAAAGGTCCACGGCCCCGAAGTGGCAACATTGGCCACCGGTGTGATGCCGATCTGGCCCCAGCACATCTGGGTGCCATCTGCAAAGCGCACATAGTCGCCGTTGGCATTCGTTCCCCGTTCGATCAGGGCGCCGGTCGGGGTGCCGCCGGTCTGGCTGGCCGTTCCCACCACATTTCCGCGGCGATACAGACTGGAGTCCAGTTGCTGATGCCCGGCCCCCACCGCCAACAGCCGCCCCGAGGTGGTATCGGTGGGCGTCTGCGTCACCGCCGCTCCGGTGATCTGGCCGGTGGTGCGGTTGATGCGCAGCGCCTCGGCAAAGGTTGACCCATCGGGGCTGACTTTCAGCGAAAAATCGTCATTGCCTGCCAACCCCATTTCGGCGCGGCCGGAAAAGGCGGTCTGGAACAGCAGGCTGGCAGTATCGGTGGCGGTGGCCTTGTTGATCTTCAGCTGATGCCCCGCGCCGACATTGTTCAGCAGCGTCGCTTCTGAGGCCACCGTCAGACGGTTCACCGGATCGGACGCGGCATTCACCCCCAACCCGGCAGTCTGCAGAACCCGATCTGCACTGGCCAGCCATCCGGTGGTGGTAAAGACCAGATCCTGCCCTTCATCCAGCACCCACAGTTGCCAGCCCGGCCGCGGGTCCAGAAACAGCCAACCGCCATTCACATAGGCCGCCAGCCGGCCGTCCTGCCCAGCCCAGGCCCCCGTGGCACCGGTCGCCACCAGATGACATTGGCCTTCCGTCGGGGCTGGGGGTGGGCTGGTGCGCGTGCGGTCCTGCACCCCGGATTGCACCAGCACATCCAGAATTTGCAGGGCCTCGTTATGGGTGACGTGTTTCTGCGCCTGTGCGGGCAGAATATAGGGCATCGCAAGATTTGCGGTTACATCTGGCATGGAAACCTCCGGGGAGAACAGGCCCCGAAAGCTAGCCAGCATTGGTTTATGCCGCGTAAGGGCAGCGTACGCTGCCCCCCGCCCCGCCTGTCAGTAGCCGCCTGTCAGTCGCGCATCCGCGCGTCGTTCAGCACGCCCAACAGATGCTGGCCATAGTCATTCTTGGCCAGCCGCTCGGCCATGGCCTGCAGATCGGCGGCGCTGATCCAGCCCTTGTCAAAGGCGATCTCTTCGGGGCAACCGGTCTGCAACCCCTGCCGCTTTTGCAAGGTGCGCACGAAATTCCCGGCATCCAGCAGGCTGCCATGGGTGCCGGTGTCCAGCCAGGCAAAGCCGCGGCCCATGCGCTTCACCTCCAGCTCTCCCTCTTCCAGATAGATCTCCAGAAGGCTGGTGATCTCAACCTCACCCCGCTCTGACGGCTTCACTCGACGCGCCCGTTCCGACGCCCGACCATCCAGAAAATACAGTCCCGTCACCGCGTAATTTGATGGCGGAACGGCAGGCTTTTCAATGATCTGCGTCACCCGGCCCGTGGCATCCATCGCCACCACGCCGTAGCGTTCGGGGTCGGCCACATGATAGCCGAACACCGTGCCCCCCTGTGGTCGGGCATCGGCCTCTGCCAGCATTTCGGGCAGGCCATGGCCGAAAAAGATGTTGTCGCCCAAGACCATGCAGGACGGCGCACCATCCAGAAATCCTTCGGTCAGCGTATAGGCCTGCGCCAACCCGCCGGGATCGGGCTGCACCACATACTGCAGTTGCACCCCCCACTGGCTGCCGTCGCCCAGCGCGCGGCGGAACTGGTCCTGATCCTGCGGGGTGGTGATGATGGCAATCTCACGAATACTGGCCAGCATCAGCACTGACAGCGGATAATAGATCATCGGCTTGTCATAGATCGGCATCAGCTGCTTTGAGACGCCCAGCGTGACCGGATACAGCCGCGTGCCGGATCCGCCTGCCAGAATGATGCCCTTGCGCCCGGATGTCACTGTCCGTTCTCCTGCAATTCCTTGATGACACGTGCCAGACCTGCCTGCCATTCGGGCGGCGTAATCCCGAAATCCGCCTCTAATGTGGCGCAATCCAACCGGGAATTCTGCGGTCGCCGCGCCGGGGTCGGATAGGCTGAGGTCGCGATGTCCTCAACCGTCACGGCCAGTGCTGCCTGGGCAAAGATCTCGCGCGCGAATCCGGCCCAGCTGGTCGCGGGCACTCCGGCATAATGATAGGTGCCGCCCGCGGCCCCCGCCTGCATCGCTGCTGCCACGGCAAGGCAGGTGGCGGCAATGCCATGCGCCGGTGTCGGCCCACCGATCTGGTCGGCCACCACGCGCAGGTGGGTGCGATCCGCCCCCAGTCGCAGCATTGTTTTCACAAAATTAGCGCCATCGGCCGAGAAGACCCAGGCGGTGCGCAAGATAACATGCCGTCCGCCCGCCGCCCGCACCGCCTGTTCCCCGGTCAGCTTTGACCGGCCATAGACCCCCAAGGGCCCGGTCGCGTCGTCCGGCTGCCACGGCCTGTTGCCCGATCCGTCAAAGACATAATCGGTTGAGATTTGAACGAAGGGCACGCCCAGATCGGCGCAGGCCCGCGCCATTGCGCCGGGTGCTTCGCCATTAACCCGCATGGCCGCCGCCTCATCCCCCTCGGCCCGGTCAACGGCGGTATAGGCTGCGGCGTTGATCACCGCATCGGGACGCCGCGCCATAATCGCCGCCGCACAGGCGGCGGGGTCCATCAGATCAGCGGCATCGCGGCCCAGATACACCGCATCAGGTGCCAGCCGCGCCAAGGCGCGTGCCACTTGCCCGGTCTGGCCAAAGACCATCATCATGCCGTAACCCCCAGCCGCTGCCCCACGCCGGCCCGCGCCTGCAAGGGCCGCCACCACGCCTCATTGTCCAGATACCAGCGCACGGTGCGGGCCAGACCTTCCTCGACTGTCACCGATGGCCGCCAGCCCAGCTCTTCGCGGATGCGCGACGGATCAATGGCATAGCGCGCGTCATGGCCGGGGCGGTCGGTCACGAAACTGATCTGATCGGCGTAAGAGCCGCGCGGTTTGGGCCGCAGATCGTCCAGAATGGCGCAAAGCGTGCGCACCAGATCCAGGTTCGTCCGCTCATTCTCGCCACCAATGTTGTAACTGCGGCCGATGACGCCCTTTTTCAGCACCAACAATAGCGCATCGGCATGGTCTTCGACATACAGCCAGTCGCGGATGTTCGCGCCAGTGCCGTAGATCGGCAGTGGCTTGCCCGCCAGAGCGTTCAGGATCACCACCGGAATCAGCTTTTCGGGAAAGTGGAAGGGCCCGTAATTGTTGGAACAATTGGTCAGAACCACAGGCAAGCCATAGGTTTCCCCCCAGGCCCGCACCAGATGGTCCGATGCCGCCTTTGACGCCGAATAGGGGCTGCGCGGGTCATAGGCCGTCTCTTCGGTGAACTTCACCAACGGGTCGGCGGGCAGGCTGCCGAACACCTCATCGGTGCTGATATGGTGAAAGCGGAACGCCTCTGGCCGGCCCTTGCTGACCCAATAGGCCCGCGCCGCCTCCAACATGTTGTAGGTGCCGGTGATGTTGGTTTCCACAAAATCGCCCGGCCCGTCGATTGACCTGTCAACATGAGATTCAGCCGCCAGATGCATCACCGCATCGGGGGCATGGCCGGCAAAGATCCGGTCCAATGCGGCGCGGTCACGGATATCGGCATGCTCAAACACATAGCCCGGCGCGGTCGCGACGGACGCCACATTGCCCAGACAGGCCGCATAGGTCAGGCTGTCAAGATTGACCACCTGATGCCCGTCGCGCACCGCCTGCCGTACCACGGCCGAGCCGATGAACCCCGCCCCGCCGGTCACAAGGATTTTCATCGGCCTACCCTTCATAGACAAACGGCGATTTGAACCCGACAAACCCGGGGGCCGCCGCATCCTTGGCCGACAGGATCGCTGCTGCGGGATCAATCCCCCAGTCAATGCCCAGGCCCGGGTCGGCAAAATGCACCGCGCCATCGCAATCGGGCGCGTAGACGTCCGAGCATTTGTACAGCAGTTCCGACTCCGGCGCCCGCGTCACAAAGCCATGCAGGAACCCCTTGGGGATCAGCAATTGCCGTCCGTTTTCCGCCGACAACTCCACCCCGACCCATTTGCCATAGCCGGGCGATCCCAGCCGCACATCCACCGCCACATCAAACACCACGCCCGCGCCACAGCGTACCAGCTTGTCCTGCGCATGGGGGGGGGATTGGAAATGCAGCCCCCGCACCGTGCCGGTGGGGCGGCTAAGCGAATGGTTGTCCTGCACGAAGTCAATGTCGATCCCGCGGGCCTTCAGCATCTGACGGTTCCACACTTCCGAGAAAAAACCGCGATCATCGCCGAACCGCTTTGGCGTCAGGATCAACACGCCGGGCAGCGTGGTTTCTTCAATCTGCATCAGATCTCTCGCATCATTCGGACTGCCGCCGCTGATAGCAAGTCGCCCGGGCCAAGTCCACGGGCGGCACTTTTCGCGCTAAACCCGGCCCAACAGCGCGGCCAGCCATAGCGACAGGCGGCCCTCCAGCCCCTGCCGATACAGGCCCATCCGCCGCAGAATCGTGATCCGCCCCAGCAGACCCGCGCGTTGTAGCCGCGCGAAATCCTGCAGCAAAGCGCGGTTTTCCGGTGTGAACCGATGGGCTGATGCCGCCAAAGCCTGCAGGTTGATCACATTCCAGCGCCGGAAACGCCCACGCAGCATCCAGTTCATGCGGCGCATCTTGGCCCTGACACCGGCATTGGCGCCGATTTGGTTACCCTCATGCTGACGGTACAGCAGCCCGGGTTCATCATCAAACAGCACCACGCCGCCCGCACCGCTGACGACCTGATAGATCCACCAGTCGTGCACCACCACGCGCCGGGCCTCGGCCGCCGCCGCGCGCACCAGATCAACCGCGGCCCGATTCAACATCATGGTGTTGCCGCCCGCGAAATTCTGCACCAGCGCATGGCGAAAGCCGGGTTTGCGGCGGGGCCGGGGCGAGGGGTGGCGGTTCTCCAGCCGTGCATCGCAGACATAGCTGCGCCCGCCCATAAGCGCAGGCTGCCCCTCAGGCACCTGCCCCAGGATCCGCAGGCCACGGGCGGTCTTTTCCGGCAGCCAGACATCATCCTGATCCGACAGTGCCACCGCTGCAGTGCCCTCAGGCACCGCTCTTAACAGATGCAGAAAGTTCTGCGCCCCTCCGCGTCGTGGCCCTGCCATCACATCCACCTTAAATCCCGGATCACTGGCGGCAAAATCCGCCAGCAGCGCCGGTGTCGTGTCAGTTGATCCGTCATCGCTGACTATCAGGCGGTCGGGCCGCAGGGTCTGGTCGCGGTAGCTTTGCAACTGTTCGGCCAGATTGGCCGCGCCATTCCACGTGGCCAGCACCACCACCACACCCGAAGGCGTAGGCGGCAGCGCTTTGGCGTCGGATAAGGCGGGCATTGCTGTCATATCCGCCCTATACTGCCTTTGCGCCGCGCCGCGCCAGTGCGTGGCAACCGGGCGTTCCGGGGACGGGCGCAAAACCGCGCGGCCGGGGCTGTCCCTTGGCAGGTGCGATCCCATTCCGGAACCAAAAATCCGCCATCGGCTGGGGTCTGCGAACGAAATCCGGCGGGGTGGCAAGGCCGCACGACTCTGATCCTTTTTTCTCTTTGTGGGTGGCTGGGCATTGGAACGGCCGGCAAAACCTGTAAATCACCGTCAGAACCCTGTCGATCCAATGAAAGTTGCGGAAGTCATGCCTTCTTCTGACCTGATGCCCCCTGCTGCGACCCTGACCCATCTGCAGCGGCTAGAGGCCGAAAGCATCCACATCATGCGCGAAGTGGTGGCCACTGCGGAAAACCCGGTGATGCTTTATTCGGTGGGCAAGGATTCCGCCTGCATGCTGCATCTGGCGAAAAAGGCGTTCTACCCCGCGCCGCCGCCGTTTCCCCTGCTGCATGTTGATACGACGTGGAAGTTCCGCGCCATGTATGACTTGCGCGAAAAGGCCGCGCGCGATGCCGGCATGGATCTGATTGTCTATCAAAACCCCGAGGCGGTGGCGCAGGGCATCAACCCCTTTGACCATGGCGGCATGCACACCGACATGTGGAAGACCGAAGGGCTGAAGCAGGCGCTGACCAAATACAATTTCGACGTGGCCTTTGGCGGCGCGCGGCGCGATGAAGAAAAATCCCGCGCCAAGGAACGGGTGTTTTCCTTCCGCTCGGCCAACCACCGCTGGGATCCCAAGAACCAGCGTCCCGAACTCTGGAAGCTGTATAACACCCGCAAGGCCAAGGGTGAATCCATCCGCGCCTTCCCGATCTCGAACTGGACCGAGCTGGACATCTGGCAATACATCCACCTTGAGGGGATTGAGATCGTGCCGCTGTATTTCAGCGAATCCCGGCCCGTAGTGGAACGTGACGGCATGCTATTGATGGTCGATGATGACCGCTTTCGTCTGAACGCTGGGGAGGTGCCGCAGATGCGGTCCGTCCGGTTCCGCACCTTGGGCTGCTATCCGTTGACGGGGGCCGTGGAGAGCATGGCGCGCACTTTGCCCCAAGTCATTCAGGAAATGCTGCTGACCACCACTTCTGAGCGCCAGGGCCGCGCCATCGACCACGATCAGGCCGCCAGCATGGAGAAGAAAAAGCAAGAGGGGTATTTCTGATGACCGCCGATATGACCCCAGCCTATGTCACTGACGCGCTGATAGCCGAAGATATTGACGCCTATCTGATCCGGCATCAGCACAAGACCATGCTGCGCTTCATCACCTGCGGCTCTGTCGATGATGGTAAATCCACCCTGATCGGCCGGCTTTTGTATGACACCAAGATGATCTTCGAAGATCAGCTTGCCACGTTGGAGCGTGACAGCAAATCCGTCGGCACCCAGGGCGGCGAGATCGACTTTGCCCTTTTGGTTGACGGTCTGGCGGCCGAGCGTGAACAGGGCATCACCATCGACGTGGCCTACCGCTTTTTTGCCACCGAAAAGCGCAAGTTCATCGTGGCCGACACCCCAGGTCATGAACAATACACCCGCAACATGGTGACGGGTGCTTCAACCGCCGATCTGGCCGTGATCTTGATTGATGCGCGTCAGGGTGTGCTGACCCAAACCCGGCGTCACAGCTATCTGGTGCAGCTGTTGGGCATCCGCAACGTGGTGCTGGCGATCAACAAGATGGATCTGGTCGGCTATAGCCAGAACCGCTTTGACGAGATCGTGGCAGACTACGCCCGGTTCGCCCAGCAAATCGGGATGGACAGCTTTCTGCCGATCCCGATCTCGGGCCTGAAGGGCGACAATATCGCCACCAAAAGTGACGCGATGCCGTGGTATCAGGGCCCGGCGCTGTTGGCCCATCTGGAAGAGGCCCCGGTCAACGACAGCCGCATGGCAGACCATGATTTCGCCATGGGCGTGCAATGGGTGAACCGGCCCAATCTGGATTTCCGCGGCTTTGCGGGCCAGATCGCGACCGGGCGCATCAGCCCCGGCGATCCGATCCGGGTGCTGCCCTCGGGTAAGACCACCACCGTCAAATCCATCGTCACGCTGGACGGCGATCTGCCGCTGGCCGTGGCGGGCCAGTCCGTGACGCTGACCTTTGCCGATGAGGTGGATTGCTCGCGCGGCGATGTGATCACCCGCGCCGATGCGCCCTGTGAGGTGGCCGATCAGTTCGAGGCGACGCTGATCTGGATGGATGAGGCAGAGATGCTGCCCGGCCGCCCCTATCTTCTGAAGATCGGCACCCAAACCGTCACCGCCACCGTGACCGAGCCGAAATATGAGGTGAACGTCAACACGCTGGAGCATCTGGCGTCCAAAACGCTGAAGCTGAACGCGATCGGCGTGGTCAACATCTCGACCGACCGCGCCATCCCGTTTGAGGCCTATGCCAGCAACCCCGACTTGGGCGGCTTTATCCTGATCGACCGGATCAGCAATGCCACCGTAGCCGCCGGACTGATCCATTTCGCCCTGCGCCGCAGCCAGAATATCCACTGGCAGGCGGTTGATGTGAACCGTGAGGCGCACGCCGCGCAGAAAACCCAAAAGCCAGCCGTGGTCTGGTTCACCGGCCTGTCAGGATCAGGCAAATCCACTATCGCCAACCTGGTCGAGAAAAAGCTGCATGCGCTGGGCAAGCACACCTTCCTGCTGGACGGCGACAACGTGCGCCACGGGCTGAACCGCGATCTGGGCTTTACCGATGCCGACCGGGTGGAAAACATCCGCCGAGTGGGCGAGGTGGCACGTCTGATGACCGATGCGGGCCTGATCGTGCTGACCGCTTTCATCTCGCCCTTCCGTGCCGAACGTCGCATGGTGCGCGACCTGATGGCGGAAGGTGAGTTCATCGAGGTGTTCATCGACACGCCATTGGGCGTGGCCGAGGGGCGCGATGTGAAGGGTCTTTATAAAAAGGCGCGGGCCGGGCAGTTGAAGAACTTTACCGGCATCGACAGCCCCTATGAGGTGCCCGAGGCGGCGGAACTGGTCGTGGATACGGTGGCCATGTCCGCCGAAGATGCCGCCGAACAGATCGTGGCGGCGCTTCTGACGCGCTGACAAGACAAAGACCTGTCCCGGGCGTGCGTGTTGCCCGCCCCCGACAGGCCTCCGACAAGGACCAGAGATGCTCTATCGCTATTCCGGCCACTGCCCCGCCTGTGCACAAAAGACGGATTTTACCAGTAACGACCATTGGCTGCGTGACAATCTGAAATGCGAACAGTGCCATTCGATTCCACGCGAACGAGCGTTTGCGCA
This sequence comes from Paracoccaceae bacterium, assembly GCA_049291415.1. Lineage (GTDB taxonomy): Bacteria > Pseudomonadota > Alphaproteobacteria > Rhodobacterales > Rhodobacteraceae > Pseudogemmobacter. Next base: position 20,721 of record JBATPI010000179.1, on the reverse strand, counting down.
ATGCCTTGATCGGTACAGCCCGGACTGGCGCAATCTGGTGATGCATGAATGCTCGCCCGCTGACCGCGCCATCTCGGCCCGGATGCGCCGGGAATGTGCAGGCTATATCGGGTCACAATTCTATGCCGATGTGCCACGCGGCCAGATGAAGGACGGTTACCGTTCGGAAACGCTAGAGGCGCTGACATTTGCCGATGCCTCGGTGGATCTGCACTGCCATCTGGATGTGATGGAACATGTGAACCACCCCGAGCATTGCTTTGCCGAAATGCGCCGGACGCTGCGGCCAGGCGGCAAGATGATCTTCACCACGCCCTATTACCCGGAAAAAGCCGAAACCGAACGCCGCGCGGCCTATGGTGAGAACGGTGAAACCTATCTGTTGTTTGAGGCCGAATATCACGGCAACCCGATCAGCAACGAGGGCGCGCTGGTGACCTTTCACTATGGCCGGAACTTTGCCGATCTGATCCTGATCTGGGCGCCGGACTGCGCGGTTGAGATGGTCACGATTACCGATCCAAAGGTCGGCATTCTGGGCCTGTTCCGTGAGGTGTTCATCGTGACCAAACGCGCCTGACCCCAGGGCTGGGATCAGGCGTGCCGGCCTTCAGGCCACCAGATCGTAAATCTGTCCGGTCGGGCGGTAGATCACAATGGCCTCACCCACTCCTGCCTGCTCGGCCAGGGGGGTGGTGTTGCAATTGATCTGAAACTGCGACCGAGTGGCCCCGGCCGGCCCACCGGTCAGTATATCGCCGTCGGCCGCGTTGAAATCCTGCACCCGGTCGCCAATCGTGAAAAGCTCAACCGACATGTCGTTGAAATTGCCCGAAGCCTGGGGATTGGGGTCCAGCCAGTGGTCCGGGTCAGCGCGACCACATCGCCGTCGGCATTGACCCAGATGGCTTGGCCGGGCGGTTCCGTCCAGGGCGACCACCGCGCCGATATCCTCCAGCGTGAAGCCGCCGATCCCGCTGCTGTCGGCCCTCTGATCCTGCGACAAGTCGAAAGCAACCGCCAGCCCCCCCGTCAGTGGTTGCGATCCAACGCCTCTTCCTCGCACACGACCTTGACGATGCGGGCCATGTCTTCGGTGGCGCGGTCTGGGATCTGCGGGGCAGGGGCATCTTTGAAATCCGGCTCGGTGCCGGTGAAATGGCGAAAGAACAGCCGCATGACCTGCGCCACCCCCTCTTCGCGGACCGATCGTAAATCGTCGGCCAGCCAGCCGTTCCCGGCCTGCGGCCCCAGGATCACCTCATAGGATGGAAAATAGCAGACCTGCGGCACGGTTGCCTCCAGCATACCTGCCGCCACCCGCAGAACGGATTTTGACCATGTTGTCGCTGTCAGCACATGTTTGCCGCTGGCGGTGGCGATCAGGGGTACGGGGCTGACGGTCAGGATCACCCGCGCCTTTGGGTTCACGCCGCGCAAAAGGCCGAAAAACTCAGTCAGATCGGCCAAAATCTCATTCACGCTAAAGTTGTGGAAGACGTGGTTGTCTGCATCGAACCGCCCGCCCGCGACGCCGGGGCACAACGGAAACACTGTGCCATCCTTGCGCGACACCCAGCCCTCGGTCAGCCCAAGGGTGAACACAAAGACATCAAGATTCTCAAAACCCTTGCGCACGGCGGCGAAATGCTGGGCGCGGTCCAGGACGTATTCGCGCCGCGTGGCAAAGCCGTCAGGCTGGATCTGCGGGCGGAACGGGTCAATGAACGACCCGTCCGCCTCGGCCCAGATATCCTCGGCCGGGGTGAACTGGCCATAGGCGCGACGGAACAGTTGCAGCAGTTGGCGCGCGACATAGATATTGCCATAACGCGCGGTAAAGGTGCCGTAGTTGTAGGCGGCGGCATCCTCGGCCCCAATCATTGGGTGGGCGGTTTCGGTCAGGATGGCGTTATAGCCCGATTGCCGCAAGTAGCGCGCGATATGCTGGGCAAAGCAACTGCCGGCTGTCATCACCCGGTCGTCTTTGGTGATGGCAAAGGGCGGTGGATCGACGGGATCGACATCGGTGATGGCAGGCGTTGCCACCGCACGCCGCCAATAGGCGCGGTCGGGCAAGTGCGAATAGGGGGTCATGCGACGCTCCTCTGCGCGAAATGGGCGGAAAGCTGATCCAGCACCGCATCGCCGTAGGCGGGCCCGGCATGGGTGGGATCATCGCGCCACGCCGCAGGCACCAGAAAGTCATGTTCATCGCGCATGCTGGCGGGGCTGGGCAGATAGGTAATGCCGCCCGCGGCGCAGATGTCTTGCATGATCCTGGCCTGCAACCGCCAGAACCGCCAGACCCGTTCGCGCCGTGACAGGCCGAAATGCTTTATCAGCGGAGCAAAGTGTCGGGCATGCCGGTTCACCTGTTCGGCCGGGACGGGGGGCGGCGATTCCAGATGCACAAAGGGCAGATCGGGCACCAACGCCCGAACCGCCGCCAGAACCGGCGCGGTTTCGTGCGACATGCCCACCAAATGCCGCAGCACCAAACCATAGGGAATGATCTCGGCCCCATCCTCCAGGGCCAGATCGGGCGCCTCGGGCAGCACAAAATCATAGCGGCGCGGGTTGTTCGCCAGGCCCAGGCTGAAATGCGCATTGCCCCCGATGATCGACACGATGGCATCAAAGCGCGCAGCAGTGGCCAGCGTTCGCAGAGGCCCTTGCGCCGCGCCTGTCGTATCCAGATTGGGCACGAAATGCGGGTGGGACAGGGGGGCAAATTCCAGATCCAGCCCCGCCACCTTGCCTCCGCGCAGATCAAAGGCGTGGCGGATACAGGCCAGATGGCTGTGCCCCATCAAAAGAACGCGTGTCATGAAAAGCCTTTTGTGCCGAGACTACCGTCAGAGCTACCGATCCCTCGGGTACAGGTCAACCAAAGCACCGGCCCGCCTTTGCCAGATACGGCAGTTTTTGCGCGCCTCAGACCGCGCGCAAAAAGATATAGTGTTGCATCGGATCGGTCAGGGTCCGGTCCATCGCGGCAATTTCCCAGCCCGGGGCTATCCGGCGCAGGGTGGCGATCGTCATCGAGGTGTCACCATAGGTCGCATCCGGGTCATCCGGTTTTGCCCCATGCGGAAAGAACGCAAAGCCGTTCTCGTCATGGGCCGTCATGAACCGTTTGGCCGAGTCCGGTGGCGCGGTCTTGTTGGCGGCAAAATGGCCGGTCCAGTATTCCGGCGGACGGATCGTGATGCACAAGACGCCCGAAGGTTTCATCGCAGTGCGCAGCGCGCGCAAACAGGCTGTGGCGGCCCGTTGATTCAGGTGGGTAAAGATCGAAAAGGCAAAGGCGAAGTCAAAGCCTTCGTCAAAGGGCAGATTATCTGGCATGGTGTCGGACTTGCGAACCCGGTCGGCAAATCCGGCGGCCCGGCTTTGCTCCAGTGACATCTCCCACGGATCGCAACCCCACACCTCGTCGGAATAATACGAAAACAGCCGCAGGAATCGTCCGTATCCGCAGCCGAAATCCAGAATGCGCGCCTCTTTCAGCGATTTTCCGGTCAGCGCAGTATAGTTTTCTGAACATGATTGCACGAAAGGCACGCTGTTGATCAACAGTTGCTGCCCGCTGGCGCCGGTCCATTTCTTTTGAACCTCCAGCGGTGACATGGGGGGCAGGTGCTGCGACAGGTTCGGAAACTCGGGCATCGGCATCTGCCACAGAACCGAGCCGAAATCGCCCAGACCCAGCGGCCGCAGGGCCGTGAGGGCGGATTGCCGCGATGACAGGGCCGTGCCGGATTCCAGTCCTGACAGAAAGGTGGTGACAGAACTCAGCATGCTTGCTCCGGAACAGGGGTCAGATTTTGCGGTAGCATCCCCGTTGCCCGTGTTCAAGAAGATTGACCCTGCCAATATCGGCCACCACTTTGATCGCCCTAGGGTTGTGAAACTCCCGCAATTGCCGCAATTCAATCTGGATTTGCAAGAAAAGGCCCGAAAAATGCTCTGTTTCTTTGCCAACAAGGCAATCCCTGCCCTGCCAAAGGAACCAGCCCCATGCCGCAAATCAATGCCTCTCCAACCGAACAGGAGCAGATGCTTCTGGAGCTGGTGAACCGGGCGCGCATGGATCCGGCAGGAGAGTTTGCTGCATTGATCGCCAATTCCGGGACGGGCGCGGGGGTGCAGCCCAACATCACCCAGGCGCTCAGCTATTTCGGCGTCGATCTTGCGGCCTTTCAAAGCCAGATGCAGGGGTTTGCCGCGGTTGCCCCCTTGGCCTGGAATGGCGCTTTGGCGCAGGCGGCGTATGGACACAGCCTGGAGATGATCGCCGCCGACGCGCAGTCACACCAATTGCCTGGCGAACTGAGTTTTGGTGACCGCATCACGGCGGCGGACTACACCAATTGGCGGTCCTTGCGTGAAAACGTCTATGCCTATTCGCAGGACATGACCTTTGCGCATGCCGGTTTCATCATCGACTGGGGTATGGATGATGCCGATTTCAACGCGGGAACTCTGCGGTCTGACTGGCAAACTGCCGGAGATGGCATGCAGGATGCGGCCGGTCATCGCGTGGCGCTGCTTAGCGGGGCGATGACGGAAATCGGCATGGCGGCGATTGCCGAGGATAATTCGGCAACCTCTGTCGGGCCTTGGGTCATTACCCAGGATCTTGGCACCCGCAGCGGTTATCAGGCCCAGCTTTTGGGCGTGGTTATCGACGATAGGGATGGCGACGCCTTTTATGACATCGGCGAAGGCATGGGCGGGGTAACGGTAACGGCCACCGGCACGGCGGGCACGTTCACCACGCAAAGCTGGGGGGCCGGGGGCTATCAGATGGTGCTGCCGCCGGGTGCCTACAGCGTGTCTTTCACAGGCGGCGGGCTGATCGGCACGGCGGTTTATTCCGTCACGATCGGGGCCGCGAACATCAAGGTGGATGCCTTTGCCGATGATGCCAGCGGGCCTGCCTATCAGGCGGGCGGTGCGGGCAATGACCGGCTGACGGCCGGGCCGCGCAATACCCTTCTGACCGGGTTTGACGGCAATGACACCCTGCAGGGCGGCGATGGAGCCGATACCTTGAACGGTGGCGATGGCGATGATTTCATTTTTGGTGGCATGACCGACGCGGATATGCGCGACATGATTTATGGCGGCGCGGGCCATGACTATATCGACGGTGGCGCGGGCAATGACGATCTGAATGGCGGCGCGGGCAATGATACCATCCTGGGCGGGCTGGGGTCAGATACCATGGTCGGAAATGACGGCGATGATGTGCTGGCCGGGTCAGGCGGGTCTGATCTGATGTTCGGCAATGCCGGCAATGACACACTGAACGGCGGCTTTGGCTATGACCGGATGAATGGTGGCGCGGGGGCGGACAGCTTCTTCCATGCCGGTGTCTATGACCACGCCAGCGACTGGATCCAAGATTACAACGCGGCTGAGGGCGATGTTCTGACCTGCGGTCTGGCCGGGGCAACTCGCGATCAGTTTCAGGTGAATTACAACACCACCGTCGGTGCAGGTGCTGCGGATGTGGCCGAGGCCTTTGTGATCTACCGGCCCACCGGTCAGATCCTTTGGGCGCTGGTCGATGGCGGCGATGATGCGCAGATCAACCTGCAGATCGGCGGTCAGGTGTTTGACCTTTTGGTCTGACAGGACCCCCTGCGGGCCCATGTCACGCTGGGTTCAGCCAAGGGCTGCAGTCACGACCAGCACGGCGGTCAATCCGGTGCAGACCAGCACGACGCGCGGCAATGCCATCAGCTTTTTCGCCACATCCACCGCCCCCGACCCGCCCCCCGGCAGTTTGCGGCTGGGTTGGTCCGGCAGGCTGATTTCGGGAATGGTGACGATCGGGCGCAGGCCCAGTTGCCGTTCCAACTGTGCTGAGGTGCGGACCACGGGCTTGGCCAGGTCCAGTACCAAGGCCAGACCCAATGCGCCCAAAAGGCTGGCGATGGCTCCGGCCAGAAACAGCTTTTTGCCGCCCGAGCCTACCGGATAATCGGGCGTCAAAGCCCTGTCCAGCAAGGCAAAGCGTTCGCCCTGCTGCCGTTCGGCCAATTTGGCGCCGGTTTCGGCCTCGGTCAGTTTTGCGATCACGCCATCCAGACTGCTTTGCAGCTGATCCAACTGGCGCTGATATCCCGCCAAGGCGCGCTCTGCCTCGGGCAGGTCTGCCAGGGCGGTGGACAATTCGGCACGACGGGCCGAGAGGGCGCTTTTCTGTTCGGTCAGGACAGCAATCTGGCCATCCAGATCCTGCAGGCGGCGCTGTTCGGTGGCGCGCAACTGACCCTTCGCCAACAGCTGGCGCTGCTCTTCCATCAGCGCGACCAGCCCCTGATCCAGCCCGCGCATCTCGGTTTCCAGACTGGTCAATTCATCGCGTTGGGAAGCGGTGACACCGGGCAATGCGGCGGCGTGGTCAATCTTGTAGCTGGCAATCTCGGCTTCGACACTGGCGATCTGGGCCGAGAGGCTGGCCTCTTCTTCGCGGTAAAATGCAACGGCATCGCGGGCGCGGTCCTGCGCACCGGATGACGACATGTCCAGTACACCTTGGGCAAAATCATTGGCGACGCGCGCGGCTAACGCCGGGTCGCCATCACTGGCAGTGATGATGATCGCCGAGATCTGTGTCGCACTGGCGTAAGGTGAGTTGCCCGCCGCGGCGATTGACTGGAAGGTGACGTTGCGGCGCAGTAGCGCGGACAGTTCATCCGGTGACTTGCCCGTGATCCCGGCATACAGCCCGTGGCGCTGGATCACCGCCATCAGGTTTTCGCGCGTTGTCAGGCGCTGCTCAATTGATTGCAGCAATTGCGCCGAGCCGCGGCCAGTGCTGCCCGCATCGCTGCCGATCTGGGCGCTTTGCACCTCAATCACCGCAGACGCCTCATAGGTGTCGGCGCGGGTTTTGGCGTAGAGGGCCGACAGCAGAACCCCCAGCACGGTCAGGCCCAGGATCAGCCACAGCCGCCGCTTAACAAAGTTCAGAAGGTCTTCGATGGTCTGGATCTGGCCCATGGTTCAGTCCCTGTGCCCATAGGCGTAACGGTCAGTCCCGCGGTCTTGCGCGCGATTCAATACGGTGCCCAGCACGGGGATCCGGCCCTCGAACAGACGTTCACAGGCGCGGATGTCTTCGGGGCTGGTGCGGGTGCCGTCGATCACCAGAATCACCGCATCCACCTGATCGGCCAGCGCCAGCACATCGTCAGACCCCAGCGCGGGCGGGGTGTCGATGATCACCACATCTGGTTGCAACAGCTCGCGCTGGGCGGTCATGGCGGCGGCAAATTCAGGGTCTTGCAGCAACTCTGACGCCTGAGGCACAGCTTCGCCATTCAGGGCCAGAGCCAGGTTACGACCGATCCGGCGGTAATGCGATTCCAGGGGCTGCTCGCCCAGCAGGAATTCGGTCAGGGGCGCAATGTCGGTTTGCCCGAAAAGATGGGCCAGCTGGGGGTCGCGCAACTCCAGGTCCATCAGCACAGTCCGGCATGACGGCAGCCGCGCCATCGACAGCGCCAGGTTGGCGGCCAGAAACGATTTGCCGCAGCCATGAGTGGGTGAGGTGATGGCGATCCGGGTCCAGTTGCGGCCGGCCATGGCCTGCAGAACGCGGGTGCGCAACATGTCGAAAGTGCGGGTCAGCGGACTTTGTCCGGTTTCTGGAAACAGTCCGTTTCGCGCCAGAAAATCGGCCTTTGGGCTGATCTCCGAAATTGATTCCCAGACCCGCGCCGGGTTGAACGGGGCCAGCGCCATCGGTGCCATGAATATCTCACGCCCGGTGCGCTGATCCAGCGTGACGCTGTCCAGATCCACCGTCTGGCCGGGACGAAATACCGAAACATGCGCGGCACGCGGGCCAGCGCCAGGGGCATCGCGGTCGTCTTTGTCCTCACTGGACATCAAGATATGCCCTTCATCCGCCGCCGCAACGCCATGCGGACCCCATCTATAGTGTCTGACCATGGTGCCAGAGGGCCTTTGCTGCAACCGGCCCCCGTACAGGATACCGTCGGATTACCAGAACCCGCCTTGCAGCGGCACGAAGCCGGACCTTGCACCTTTCAGACAGGATTCCCCCATGGGAATACCCCGTCCGTGATCAGCCCGAGCCCCCGCCCAGAGGGGCAGTCATAACAGAACAGGCCGGGAAAAGGAAGGCCGGGCGGGGCTTTGCGGCGTTTCCTTGCCTGCTCAAGGGCAGTGGAAAACCGCCAAGGCTTTGCTATGGTCAGCGCCATGTCCGCCCCTGAACCCCAGCGCCCGTTCCCTGTCGTCGATGCCGTGGTCATTGGCCGCAATGAGGGCACGAGGCTGGCCGGCTGCCTGACCTCATTGGCGGGTCAGGTGCGGCGGGTGATCTATGTCGACAGCGGCTCGACCGACGGGTCTGTGGCGCTAGCCATGGCGATGGGGGCCGAGGTGGTGGCGCTGGACATGACCCTGCCCTTTACCGCCGCACGGGCGCGCAATGCGGGGCTGGCGCGGCTGCAGGGCGACGGGGTCGTGCAACTGGTGGATGGCGATTGTGAGGTGCGGCCGGGATGGATTTCGGCAGCGCTGGCCGCCATGGCTGCGCATCCGGGCGCAGTGGTGGTTTGCGGTCGGCGGCGAGAGCGGTTTCCCGAGGCGTCCATCTATAACCGGATGTGTGATCGTGAGTGGGATACGCCGGTCGGTCTGGCGCAGGCCTGTGGCGGCGACGCGCTGATGCGGCTGGCGGCCTTGCGTGCGGTGGGCGGCTATCGTCCCGATCTCATTGCGGGCGAAGAGCCGGAATTGTGCCTGAGGCTGGCGCGCTCGGGCGGGCAGATCTGGCGGATTGATGCCGAGATGACGCTGCATGACGCAGGCCTGACACGCTTTGCCCAGTGGTGGCGGCGGTCGGTGCGGGCGGGGCATGCCTTTGCCGAAGGCGCAGCCTTGCACGGTGCGGGCCCCGAGCGGCATTGGCGGCAAGAGGTGCGGCGCGCGGTTATCTGGGGCTTGGGGGTTCCGGCGCTGGCGATTGCGGCAGGGCTCTGGCATCCGGCGGGCTGGCTATTTCTGGCGCTGTGGCCCGCGCAGGTGGCGCGGTTGGCCTGGCGTTGGCGAGATCAGGGCCGGACGGGCGTAGAGGCGGCGGTGTTCAGCGTGCTGGGCAAGCTGGCCGAGGCGGAGGGCGTTCTGCGCTATTGGTGGGGGCGACTGACGCAGCGCAGGCGCGGATTGATCGAGTATAAATAGCCGCTACCGCTGGCGCCGCAGGCGCAGCGCCTTTGCCGTCTCACCCGGCAGGATCGCCGCACAGGCCGCATAGCGCGGCACCAGACGGCGGGGCGAGGATAGCGCGCGCCACAGCCACTCCATCGCGATTCCGCGCATCCATGCGGGCGCGCGGGCCTGCGCTCCGGCGATGAAATCAACCCCCGCCCCGACCGAGGCAAACCCGACCGCCGGGGCCAGTTGGCGGCCCAATGCGGCCAGGCGTTCCTGTTTCGGCGCACCCAGCGCAATCAGGCACAGACCCGGCCCCAATGCCTGCAATTCGGCCAGCATCTCGCGGGCGGTCTGGCCGCTGGCGTCAAAGCCCATCGGTGGAGCGATCAGCGCGCTGATCCGCAGACCCGGAACCATGGCTTGCAGCCGGGCGGCAGCGGCGGTCAGGCTGGTTGCTGTGCTGCCCAGCAGCGACACCGGCAGCCCGGCCCGTGCAGCAGCCTGCACCAGGGGCAGCACCAGATCCGATCCCGGTATCAACTGCACCGGCTGGCCCGCCAGCCGCGACAGCCAGACGATGGGGTTGCCATCGGCCACGACAAAATCCTGCGCGGCATAGGCGGCGCGAAAACCCTGATCGCGGCGCAGCTTTACCAGATGATCCAGGTTGATCGTGGCCAGCGCAAAGCCGGTGCCGGACGCAAAGCGCGCGGCCACATCCGCCATCAGTTGGTGCTGATCGGCATGGGTGACCGGGATGGTGGTCTGGCCAAAGCTGAATTGCACGCGCGCCTCCTGCGGGGGCCGTATAGCAGGAAGGGGGCGGTCGCGCGACCGGTGGCTGGGGGCAAAAGCGGGCGTCAACGCGGCAACAGTCTGTTTCCCATGGGCTTGCTCCGGTGTGGGCCGTGGCTGAGGGCGCGGTTTCATGCTAAGCCCCGCGGCAACCCGCAATCGCCAAAGGCGCCAAACGTGCCGCAACCCAATATCCTTGCCTATGCGATGCTGCTGGTCTGGCCCTTTGTGACCTGGCAATTGTATCGGCGGATGGACCCGGCGCGGGCGCTGATCTGGACAATTCTGGCGGGCTATCTGATCCTGCCGCCACTGACCAAGTTCGACTTTCCGGTCGTGCCCGATTTCGACAAAGACTCGATCCCGGCCCTGATGGCGCTGGGCATGTCTGTGTTCATTCTGCGCGACCGGGTCGGCTTTGTTCCCAGCGGCACAATGGGGCGGTTTCTGGTGGCGTTCTTCATCCTGTCGCCCTTTGTCACGGTTCTCAGCAATGCCGACCCGATCCTGATTCTGGATGGCGATGACGTGCCGGGGATGAAGGCCTATGACAGCATCGCCGCAATGGCGAACCATGTGATCTATGCGCTGCCGCTGTTTCTGGGCCGCCGCTATCTGGCCACGCCCGAGGCCGCGCGGGCACTGATTGCGGCGCTGGTGGTGGCCGGGCTGGCCTATTCAGTGCCGATGCTGATCGAAAGCCGGTTCAGCCCGCAGATGAACATCTGGTTCTACGGGTTCTTCCAGCATGACTTTTTCCAGACCATCCGGCAGGGCGGCTATCGTCCGGTGGTGTTCCTGCCGCACGGGCTGTGGGTGGCAATGTTTGCGCTGATCAGTCTGGTCGCGTCAACTGTGGTGCTGCGCAAGGGGCCCGCCGAGATGCGGCCGAAACAGCTGCTGGTGATGCTGTATCTGCTGTTCATGCTGGTTATCTGCAAATCGGCCGGAGTGATGGTTTATGCGCTGGTCATGCTGCCGTTGATCGTCCTGGCCCCGCGGCGCTGGCAGGTGCTGTTTGCCGCGCTGATTGCCGTGGTGGTGATGGTCTATCCCCTGCTGCGCGGGGCGCATCTGGTGCCGCTGGACGCCATTCTGGACTATGCCCGCGGGTTATCACCCGAACGGGCCTGGTCGCTGCAATTCCGCTTTGAGAACGAAGAGATCCTGCTGTTGCGCGCCGAAGAGCGGCCCTGGTTCGGCTGGGGCGGCTATGCGCGCAATTTTACCCATAATCCGGTGACGGGAGAGATTCTGAACATCGCTGATGGGGCCTGGGTGATCCAGATCGGCACCTATGGCTGGCTGGGCTATGTCGCGGAATTCGGGCTGTTGTGTCTGCCGTTGTGGCTGCTGGGGCGTGAGGCGCTGGTACAGCGCTCGGCTGCCTTTGCGCCCGAGGTTGCGGGGCTGGCGCTGATCTTTGCCTTCAACATGCTGGATCTGCTGCCGAATGGCACGCTGGTGCCGGTCAGTTGGTTGATCGCGGGCGCGCTCTTGGGCCATGCCGAGGCGCTGCGGGCGGCGCGCAAGGCGGCCCGTGTGGCCCTGCGCCCGCGCCCGATGCAGACGGTGATTTGATGCTGCGGGTGGATCTGGGCGTCTTTGCCCATGATGAGGCGGCAGGCATTGTCACCATGCTGGCGGGATTGCGTGCGCAGGCCCTGCCGGACAGGGTCGATCTGCGAATCTTGGTGCTGGCCAATGGCTGTACCGACGACACGGCGGGGCGGGCCCGTGCGGCGGGGGCTGAGGTGGCAGATCTGTCCGCGGGGGGCAAAAGCCGGACCTGGAATCGCTTTGTCCATGACCTGTCGCGCCCTGATGCCGATATTCTGGTTTTTTGCGATGCCGATATCGCGCTGCCCGAACCCGACGCGCTGGCGCGGCTGATAGCCGGTCTGGCGGCGCGACCCGCTCTTTGGGTGCTGAACAGCCAGCCGGTCAAGGACACCGCCTTGCGTGGGCCACGGACCTGGGTAGAGCGGATGGCGCTAAAGGCGTCAGGGGGCCTGGATGATTGGAAGACCGCGATCTGCGGCCAGTTCTACGCCATGCCCCGTGCGCAAGCGCGGCGTTTTCGCCTGCCGATCGGTCTGCCGGTTGAGGATGGGTTCCTGCGCGCGCTGGTGCTGACCGACGGGCTGTCGGGCCCCGAGGATTTCACCCGTATCGACGGGTTGCAGGGGCTGCGCCACGTCTATGCCTCGGAAACCACGCTGACCGGGCTGATCCGGCATCAGGAACGCATCGTCATCGGCTCCGCCGTCAACGCGGCGCTGTTTGGCCATTTGCGAGCGATGGATGCGCCGGCGCGGGCGTTCCAAATGACGCGGCTGGCACAGGATGAAGACGCCTTGGGCGGCGTTCTGGCCGCAACCTTGCCCCGTGCGCCCTATGGATATGTGCCTGGCCATTTTCTGGTCAAGCGTCTGACAAGAGCCAGCCTTTTTCGCCTTCCAGTTGTATTTTCCGGGTTTTGCTTCGACGCGATTGTTTATGTCCGCGCACAAATCCGCATGGCGCGGGGCACGGGTGCAGGGTTCTGGTAGGGCGGTTTGCCTTTATCTGCGGTCAATTCGGGCAGCTTTGTGGCATTAACGTGGCATTGTCCCTACCTGCGACATGATCGGCGGCAAGGGGTGCCAGAGGTATCGCCCACAGCGGATTTAGGCTAATTTTGACATGTCGATACGGGGGTTCGGGCAGGCTGCGCAGATGCGTGCCTTGGCCTTTCGGGTTGGCGATAAGGACGGTGGTATGGTGGTGCAAGACAGTTTCCCCGGCGTGGCCGAGACCGACATTGCGATTGTCGGCATGGCGGCGCATCTGCCGGGGGCAGCGGATATTTCAACCTATTGGCGCAATCTGGTCGCCGGGGTCGAATCGATCCGCGTGTTGTCCGAAGCCGATCTGCTGGCCGTTGGCGAAAGCCCGGCCCGTCTGCGTCGCCCCAACTATGTGCCGGTCGCCGCAACGTTGGAGGGCGTTCCCGATTTCGACGCCGACTTCTTTGGTTTCAGCCCCAAAGAGGCCGCGATCCTGGATCCCCAGCACCGCCATTTCATGGAGGTGGCGTGGGAAGCGTTGGAAAACGCAGGCCATCCCCCCGAACGCTTTAAGGGCGCTATCGGCGTTTACGCCGGCTGCGGCATGGGGTCGTATTTCTACTTCAACCTCTGCTCCAACCCCGATCTGGTCGATCAGACCGGCATGTTCCTTCTGCGCCATACCGGCAATGACAAGGATTTTCTGGCCACCCGCGTCAGCCATATCTTCGACCTCAAGGGCCCGTCGATCAACGTGCAGACGGCCTGTTCAACGTCTCTCGTGGCGCTGCATTATGCGACCCAGGCCCTCTTGAACGGCGAATGCGACATGGCCCTGGCCGGGGGGGTGACGATCGAGTTGCCCCACGCCCGCGGCTATCTGCACCAAGAGGGTGAGATCCTGTCGCCCGACGGCCATTGTCACGCCTTTGACCACCGTGCCGAAGGCACCGTCTTTGGCTCTGGTGCGGGCTGCGTGGTCCTGCGCCGCGCCCGCGACGCGATCCGCGACGGCGACCATATCTGGGCTATCATCAAAGGCTCTGCCGTCAACAACGATGGCGCGGCCAAGGCCGGATATCTGGCCCCTTCGGTCGATGGTCAGGCCGCTTGCATTGCCGAAGCACAGATGATTGCCGGGGTCTCGGCTGACAGCGTCTCTTATGTCGAATGCCACGGCACCGGCACCTATCTGGGCGACCCGATAGAAGTTGCGGCCCTGACCGCAGCTTTTCGGGAGACCACCGATGCCGTGGGCACTTGCCGCATCGGTTCTGTCAAAACCAACATCGGCCATTTGGACACCGCCGCAGGTGTCGCCAGCCTGATCAAGGTGGCGCTGTCGCTATATCACCGCCAACTGCCGCCCTCGCTTGGCTATGAAGCCCCAAACCCGGCGATTGATTTCGACACCTCGCCTTTCCGCGTCAATGACCGCCTGACCGACTGGCAGGCCCCCATTCTGCGTGCCGGGGTGAACAGCCTGGGTGTTGGCGGCACCAATGCCCATGTGGTCCTGGAAGAGGCGCCGTTACGGGCGGCGTCGACGAGCAGCGACTGGCCGTTCCAGCCCATCGTGATCTCGGCCCGCAGCAAAGCCGCTTTGGACGCGCAGGCCGCCCGCCTGGCCGCCCATCTGCGCACGCACCCCGAGCAGCCTTTGGCCGATATTGCCTATACTCTGAAAGAAGGCCGCCGCGCCTTTGAAAAGCGCCGCGTCCTCGTGGCGGCAACCCATGACGAAGCCGCCAGCCTGCTGGAGGGTGCAGACCCCCGCCGCATCTTTACCCACGACCACCTCGGCGACGCACCCGAGGTGATTTTCATGTTCCCCGGCGGCGGCGCGCAATTCGCCGGCATGGCGCGCGACCTGTATGAAACCGAACCGGTCTTCGCAGACTGGATGGACCGCGGCCTTGCCATCCTGCAACCGCAACTGGATTACGACATCCGCGCGCTGTGGCTGCCCGTTAAGGGCAGCGAACAGGTGGCGGACACGGCGCTGAAAAAGCCCTCTGTCCAGTTGCCGCTGATCATGATCTGCGAATATGCGCTGGCAAAGCTGTACGAAAGCTGGGGCGTCACCCCTGCCGCGCTGGTCGGCCATTCGATGGGTGAAAACACCGCCGCTGCCTTGGCCGGTGTGGTCAGCTTTGAAGACTGCATCGGTCTTGTCCTGCTGCGCGGTCAACTTTTTGATACCATCGCGCCCGGCGGCATGCTCTCGGTGCCAATGGACTCGGGCGATCTGCGCCCCCTGCTGACCGGCGATCTGGATTTGGCTTCGATCAACGCCCCCGGCCTCTGCGTGGTCTCTGGCCCGGATGCCGCCCTGAACACCCTTGTCGCCGATCTGGCCGCCAAAGACATCGACACTCAGCGCGTCGCCATCGACATCGCCGCCCATAGCCGGATGCTGGAGCCGATCCTGACCCGCTTTGGCGATTACCTGCGCGGCATCCGCCTAAGCCCGCCGACGCTGCCGATCATCTCCAACACCACTGGTCAGCCCCTGACCGATGCCGAGGCCACCAACCCTGATTACTGGGTGCAACACCTGCGCGGCACGGTGAACTTCCGCGCCTGCATGGAAACCCTGACCGCCACCCCGGGCCGTGTCTATATGGAGATAGGGCCGGGCCGTGCGCTCTCTTCGCTGTCCCAAGCCAATGGCGTGACCGCGGGCCAAGTCATCCCCGCCCTGCGCCACCCTGAACAGCAAATGGCTGATGATGCCTGGCATATGGCCTCGATCGCCCGGCTCTGGGCCTGCGGCGTGCCCGTCGATTGGACGCCGATCTGGGGCGAAGCGCGGCGTTTGCGCGTGCCGCTGCCCTGTTACGCCTTTCAGAAGAAAGCCTATTTCATCGAACCGGGCCGCCCGCAGGTGGCAGAGGTCGACCCACTGCCCACCCGCGCTGATGATATGGCCAACTGGGGGTGGCGACCGCATTGGCGGCCTGCCGTGGCCGGTTTCGACATTGACGATCTGGCGGGCATAGCATCGCAGACATGGCTGATCTTCACCGATGACCACGGCCTTTGCGCCGCCGCCGCCGCGCGCCTGACCGCCGCTGGCCACCGCGTCGTGACTGTCCGCGCAGGCGATACCTTTGCCCGTGATGGCGAAGGCTATGTGCTGGCCCCTGAACGCGGCCGCGAAGGCTATGACCTTCTGATCCGCGATCTGGCGGCGCGCGGGTTGGCCCCCAGCCGCATCCTGCACGGCTGGCTGGTCACGCGCAGGGCCAGCTTTCGACCCGGCTCCAGCTTTTTACACCGCAACCTTGAGCAAGGTTTCTGGTCGCTGTTCTTCCTGGCCCAAGCCTTGGCCGACGAAGACCTGGCCCCCCCGATCCGCCTGACCGTGCTGACGACCGACGCTGTGCAGGTGAAGACTGAACCCCTTGCCAGCCCCGAAAAGGCGATGATCCTCGGTCCGCTGCGCGTGGTGCCGAAAGAGCTGCCGGGCCTGACCATGGCCGCGCTGGATCTGACCTTGCCCGACGCCCGCATCCCGCCTGAGACCCTCATAGACCGCGTGTTGGAAGAGGCGCTGTCAGACGCCCCCGCCCTTGCTGCCCTGCGCGGCGACAGGCGCTATCAGCAGGGCGTGAAGGCCCAACCGCTGCCCGATGCGCCGATCAACCTGCCCCATGCCGCCCATGTCCTGATCACCGGCGGTTTCGGCGGCATTGGCCTGACCGTGGCCGAAGATCTGATCCGCCGCCACGGCGTCAAGATCACCCTGATCGCCCGCCGTGCGTTGCCCGACCGGGCCACATGGCCGCGCTATCTGGCCGCTAACGGCCTTGCCGATCCGATCTCCCGGCGAATTCTTTCGCTGCAACGGCTGGAGGCTTTGGGCGGGCAGGTGCTGGTCGCCCAGGCCGACGTGGCCAATATAGTCGAGATGGAAGCGGCGGTTGCCGAAGGCCAAACCCGCTTTGGCCCGGTGCAGGTGGTGATCCATGCCGCGGGCGTGGTCGATGACGGCCCCCTGATGGCCAAGACCCCGACTGAGGTCGAAGAGGTCTTTGCGCCCAAGCTGCACGGCACCCAGGTGCTGGACGGGCTGTTTCCTGACGGATCGCTGTCGCTGATGGTGCTGTTTGCGTCAACCTCTACCGTCACCGGCCCGGCGGGGCAGGTGGATTATGTCGCGGCCAATGAATACCTGAACGCCTTTGCCAGATCCCGCACCGGTGGCAAGACCCGGGTGATCGCGCTGAACTGGGGTATCTGGCAGGGCGTCGGCATGGCGGCAGAAAGTCTGGCCGACCGGATGGGCCGGCCGGAAACCCCGAGCCTGCCGATCCGCCGTCCGATGCTGGATGAGGCCGGGTTTGATGGCCAGGGAAACCGCATCTTCACCGCCACCTACAGCGCTGAGCGTTGGGTGCTGAACGGCCACCGCACGGCGGGTGGCACGGCGCTGATTCCCGGCACCGGATACCTTGAAATTGCCGCCGAGGCCTGGGCTGCGCAAGGCGAAACAGGCGGTTTCTGCTTGCGCGATCTGACCTTCTTTCGCGCCTTGAACGTGGATGACGGCGAAGCCCGCCCCATCCGCGCCAGGCTGACCCGCAGCGACGAAGGCTATACCTTCGATCTGCATTCCGAAGTCACTGCACGCGGACGGAAGGGCTGGCTGCAACATGCCCAGGCGCGGCTTTTGCCGCTGACCGACGCCGCCCCGCAGATCGATCCCGCCGTCATCACCGCCCGTCTGCCCGCAGCTGAGACCGGCGATGGTTTGCGCAGCCCGCAAGAGGCGCATCTGCGCTTTGGGCCGCGCTGGCGGGTGCTGGCGTCGCGCGCGACGGGCGCGCAAGAAGGTCTGGCCCACCTGCACCTGCCCGCCGCCTTTGCAGCAGAGCCGGACAACGGCTGGCTGCTGCACCCGGCCTTGATGGATCTGGCAACCGGCTGGGCGATGGGCCTGATCGACGGCTACGCCAATGATCACCTCTGGGTGCCGGTGTCTTACGGCTCGGTCAGGGTTTACCGCCCGCTACCCGCCCGCATCATCAGCCATGTCCGCAACGCCGCCCCCAATGCCGCCACCCGCCCCACGGCCAGTTTCGACATCACCCTTGCCACCCCCGAAGGTGTGGTCTGTGTTGAGATACAGGGCTTTACCCTGCACCGACTTGA
Source organism: Paracoccaceae bacterium (assembly GCA_049291415.1). GTDB lineage: Bacteria > Pseudomonadota > Alphaproteobacteria > Rhodobacterales > Rhodobacteraceae > Pseudogemmobacter. The sequence continues at coordinate 3,013 of JBATPI010000179.1, read as the reverse complement.
CGGCGGGCTGACCTTTCCGGCCCCCGACCCGCGCAGCGTCGAGGCGGATGAGACAGCCCGTCCGATGTCCGCCGCAGAAGAGCGTTTGATGCAGACCTTCAGCCAGGGCATTCGCCCCGAAGAGGGCGCGCAGGCTTTTGCTCGCGCCATCGCCGTGGGTGGGCCGCAGATCATCGTGTCGTCGCTGGACCTGCCCGCGCTGATCGCTCAGGCCGCGCAGGTTGACGTCGCGCACCCCCAGGGGCAGACGTTTGACCGTCCCGATCTGGACACCGACTTTGTCGAGCCGCGCAATGATATCGAACGCCGGTTGGTCGGCTTTTGGCAAGAGCTGCTGGGCGTTGGACGTGTGGGTGTCGAAGACAGCTTCTTTGACCTTGGCGGCCACTCTCTGATTGCCGTGCGCCTGTTTGCCATGGTGAAAAAGGCGTTCCGCGTGGAATTCCCGATCTCGATCCTGTTTGAGGCGCCGACAATCGCCGCCTGCGCCAAGCTGATCGCGGCAGAGGTGGGGGAGGACGCGCCCCAAGCCGATGCCACGTCCGGCGCGCCGCAACGCCGCTTTACCCATCTGGTGCCGATGCACCGGGGCGAAGGCGGCGCGAAGACGCCGTTCTTTCTGGTGGCCGGCATGTTCGGCAACGTCCTGAACCTGCGCCATCTTGCGCAGTTGCTGGGTGGTGATCGACCGTTCTACGGCCTGCAGGCCAAGGGCCTGTACGGCGATGACGCGCCGCATGATGATTTCACCGCGGCCGCCGCCGATTACATCGCCGAGATGCGGGCGGTGCAGCCGCAAGGCCCCTATCTGCTGGGTGGCTTTTCCGGTGGCGGCCTGATCGCCTGGGAGATTGCCCGGCAACTGCAAGCGGCGGGCCAAGAGGTGCCTTTGGTTGTTCTGCTGGATACGCCCGTGCCTTTGCGGCCCTCGTTGTCGCGCCGCGACAAGGCCCTGATCAAATGGGCCGAACTGCGCGTCAAAGGGCCGCGCTATCTGCTGGATTGGGCGCGCGCGCGCTGGGCCTGGGAAACGACCAAACGCCAGCCCGGTGCCGTGCCAGAGGGCGAAGCCGCCTTCAACAACACCGGGATCGAGGCCGCCTTTCGCGCCGCGCTGCCGCGCTATGTCATGGTTGAAAGAAGGGGGGCGACTTTGTTGTTCCGGCCGCCTCTGGACCGGCGCTGGCAGGTGTCGCAAGGCGCTTGGGTCTCAACGGCCCGGGAATACGTCCTGCCAGACAATGATCTGACCCGCTTTGCCCCCGGTCTGGAGGTGATTGAGGTGCCTGGCGACCATGACAGCATGGTGCTGGAACCCAACGTCCGCGTATTGGCTGCACGGATGAAAGCGGCGATTGCGGCGGCGGAACCGGCGGTGCCGTCCCCCTTGGCGCAGGCGGCGGAATAGTTATGGCCCGGTTGCTGACCGTCCTTTTGAACTGGCGCACCGCCGACATGACACTGCAGGCGGCTGAGGCGGCCTTGACCGCGATGCAGGGCATCGACGGGGCGATGGTGATCGTTGACAACGATTCCGGCGATGGCTCATTTGAGCGGCTGGGTGCCCAAATCACCGCGCGCGGCTGGGATCGTGGGCCGCACCAGGTGCGGGTGCTGCAGACGGGGCGCAACGGCGGCTTTGGTGCGGGCAACAACCACGGTATCCGCGCCGGGATGCCCGATGGGACCGCGCCGGATTATGTCTATCTCTTGAACTCTGACGCCTTCCCTGCACCCGATGCCATTTCCGCCCTGCTGACCCACCTTCAGACGCATCCGCAGACCGGCTTTGTCGGCAGTTTTATCCATGGCCCGGACGGGCAGCCGCATCGCACGGCGTTCCGTTTCCCCTCAATCCTGTCCGAGTTTGAGGGGCAGGTGCGGTTCGGCCCGGTCAGCCGCCTGTTGAGCCGCTGGATTGTTGCGCAGCCGATCCCGACGCAAACCCGTCGGGTGGATTGGCTGGCCGGGGCCAGTATCATGATGCGGCAATCGGTGCTGGACCAGATCGGCCTCTTCGACGAGACGTTTTTCCTGTACTTTGAGGAAACCGATCTGTGTCGCAGGGCCGCTTTGGCCGGGTGGCCCACCGATTACGTGGTGGAAAGCCGGGTGGCGCATATCGGTTCGGTCTCAACCGGAATGAAGACCTGGGGGCGGATTCCGCAGTTCTGGCTGGATAGCCGTCTGCATTATTTCACCAAGAACCACGGGCGCATCTATGCGGTCGGGGCCACGCTGGCCACGCTGATCGGCGGCGCGCTGTGGCGGTTGCGCCTGTTGGTTCAGCGCAAGGACCGTGGCGATCCGCCGCGATATTTGCGTGATCTTATGGCGCATCATCTGCGTCATGCGACTCAAAAGAGGCCCGCGCACCCCGCAAACGCCCAGCACATCGCCGGGCAAGGACGTGAAACATGAGCTTTTCTGCAATTCTGATCGGCAATGAAACCCTGACCGCACACTGTGGCGATATGCTGCTGTCACGCGGCCATGTCATTGCGGCGGTGGTGACGCACAGTGCCGATGTGCAGCGTTGGGCCACGACCAATGGTTTGGTCGTGCAGGGCTATGGCCCCGATCTGGCAGCGCGCCTGCCGGGGGCGGATTGGCTGCTGTCGGTGGCGAACCTGACCGTTCTGGGGGCCGATGTGCTGGCCCGTGCCGCCAAGGGCGCAGTGAACTTTCACGACGGCCCGCTGCCAGCGCACGCTGGCCTGAATGCCCCGGTCTGGGCGCTTTTGGCCGGTGAAGTCACGCATGGCGTGACCTGGCATCTGATTGAGGGCGGAGTGGATGCGGGGCGCGTGCTGGAAGAGCGGCGCTTTGACATTGCCGAGGGTGACACCGCGCTGACGCTGAACACCCGGTGCTTTGAAGCGGGGATGGAGTCTTTCCCGGCGGTCATGAACCAACTGGAGTCCGGCGTGACGGCCCGTCCGCAAGCGGCTGGTCCGGGGCAGATGCACCGTGGCGCGGATCGGCCCGCCGCCTTTGGCCGCATTGATTTTTC
>JBATPI010000178.1:0-5206 GCA_049291415.1 Paracoccaceae bacterium | reverse complement strand
GGATGCGGTCGAGAAGGCTTACGCCATCGGCACCGTCCACAAGGGCCGCGTCACCAACATCACCGATTACGGCGCCTTCGTGGAGCTGGAAGCGGGAGTCGAGGGCCTGGTCCACGTCTCGGAAATGTCCTGGACCAAGAAGAACGTCCACCCCGGCAAGATCGTTTCGACCAGCCAGGAAGTCGACGTCATGGTTCTGGAAATCGACTCTGCCAAGCGTCGCGTATCCTTGGGCCTGAAGCAGACCATGCGCAACCCGTGGGAGGTCTTCGTCGAGAAGTATCCCGTTGGTTCGGCCATTGAGGGCGAAGTCAAGAACATCACCGAATTCGGGCTGTTCGTTGGCCTCGAAGGCGACATCGACGGCATGGTTCACCTGTCGGATCTGTCGTGGGACCAGCGCGGCGAAGAAGCCATTCAGAACTACCGCAAAGGCGACGTGGTCCAGGCCGCTGTCACCGAAGTGGATGTCGAGAAAGAGCGGATTTCGCTGTCGGTCAAAGCCCTTGGCGAAGACACCTTCTCGGATGCGGTTGACGGCGTAAAGCGCGGCTCGATCATCACCGTGGCAGTGTCTGTCGTGGAAGAAGGCGGCATCGAGGTGGATTACAACGGCATGAAGTCGTTCATTCGCCGCAGCGACCTGAGCCGTGACCGTGGCGACCAGCGCCCCGAGCGGTTCCAGGTTGGCGACAAGGTTGACGTTCGCGTCACCAACGTCGATGCCAAGACCCGCAAGCTGGGTCTGTCGATCAAGGCGCGTGAGATCGCCGAAGAGAAAGACGCCGTCGAACAGTATGGCTCGTCCGATTCGGGCGCCAGCTTGGGCGACATCCTCGGCGCGGCCCTGAAGGACCGCAGCTGATAGAAACGGCTGTCTGACAGCACTGGAAAGGCCCCGTCTTGTACGGGGCCTTTTCGATTCGGGCGCGTAACTCCGCCCAACTGCCCGTTTTTGTTTGTCACCGGCCAAAACTTGGCCTTATAGTCAACGCAGAAAAACAACGTGGCGGCCGCTGCCCTCAAGGACCGACCACAGGGGGGACTACGGATGATCCGATCGGAACTGATCCAGAAGATTGCGGATGAAAACCCGCATTTGACGCAGCGCCACGTCGAGCGCATCGTCAACACGGTCTTCGAAGAGATCATTGAGGCGCTGGCCAAAGGCGACCGTGTCGAGCTGCGTGGCTTTGGGGCCTTTTCGGTCAAAGCGCGTGATGCCCGCGTGGGGCGCAACCCGCGCACCGGTGAAGCGGTCAAGGTCGATGACAAGAAGGTGCCCTTCTTCAAGACCGGCAAGCTGCTGCGGGATCGTCTGAACGGCAAGTGACCCTTTGTCGCCCCGGTCCGGGCGGCGCCCTGTCTTGCGCGGGTTGTAAAAGGCGTAGACAATGGGCCGACCTTGGATGGGATTGGGCGATGCTGCGTTATCTGCGACTTTTGTTCATTGGCGCCACGGGATTGGCGCTGCTGGTGGTGGCCTTGGCCAACCGCGCCTCGGTGCAGGTGCGGCTGCTGCCTGAGGATTTGGGCAACTTTCTGGGCCTGACCGCGTCCTGGCAGGTGCCACTCTTCTTGGTCATCCTGTTGGCGGTGGCGCTGGGCGTGCTGATCGGCTTTGTCTGGGAATGGCTGCGTGAGATGCGCATCCGCGGCGATGCCCGCGTCAAAACCCGTGAGGTGACCCGGCTGGAACGCGAACTGGCCGTGATGCGCGACACCAAAGAGCCGCAAAAGGATGAGGTTCTGGCGCTGCTGGAAAACGGCCGCCAGTAGGATGGCCGATATCCGGGTCAAGATCTGCGGGCTGCGGACGGCGGCTGATGTGGCCGCCACAGCGGCGGCGGGCGCGGCCTATGCGGGCTTTGTATTCTTTGCCAAAAGCCCGCGTCATCTGACGATAGCGCAGGCCCGCGCCTTGGCCTTGGCCGCTCCGGCGGGCCTGTGCAAAGTGGCGCTGACGGTTGATGCCGATGATGCCACGCTGGATGCCATCATCGCCGATGTCCCGATCGACATGCTGCAATTGCACGGTGGTGAGTCGCCCGACCGCGTGGCCCAGGTGAAATCCCGCTACGGCCTGCCGGTGATGAAAGCCGTCGGTGTGGCAGATGAGGGCGATCTGGCCGCGCTGATGGACTACAGCCTTGCCGCCGACCAGATCCTGCTGGACGCCAAACCGCCCAAAGGTGCGGATCTGCCCGGCGGCAATGGGCTGGCCTTTGACTGGCGACTGGTCGCGCAACGCCGCTGGTTGCGCCCCTGGATGCTGGCGGGCGGGCTGACCCCTGCCAACGTGGCCGAGGCAATCCGCCTGACCAATGCGCGGCAGGTTGACGTCTCATCCGGGGTCGAATCGGCGCCAGGCATCAAAGACGCCGCCCGCATCGCGGCCTTCGTCAGCGCCGCCAGCCAGATCCGCGCCGACGTTCCGATCCTGCGTTGATCGCAGCCCCCCCTTTTCGTAGCCCCCAAGGGGCGCTACACTCATCCCAGCAGACAAGGAGATCGCCATGGCCGAAGACGGAGTGAACAGCTTTATGACCGGGCCGGATGAGCAGGGCCGTTTCGGCATGTTCGGTGGTCGTTTCGTCAGTGAAACCCTGATGCCGCTGATCCTGGAGCTGGAGGCACGGTATGAGCATGCCAAGACCGACCCCAGTTTCTGGGCCGAGATGGACGATCTCTGGACGCATTACGTCGGCCGTCCCTCGCCTCTGTATCACGCCGAACGGCTGACAGCCCATCTGGGCGGCGCGAAAGTCTATATGAAGCGTGATGAGCTGAACCACACCGGCGCGCATAAGATCAACAACGTTCTGGGTCAGATCATCCTGGCCCGCCGCATGGGCAAGACCCGGATCATCGCCGAAACCGGTGCCGGTCAGCACGGCGTCGCCACCGCCACCGTCTGCGCCAAATTCGGGCTGAAGTGCATCGTCTACATGGGCGCGCATGATGTCGAACGTCAGGCCCCGAACGTGTTTCGCATGCGCCTTCTGGGGGCAGAAGTGATCCCCGTCACCTCGGGTCGCGGCACGCTGAAAGATGCGATGAATGACGCCCTGCGCGACTGGGTCACCAATGTCCGCGACACGTTCTATTGCATAGGCACCGTCGCAGGTCCGCACCCATACCCTGCCATGGTCCGTGATTTCCAAAGCATCATCGGCAAGGAAGTGCGCTGGCAGATGGAAAAGGCCGAAGGGCGCCTGCCTGACACCCTGATTGCCGCCATCGGCGGCGGATCCAACGCCATGGGGCTGTTTTTCCCCTTCCTTGATGACCCGTCGGTCAACATCATCGGGGTTGAGGCGGGCGGCAAGGGCGTAGACTCGCGGATGCAACATTGCGCCAGCCTGACCGGCGGACGCCCCGGCGTTCTGCACGGCAACCGCACCTATCTGCTGCAAGATCCTGATGGCCAGATCCTGGAAGGCTTCAGCATCAGCGCGGGGCTGGATTACCCCGGCATCGGCCCCGAACATGCCTGGCTGCATGACATGGGCCGTGCGCAATATGTCAGCATCACCGATGCCGAGGCGCTGGAGGCGTTCCAGCTGTCTTGTGCGCTGGAAGGCATCATCCCGGCGCTAGAGCCCAGCCACGCGCTGGCCCATGTGATGAAGATCGCGCCGACCCTGCCGAAGGACCATCTGATCGTGATGAACATGTGTGGACGCGGCGACAAGGACATCTTCACCGTCGCCAAGCACCTTGGTTTTGACATGAAGATCTGACGATCAGCGCAGCGAGGGCGGGCCTTCGCTGCGCGGCATCAGCCCGTAGCTGAGACCGCGGCCGATGCGGTGGGCCAGTTCGGACCATTGTGCGGCGGTCTGGGGCGGCAACTGGCGGCGCAGAACCGAATCGAACAGCCCCAACCAGATCTCGAACATGCCGGGCCGCACATCTCCGGCCTGCTGATGGGCAACCATCGGGTTGCCGTCATAGCCTCGCTCAAACATGATCGCATTGCGCCAAAAGCTGGCGATCTTTTCCTCATGCGCGGGCCAGTCGGTAACATGGTTGGCAAAGACCGGGCCCAGGACAGGGTGCTTGCGGATGGCGGCATAAAACTCGGCCACGACTGCGTCGATCTGGGGGCCGGTGAGGGGAAAGCGGGGCGGTATCATGCCCGTCCCTTGCCGCGCCGTGGCGACAGGGGCAAGGGGCGACGGTGTCGCAGGCTCATGCCGCGTCGGTCGCGTATAGCTGCAGCACCGCCAGCGGCACGACATGCAGGGTATTTTGATGTGTCGCCAGCAGCCGCACCTGTGGCGCTGCCCCTTCGTCATGCGCCTGCAAAAACCGGCTGGCGCAGAGGCACCATTGGTCGCCGGGCTTCAGCCCCGCAAAGCCGAATTCAGGCCGTGGGGTCGACAGGTCATTGCCCAGATATTTCGACAGCGCCAGAAACTCGGCCGTCATCACCGTGCAGACCGTGTGCAGCCCATGGTCCATCGGCCCGGTATTGCAGCAGCCATCACGAAAAAACCCGGTGACCGGATCTTGTGAGCAGGGCGCCAGCGTGCCGCCCAGAACGTTCAGCGATGGGTCTTTCATGGCGCACTCCTTCAATTGCCCCCAGCATCGGCGGTTTGATCTGGGGTGTAAAGGTCCGGGCCTTTACCCGCCCGCCCCCCGCGCCTATAAGGCTGCGCATGCGCTACGGGCTTTGCATATGGCGAATTACGGGCCCGGCTGGCTGAGTGTTCAGCCGCCGGGTATAGCCCCGTTTTCCCTGAGATCTGCCTGACATTTGAAAGAAAGCCTCGCCATGTGCGCCGACACCCCCACCTCTGACTCCGCCGTTCCCGACTACCGCGATACCGTTTTTTTGCCGCAGACCGATTTTCCGATGCGCGCGGGCCTGCCGCAGCGCGAACCCGGCTGGCTGGCCGCCTGGGAAAAGATCGGCATCTATGACCGTCTGCGCGAAAAGGCGGCGGGGCGGGTGCCCTTTGTGCTGCATGATGGCCCGCCCTATGCCAACGGCCATTTGCACATCGGCCACGCGCTGAACAAAATCCTGAAAGATATGGTGGTGCGCAGCCAGCAGATGATGGGCAAAGACGCCCGCTATGTGCCCGGCTGGGATTGCCACGGCTTGCCGATCGAATGGAAGATCGAAGAGCAATACCGCGCCAAGGGATTGAATAAGGACGACGTGGATGTGGTGGCCTTCCGCCAGGAATGCCGC
>JBATPI010000177.1:0-1714 GCA_049291415.1 Paracoccaceae bacterium | reverse complement strand
CCTCATAGCAAATCATAAGGAAGACTCTGATGTGGATACATGCCTTGTCTCTGACCGCCCTCCTTTGTTCCAGCAGCATAGCGTTCGCGCAAAGCACGACCGAGGACGTGCATATCACCATCGGCATAAGCCAACCCTCACTGTTCGCGTCTGACAGCAACGACGTCTTCAAGGGCACGGTTGATGACCGTACGGGGACCACCACGCTGGAGGTTACCTGTTCGGCAGGGGCCAGCGCTTGGCTGGGCCTGTCGCGCATTGATGAGGCCTGTGCGGTCGCTGGCAACGGCGCGATCAAGAACCCCAACAACCCTGCCCAGACCCTGCCGCGGATCGGCTATTCCGGTGGCTTTACTGTTGAGGCTGGCAAAGACGGCTATACCGATGTCAGCACCATTCTGGCCAATTACCTGCGTGCAGGCGCTGCCGGGGCTGAAAACAGCTCTTTCAAGGGCAATGTCGTGATGAAGCCGGAAAATCCGTCGGCCTCTGCGCTGGCGCTGGGCAATTCGCTGATCAAAAAGTTGGAAGAGACCGCGACCGGGACCACCAAGGTGAAATACGACACCGCCATAGATTCAGTCCGGTTTGAGGGGTTTACGGTGCCCAATGTCGGACTGGTCGATTCCAAGTCCTGCGTCTGGACGGGCGATGCGATCTACGCCTATGCCAATGATGCCTGGCAGATGCAGTTTGATGTGAAATGCGGCGACAAAAGCTATAAATTGGAAGGCAACATGCCGCTGGTCGATGCACCCGCGGGCAGTGACCATCAGCAGGAATATGCGCTCAACCTGGTTCTGCCGGGTGCTGGCGGCGGTGATCCTTTTGCGGCGGCTGACCCGTTCGCGTCGGTTGACGGCATCACCGGCACCATCGGGCTGACAAACAGCGGCCGTGCCACCGACCACGGTGTCTATGAGAAAGTCCAGGTTGAGGGCGATCTGAAAGGCGTCGGCGTTCCGACCGAACTGGTCCGCGGCTTTGGTGAGATCATGGTCATCTTTGCCCGCACCTTCTACGGCGCCTGATGGCGATGTCTGATCCGGCCCTGTGCCGGGGTCGGATCAGAACACCCAGGCGGTCATCAGCCAGAAGAACAGGAAGAACAGGAAAAAGCCCGGGATCACGAACTGGATTTCTCCGAGCAGCCCGTCACCGGCCGTCACCGTCAGCACAACCAGCACCAGCAGCGACACCGCCGCGCCGATGATCGCCGCCGTCTTCAGGCCAAGACCGGGAGAAAACACCGCGTCAACCCAGACCTCTACGGATGGCAGCGCCGCCCACAGCCCCCAGACTATCAGACCCAGCACCACCGCGACGCCGATTGCCATGACCACCGCCAGCCGTATCGCATCGGCGCGATCAGAGGTGGGTGTCATTTGACGTTGCCATTCGGGGCGCGCGTGCGAAGGCGGATGTAATCACGCACGAAATTCGGGTCCGGCATCCCGTCCAGCGTGAATTCTGCGGCATCTCCACCAGTAAAGACTTCGATCCTGCCGGTGCCCAGAATGCGCTGCCAAAAGGCCTGACGCACGTAGACCGTCCGGATTTCTCGGATGTCGATGTCGACGCGTTCCTTGCTCAAAAGCCCGCGAGACAGCGTCATGTCGTCGCCGGTAATCGTCAAGCGGACCGAGCGGACCTTGAGATACCAGTAAAGCAGGATCAGGATGCCCAACCCGAACGCCGCGATCAGCAGGACTGA
>JBATPI010000176.1:0-4107 GCA_049291415.1 Paracoccaceae bacterium | reverse complement strand
GACATCATCACCAGCATCATCACGCCCACGGCGATGACCATGCCGATGGCAAGAACCTGGCCCTTCATGCGCATCAGGTCGCGCAGAAGTTTATGGTCAAGCGGGCTTACCACTCGATTTCCTCGGGTGTCGCGTTGCCTTTAAATCCGGCACACGGCGCGTTGGGCAGCGTTTGTTGCCCTTAAATGGGACATTCAGACGCCAGCTCGTCGGAGTTTTTCCCTGTTTCGCAGTACAATCCGGTCAACTGCTGCAAGAAGACGGGGCTCCTTTTCAAACGCACGAAGCAAGGCAACTCTTGCGTACCCATCGAGGCCAGTGCTTAACATTGCCGCCTTAGCCAGTGGACGTGACTGAGCCGCGGCGATGGCGGCAAGGCAGAAGAGTCTCACGTCGGGTCTGGGACTTTGAAGGGCAAAGGCCGTATCCGCGCGAACGGACTTGAGCGCCTTGGCATAGGTGGCCGCCCGCATGGCACGTCGAAGTTTGTTGGCGCTGTTGGACGTCACCGCGCTTTCGAGCAACCCTGCCCCGCTTCGGGCACGACGCACCAGCTTTTCGGATAGTCGGCTGCGATCAGGCTTGATGAGGATCGACACAAGTCGGGTGCCGCAGATCTGGCAGTCGAATGCCCATAACTTCCGCCACTGTTTGAGCGCTATGCCGCGCCGAGAGCAGTCGGGACAAGATTGGAACGCGACCTGCGCCGTCATCACGGCTTCGGTCTGGGTCATTGTCCCAAAGGTAAGAGATTGAACAGTTTCAGCGGCAACACGGGCCGCAATCGATATCTTTTCTGCAGTTGTCGCGGCCACCTCAACCTCAAAATCGAGCATGGCGACCTGCCCCGTATCGACTCCGATATGCGCCAGGAGTTCGTCGACCTCACAATGGTTGGTGACCGCCAGTCGCGTCAGCCATCCAGAAAGCAGCTCATCCGCAAGAGGCGTGACAGTTTTCGGCAACGGGCGCGGCTTCACGCTCTGGCCTTCTCGAGCCGCCGTTGGGCGTTCGCATGGCGCGACCAGACCGGTGTCCATTTGGCAATTGCCTCATCCGTGATGCATTCCTCGCCCGTAACGATTGCGTCGATGGAGAGGTCCTTGACCAAGGAAAAGATGCGCGAGGTTACCCCGCCGGTCAGCGCCAGTATCTGTTTGAGCGATTTGACCTTCAGATTGGACTTCTTCGCGAGCGGCATGGCCGCGATCAAGGTCTGGATCATGTCCGAGAACTCGGCATCATCGCGCCAGTTTGGCAGGTGGTGTTCGTCCAGGCGTCGCGCGAGTTGGACATCGCCGCGAATGGCATCGACCGCTTCGCTGACTCCAAAGCAAACCAGCGATGCCTCGAGTTCATTGCTGAGATAACGCAGAACATTCAGGAAGCGGCGTTGTTCGCGATGGGTTCCCGCGAGGAGGTTGTGGACTTCGTCGATCATGATCATCCGAAGCCCGAGGTCGCGAAGAAGGCCAACAACGCGGACCTCAAGTGAAGCGACGCTTTGGGCCCGCAAACTTAGCGCCGATGACGGGGCGCCGACGGCAGCGAGGATGTGCATATAGAACCGCCGTTCGTCCGGGGCCGGTGGTGCCTGCAAAAGAAGCAGCGGGGTGCGCGTGATACCTGATTCCGGATCGTACTCCGGCGCGTACCTGCGCGACAGGTTGCGGGCGATCATCGTCTTCCCAATGCCGGAGGCCCCATGCACCAAGAGGCCAGGCATGCGGGTCTGCCGCGGCATCTCAATCAGGCCCTGCAGCCGGTCTAGCACTTGTTCTGCGCGCGGAAAGCCGATCCAGATGTCCGATTGAATGAGGGCGATACGGCCGTCTTCTTCAGTTTCTACCCTCAATTCACCAGCGCTCCACCTTAAACATGGGGCGCGATGTATCACCGGTGTCGACTGGTCGCAGCCCCTCGGATGCCCGATCCTCGGCGGCCAGACCCCTCATCGAAGAATTACTTTCACGAGATCGGCGCTCTGCCTTGGTCAGCGCGCGGCTTTCACCCTCAATTTGGCGTTGCTGCCGGATCAATTCGGCGAGGACCAATTCATTCGTGCCCACTTTGCCCATGGCCCGTGCCTTTTGCATGGCCTCCCGGTATTCCCAGAGCGACACCGGCGGAATTTCCAGGTTGCGGTACCGGGCCTCGACACATCTGCCGCCGTCCAGTTCGACCCAGACGGTCGAGAGATCGCGGGGATCGTAGCGGACGACCACCTTTCCACCCCGGCGACCAACATAACCCGCAAGGGCGTCGGACCAGTAGCGCAGGTCGAACAGATGGATGCCGTCACGACGCACCTGCCGCTGCTCACTTGGCAGGAAACTCACCCGAAACGCCTCCATGTCGAAAGGGATGTCGCCGGACATTTCCCCGGCGAGCGCGTCCCACTTGGCGACAGGTGTGCAGCCAAGGCTCGAATGAATGCTGTTGTTATAGCGACAAATTTCCAAGGCAAACCATCGATCGAATTCGCCCAAGGTCATCGCCGCCATGGCTTCCGCGTCATAGCCGCCCTTGGCAGCGACCGACGACTGCGTTGTTCCCGGCAGGAGATGCACCGCGCCCATCATCGTGCCGATCAGCCGCTCGACATGCCCACCAAAATGCGGGCTTCCTGGCGGCCGGTAGACGAGGTTGATCCCCCATTCCGCACACGCTGACTGAAAGGCCTGGGACCGGAAATCGCGGCCATTGTCTACGTGAATGCTGACCGGCTTGCCCTGCGCGGGCCACGGGGCATTACACTCGAGGTCTGCCAAAAATTCAGCTTTGGGGGCGACGGCCCGCGTGAGGCACAAGGCCACCGAAAGGCGGGACGGCGCGTCAAAGCTGACGTGGTATCCCGTCACCATGCGCGTGGCGATGTCGATCGCCAAGGTCACCCAAGGCCGGCCGATGGGTTTGCGCTCGAAGCTGTCGACAAGGATGATGTCCGCTGGTGTGTGATCGATCTGCACAACGTCCAGCGGTCGTTCTGATCTGTTCCTTCCCGTCACCGGCGCAAACCTTTGGCGCGCCGCCTTTGCGCCCTCGCGCGCTTTCATGACTTCGCGGGCATCCATCGCATCAAGCCGTCGCTGAACGGTGCGGCGTGTCGGGGGTTGAAGCCCCCGCTCAAGGCAGGCACTGCGGATTTCTGTCACAACTCGCGCTAGGCTGGGGCGTTCTCGCCGAAGGTAGTATCGAGTAAGATGCTCTTCGATGATGCCCTCGACATCACCGGGCACCATGACCGACCCGTTGCGTCGCCCGCGTTTGCGGGGAACGAGAGCGCTTGTCCGGCCACCCTCTGCTGCAAGCCGTCGGATCCAGCGCCAGACTGTGGTCCTGCTGACGCCAAGCTCCCAGACTGCATCACCGATACCGCTCTCCAAGCTCCCGGCGCGGCTGAGATACGCCTGTACAAGCGGTCGAAGGACCGATGCCCGGCGCTGCGCCTCAGCACCAAAATCGCCACCTTCTTCGTCATTAACTTCTATCGCTGCCAACCGTCCAACCCCGTGAACCCTATGTCAGCTTTAACGGCAAGAATGTCGGATTTAAAGGCAAGATATCATATTTAATGGCAAAGAAGCCCCATTGATTTCGTTGACTTTCGTATGCCGCTTTTAAGGGCTACGCGACAGCAGCATATCGGCCGCGATCAGGTTGTCGCGCACCTCGGCAAAGGGTCTGCGCGCCATGATCTGCACGCGGCGCAGCGCAAAGCGGTGTTCGGGGTGCTGCATCAGGAATGCGGCGACAGATCCAGTACCGTCCAGCCCGTCAATCCCGGTGTTCAAGGCTTGCACCAACCGTGCGATGCACAAAGGCTGTTCCAGATCGGCGCCGGGTTCCTCATGGCGTTCCCCTAGCCGGGGCTCCAGCTTTTCTTCCGACACATACCAGAACCGCGCCGTATTTGCCGGATCGGTAAAGTCGATGGCCAAGGCCCAGCCGTAATCTTGCTGCAAGCTGCGGCGCAAGGCGGCAATGGTCATGGCGCCGTCAATCCGCTGGCTTTGCACCTCATCGGCGGACATGCATTCGCCAAGACCGTCGATCAGATCGCCATGCGGTTCCAGCAGCAGCGCCAGCAGCGCCTCTTGTCCTTCA
>JBATPI010000175.1:0-7775 GCA_049291415.1 Paracoccaceae bacterium | reverse complement strand
CCTCGCCAAAGCCCTTTGCCGCGATCACGGCGGCCAGACCCTGCCCGCCGGCAATCGCCTCTTGCGCCAGCGCATAGGTGGAAGCCGCACCCTTGACCACGGCCGCCTCGCTGCCCTCTCGGGCCACGACGGCAAGGCTTCCGTCGGGGAGAATGATCTGCGAAATCAGCATGTTATCGCCCTTACTTATTCTTGTTGTAGACATCGAAGATGACGGCGACCAACAGGACCAGACCCTTGATCATCTGTTGGTAATCAATGCCGATCGACAGCATCGACATACCCATGTTCATGATCCCCATGATCAGGGCACCGATCACCACGCCGACAATCCGCCCCGATCCGCCCGCCATTGACGCACCGCCGATAAAGACGGCGGCAATCGCGTCCAGCTCAAACCCCGTGCCAGCCTTGGGGGTGGCACTGTTCAGCCGCGCGGTCACGATCATGCCGGCTAGGGCCGCCAGCATCCCCATGTTCACAAAGCAGAAAAACACCAGCCTGTCGGTGCGGATGCCCGACAGCTTTGCCGCCTTTTCATTGCCGCCGACAGCATAGATCCGCCGCCCGATAACCGTATTTTCGGTGAAAAACGCATAGAACACGGTCAGCGCACCCAAGACCACCAGCACATTCGGCAGCCCCCGGAAGGAGGCCAGTTGCCAGCCGACAAAGCCCACCGCAGCCGCCAGAACCACCTGACGGATCACGAAAATCACCATAGGCTCCTGGTCGATGCCAAAGGTCGCGTTGCGGGTGCGGGCGCGCAATCCAGCCCAGACCATCACCCCGACAGCCGCCGCAATCACGATCAGCGTCAACCCATGTGGCCTCCCGATCCCGGTCAGATCGGGAATGAACCCCGAGGACAACGCCTGAAACGCCTTCGGGAACGGCCCGATGTTCTGGCCGCCCAGCATCCACATGGTGGCGCCGCGAAAGACCATCATGCCCGCCAGCGTCACGATGAAACTGGGAATGCGCCAGAACGCCACCCAATAGCCCTGCGCCGCCCCGATCAGCCCGCCCACGATCAGCGTCAGCGGAATGACCAGCCAGAACGGCAGCCCCACCGTCACCGTCAACCAGGCCGCCACCGCCCCGGTAAAGGCCGCGACAGACCCCACCGACAGATCGATATGCCCCGAGACGATGACCAGCAGCATCCCCAGCGCCAGAATGATGATATGGCCGTTTTGCAAGAACACGTTGGTGATGTTCAAAGGCTGCAAGAAGTTCATCGGCTGCGGCTGAAACGCCAGCATCGCGGTGAAGAAAACCACAATCGCGACCAGCGCCAGAAGCATGCCGTTTTCGCGCAGATGCCCGCCCAGATGCGCGCCGATTCCCTTATCTGTCGCCATCACGCTACCTTCCCTTCACCCTTCAGGATCATCGCCATGATCTTTTCCTGACTGGCCTCGGCGCGGGACAATTCGCCCACGATCCGGCCTTCGTTCATCACATAGATGCGGTCGCACATGCCCAACAGTTCGGGCATTTCAGATGAAATCATCACCACGCCACGCCCTTGGGCAGCCAGGTCATTCATGATCTGATAGATCTCGAATTTCGCGCCAACGTCGATGCCGCGGGTCGGCTCATCCAGGATCAGCACCTGAGGATCGGTGAACAACCATTTGGCCAGAACCACTTTTTGCTGATTGCCGCCCGACAGGTTCACCACCTTTTGCTGCACCCCCGGCGTGCGGATCGCCAGCGCCTTGCGGTAATCCTCCGCCACCCGGGTCTCACGCCGCTTGTCCAGAATGCCGCGCATCGCGACACCGGCCAGATTGGCCAGAGAGATGTTTTTGACGATGGGTTCTTCCAGGATCAGGCCCAGCGCCTTGCGGTCTTCGGTGACATAGGAAATCCCCGCCGCAATCGCCTTTTGCACGGTGGAGACATCCACCGGACGGCCGCCCATCGTGACCGCACCCTGATGCCCGCGCCCGTAGCTGCGACCAAAGAGGCTCATCGCCAGTTCGGTGCGCCCGGCCCCCATTAGCCCAGCGATGCCGACAATCTCGCCCTTGCGCACTGTGAAACCAGCGTCCTTGATAACCTGCCGCCCCTGCTGTTCGGGATGCCAGACCGACCAGCCCTGCACCTGCATCAGCTCTTCGCCGACATGATGCTCACGGCCCGGATAGCGGTGCGCCATATCGCGGCCCACCATGTCACGGATGATGCGATCCTCAGAGATATCGGCGCGGTCGATGGTTGACACTGATGCGCCGTCACGGATCACGGTGATCCGGTCGGCGACGCGGGAAATCTCGTTCAGCTTATGGCTGATGATGATCTGCGTCACCCCTTGGGCCTTCAGCTCCAACATCAGATCCAGCAGCTTGGCGCTGTCGTTTTCCTGCAAGGCTGCCGTCGGCTCATCCAGGATCAACAGCCGCACATCCTTGGCCAGCGCCTTGGCAATCTCGATCAGTTGCTGCTTGCCCACGCCCAGCTTGCCCACAGGCGTTGTCGGCGGCTCAAACAGTCCCACCTTGCGCAGCCAACCTTCGGTTTTCTGAAACGCCTGCGGCCAGTCGATCACGCCGCCCGAGGCCACCTCATTGCCCAGAAACAGGTTCTCGGCAATTGACAGCAGCGGCACCAGCGCCAGTTCCTGATGGATGATGATGATGCCCCGCGCCTCGCTGTCGCGGATGCCCCGCAACGCCAGCACCTGGCCGTCATAGACAATATCGCCCTCATAAGAGCCATGCGGATAGACCCCTGACAGAACCTTCATCAAGGTCGATTTGCCCGCACCATTCTCGCCGCAGATCGCGTGGATCTCGCCCGCCTCTACGCTCAGGGTCACATGATCCAGCGCGCGCACGCCCGGAAAAACCTTGGAGATGTCACGCATTTCCAGAAGCGTTGTCATAGCGTCGCGCCTCCGCCCATTCATCTTGGCCTAAATATCCCCGCCGGAGGCATAGGCCTGCCACAGGCCCGCCGCCGGGTTGGAAAGGCCCGCCCCCGATCACCAAGGGCGGGCTCCGTCCACTTATTTCAGTTGATCTTCGGTGTAATAGCCAGAATCAATCAGAACCTTCTGGATATCGCCCACGCCCAGCGCCATCGGCTCCAACAGATAGGACGGCACAACCTTGACGCCGTTGTCATAGGTGGTGGTGTCGTTGATCTCAGGCTCACTGCCCTGCAGGATCGCATCCACCATCTTCACCGTCACACCGGCCAGCGCGCGGGTGTCCTTGAAGACGGTCGAATACTGCTCACCCGCCATCATCGACTTGACCGAGGGGATTTCGGCGTCCTGCCCGGTCACACAGGGCATCTTCAACTCGCCCGAGCCATAGCCGACGCCCTTGACCGACGACAGGATGCCGATCGACAGCCCGTCATAGGGCGACAGCGCGCCCATCAGCACCTTGTCGCCGTAGTTGGCAGACAAAAGGTTGTCCATCCGCGCCTGTGCCACCGCACCGTCCCAGCGCAGCGTGCCGACCACGTCCATGCCGACCTGACCCGACGGCACGGCAACAGTGCCCGCGTCGATCATCGGCTGCAGGACGCTCATTGCGCCGTCATAGAAGAAAAAAGCGTTGTTGTCGTCCGGGCTGCCGCCGAACAGTTCCACATTCCACGGCTTGGCATCGGGGAACCGCTCACCCAGGCATTGCACCAGACTGCCCGCCTGCAACACGCCGACCTTGAAATTGTCAAAGGTGGCATAGTAATCCACCGCACCGGAATCGCGGATCAGTCGGTCATAGGCGATGACCTTGATTCCTGCGGCCTGCGCATTCTCCAGCGCGTTTGACAGCGTGGTGCCGTCAATCGCCGCAATCACCAGCACGTTGACGCCCTTGGTGATCATGTTCTCGATCTGGCTCAACTGGTTGGGGATGTCATCCTCGGCATATTGCAGGTCGGTGGCATAGCCCGCCTCCTCAAACTGCTTCACCATCGATTCGCCGTCCGAGATCCAGCGCGCCGATGATTTCGTCGGCATCGCGATGCCCACGGTGCCCTTGCCTTCGGCTGCGGCGAATTGCGGGGTTGCGACCAGGGCCGCGGTTGCCAACGCCAGAAGGGCGCGTTTCGTCAGGTTCATGGTGTTCCTCCCCATCGCCGCATCTGGCGGCTGTCAGACGGTTTGTGCCCGGCCAGACATCCGCGTGCCTGTTCCGTAGCCGTGCAACAGGGTTTGCAGATGCCGCACATAACCGTCAAATGATGATTTGACAGGACTACATATCCGATATGATATGAAACATCACAGCAGAGAGCGTCATGCCCCATACCCGCCCAGACCCCCTACAGGCCCGTGGCCTGAAGCTGTCGCATCTGCGGCTGATGGCGGGTCTGCTGGATACCGGCCAGATCGGGCTGGCGGCCGAGCAGTTGGGCATATCGCAGCCCGCCGCCTCGCGCCTGTTGGCCGAGGTGGAACGGATCACCGGCCAGCCGGTCCACAGCCGCACGGGCCGCGGCATGGCGCTGACTCCGGTGGGTCAGGCACTGGCCCGCCGCGCCCAGCGCGTGCAGATGGAGTTGCATGACGCCGCCCGCGATCTGGCTGAGATCGGGGCCGGCACCACGGGCCATGTGCGGATCGGGGCGGTCACCTCTCCGGCGCTGCAACTGGTCCTGCCCACCCTTCGCGCCGCACGCCTGACCCTGCCGCAGATCACCGCCGAGGTGGTGGTGGCCACCTCGGATCTGTTGGCGCAGCAACTGATCGCGGGGCAGATCGACTTTGCCTTGGGCCGCCGCCCCTCGGGGGCCGAGTCTGACCTGATCGACATGGTCGGCATCACGGCCGAGCCGGTGTCCCTGATGGTGCGGCGCGGTCATCCGCTGGACCGGCCAGGCCCCCTGGCCGCCGCCGATCTGATGCAGCATGACTGGGTGATGCCGGGCCGTGAGGCGATCCTGACCCGCACGGTGCTGGCCCGTTTGTCGCAGATGGGCCTGCCGCAGCCACCCCAGCGGCTGTCCACCGCGTCATTCTTATTGACGCTGGCCCTGTTGCAGCAATCCAACGCCATTGCGCCGATTGCGACAGCGGTGATCGACGCATTCACCCGGGCACCCGGCTCTCCCTATATCCGGCTGCCCTTGGATCTGGGGATCGAGGTGGAACCCTATGGCCTTCTGACCCGACGCGGCAGTACCCTGCCCCCGGTCGCCCAGCGTCTGGCGGCGATGATTCTGGCGCAGGCCCGCGCGGATAACCCGGCAGGCGAGGGCGATCTGGCCTCTGGCAGTCCGGGCGCGGCTGTGGTCAGGTAGGCAGACGCCGCACACAGGACCACCGTGACTGTTCAAGACTCCTCCCTTCTGACCCTGCCCATCCCGCAGATCCCGCAGGACCAGCTGTCCGCGCTGATTGCGCAGCATTGGGGCCTCAGCGGCCCGCTGTCGCCCCTGACCTCAGAGCGTGATCTGAACCACCGTCTGGACAGCCCGCAAGGCCGCTATGTGGTGCGGCTGACCAACCCGGCTGAACCCGCCGAGATGACCGCGTTCCAGACCCTGGCGCATCTGCATGTGGCGCAGGTCGATCCCGGCCTAGGGGTCCAGCGGGTGCAACCGATGATGGATGGCGCCACTATCCTGCCACTGCCGCAGGGCGCGCTACGCGTCTTCAGCTGGCTGCCCGGACAGGTGCTGGCCACAGCCCCCCGGTCTGAGGCGCAAACCCGTGCCATCGGTGCCGGACTGGCCGCGCTGACCGCGGCACTGGCCGGTTTCAGCCATCCCGCCGCTGACCATTACCTCTTGTGGGACATCCGCCAGCTGCCCGGTCTGGCCGACAAGGTGCCCGCCATCCCAGACCCCGACTTGCGCGATCAGGCAGCCCGGTTCATCGCCGATTTCACCGCCCGCATCGCAGCCCCCCTGAACGCCATGCCTCGTCAGGTGGTGCATGCCGATTTCAACCCGCATAACCTGTTGGTTGACGCTGATGCGCCGGACCGTCTGACCGGCATCCTGGATTTCGGCGATATGGTGCGCACGCCGCGGATCTGTGATCTGGCGGTGGCGGCCTCTTATCACCTGGACGGGGACAATCCGCTGACCGCGCTGCAGGCGCTGATCGCCGGCTATACCACCCGCCTGCCCCTGACGCGCGATGAGACCGCGCTGCTCTATGACCTGATCATCGCGCGCATGATCA
This sequence comes from Paracoccaceae bacterium, assembly GCA_049291415.1. Lineage (GTDB taxonomy): Bacteria > Pseudomonadota > Alphaproteobacteria > Rhodobacterales > Rhodobacteraceae > Pseudogemmobacter. Next base: position 1,618 of record JBATPI010000175.1, on the reverse strand, counting down.
CCACGCTGACCATCAGCGCCTGGCGCGCCAGCCTTTACCCAGACAATGCCACCTATATCCTGCGCAATGCCGCCTCGGCCCGCGCAGGCCTGTCCGCCTTTCGTGCCCTCGGGCGCGAGACCGTCACCCGCCACATCGCCCGCGCTGCCGGGCAGGAGTGAACCCATGCCGACCACCCCCCAAAGCGCCACCGGTGCCATGATCAACGCCTATGTCCCCGGATCGGGCACTCTGTCCGCCACTGAATCCGCCATGGCCGAGCGCCGCGCCCGCCTGTTGGGCCCGGCCTACCGGCTGTTCTATGAAACCCCGGTGCATCTGGTGCGCGGCGAAGGGGTCCGCCTTTATGATGCGGCGGGCAATGCCTATCTGGATTGCTACAACAACGTGGCCTCGGTCGGCCATTGCCACCCGCGCGTGGTGCAGGCGATGGCTGCGCAGGCCGCCACGCTGGCCACCCACACCCGTTATCTGCATGACGGCATTCTGGAGCTGGCCGAGCGCCTTCTGGCCACCTTCCCCGCAGACCTCTCACATGTGATGTTCACCTGCACCGGGTCAGAGGCAAATGATCTGGCCTATCGCATCGCCCGCGCGGCCACCGGCGGCACCGGCGTCATCGTCACCGGCAATGCCTATCACGGCGTCACGCTGGCGACGGCGGGGATGAGCATGTCGATTGGCCCCTCGGTCGCGCCGGGGCCGGATGTGTTCCCCATTCCCGCCCCCACGCCCGAGAATTACCCCAATGGCGTGGCACAGGGCTTTGCCGCCGCCATCACGCAGGCCTGCGCGCAGATGCGTGAGGCCGGGGTGCGGCCCGCAATGCTGATCGTTGACACGATCTTTTCGTCAGACGGCGTCTGGACCGGCCCGACTGACATCCTGGCAAAAGCCGCCGCCGCTATCCGGGCCGAGGGCGGTCTCTTTCTGGCCGATGAGGTGCAGCCCGGCTTTGGCCGCACCGGCACGGCGATGTGGGGCTTTCAGCGTCACAACGTGGTGCCCGACATGGTCAGCATGGGCAAACCCATGGGCAACGGCTATCCCGTCGCCGGGCTGGTGCTGCGCCCCGAGGTCATCGCCGATTTCGGCGCAAAATCGCGGTATTTCAACACCTATGGCGGCAATGCCGTGGCCGCCGCCGTGGCATTGGCCGTGCTGGACGTGATCCGGGATGAGGGGCTGATGCAGAACGCGGCCACGGTCGGCGCAGGCTTTTTGCAAGGGCTGCAAGACCTGTCCTCACGCTCTGACACGATGGGAGATGTCCGCGGCGCGGGCCTCTTCATCGGCGCCGACATCCTGCGCGACGGTGTGCCAGCGCCTGATCGCGCTGCCCGTCTGGTCAACCTGTTGCGCGAAGACCGCATCCTGATCTCGGCCACCGGCAGCATGGGCCATATCCTGAAACTGCGCCCACCGCTGCCCTTTGCGGCCGATGACGCGGCCCAGGTGGTGGACGCCATCGCCCGCCTCTTGCCGCAGGTTTAACGCCCGGCGGCCAAGAGCGCGTCAATCTCGGCGCGGGCGGGCATGGCAGGCGCGGTGCCGGCCCGCGTCACCGAAATCCCCGCCGTGGCGCAGCCAAAGCGCACCGCGTCGATCACATCACGCC
>JBATPI010000174.1:0-3960 GCA_049291415.1 Paracoccaceae bacterium | reverse complement strand
GCCGCCTGCAGCCCCAGCGCCTCATCCAGCAGCGCCCAGCCCAGCACCGCCGCCATCGGCGCGTTCAGCGCGAAGATCGCCCCGGCCCGGCGCGGCCCCAGCCGCCCCACGGCGGCAAAGTTGAACGTGTCGCCCAACAGGATCCCGATAATTCCCGACAGCGCCAGCACCGCCACCGTGGCCCCATCCAGTCCCTGCCATTCGCCCAATGTTCCAACCACGACCAACAAGATCAGCGTCACGAATCCCTGCCGCCACAGGTTGAAATGAAACGGCCCCAGCGCGCGCACCGCATCGGCGGCAATCATCCCCGTCATCGCCCAGCAGGTGGCGGTGCCCAGGGCGGCCAGCTCATGTATCGGATAGCCCATCGCCGCCCCTTTGATCCACCCGTTGCATTCCACGCGCGCGATCGCCCGGCAAGCCCTCTCGCGGCCCGGCCTTGCCCCAGGGCACGGCGCAGGATATTGGCGGCTTGCCCGCGGTTTGATGGGGCTTCTTGCTTGACGGGGCCGGCGTTTCCTCTTACACGCCGCCAATCGAATTCATGGGCCGGGACCCCCCGGTCTATCCTGAATGTGACGAATCGAAGGAATACCGCAATGTCGCGCGTCTGCGAACTGACGGGCAAGGGCCCGATGACCGGCAACAAGGTCAGCCACGCGAACAACAAGTCGCGCCGCCGTTTCCTGCCGAACCTGAACGAGGTCTCGCTGATCTCGGACGTGCTGGGCAAATCCTACCAGCTGCGTATCTCGGCCGCTGCCCTGCGCACCGTCGATCACCGCGGTGGTCTGGACGCCTTCCTGGTCAAGGCCAAGGATGATGAGCTGTCGGTCAACGCGCTGAAGATCAAGCGCGAACTGGCCAAGGCGCAGGCCGCAGCCTGATCGCTGTTCCCCGCTGAATTCAGGCCCCGCCAGAGCAATCCGGCGGGGCCTTTTCGCGTAGTGTCGCACCCGACGCTGCCCCGCAATGCCCCCTTCCCCCTGCGGACGGGGCGCGCTAAAATGCGGCATGTCGCGTCTGTTCCCCTTCTTGCGCCTGATGCTGGCCGTGGCTGTTGCCGTGGTCTCGGTGCATACGGCTGTCAGCCAGGCCCGGGCGCTGGGTGGCCAGTCGGTGCAGATCTGCGCCGGGGCAGATGTGATCAGCGTAACGCTGGACGCCTCGGGCCAGCCGGTGCAACGTCCCTACAGTTGCCCCGATTGTGTGATGGCCGGTCTGGCCACACTGGTCACCCCCACCCGGGCCCAACCGCCCCTGCGCACCGTCCGGATGCTGGCACCGGTGGCCCCAGCCATGCCGGTCGCCACCGTTGCCACCCCGCAGCCCATGGCGCGCGGCCCCCCGGCGCTGGTCTGACCCGACACCGATTCTGCGAACAACCCCAACACCTTGAAAGGATGCCCGACATGCTGTCGCGCCGTTTTCTGCTTGCCGCTGCTGCGGCCCTGACCCTGACCCCCGCGTTTTCGGCCCTGGCCGAAGAGCATCCCGAAACCTTCCACGCGCATGACGTCTATGGCCGCACCATGGGCAGCGTCGGGGCCTCGGGTGCGATCTTTCTGATGCTGCACAACAATGGAACCACCGATGACCGCCTGATCGGCGCCACCACCGATGTCGCCCAAAAGGCCGAATTGCACACCCACACAATGACCGACGATGGCGTCATGCAGATGCATGAGATCGAAGGCGGTGTGCCGATGCCCGCGGGTGAGATGCACAGCTTTGAGCGTGGTGCCGACCACATCATGCTGATGGGCCTGACGCGCGAGCTGAAGGACGGTGACACCTTCCCGATGGTGCTGCAGTTCGAATCCGGGGCCCAGCTGACGATTGAGGTTGTCATCGACAACGAACGCAAAGCCGATGCCGCGCCCGAAGGCGAGATGCAGATGGAAGGCGAGATGAAGATGGATGACCACGATCATTCCACCATGGACTGACAGGGTCGGACATGACCGGGGCCGGGGGGCGCTGCCTCCCGGCCTTGCCATTTTCTGGCGGGGCCAACTATCGGTGGGAAAACCCGGCCATCAGCCTGCGCAGTTTGACTCGGCCATCGCGCCGAATTCCTTGTAACGGTCCCAGAACGCATCATCCGACGGCTTTTGCGAGATCCAGGTCTTGTGCGCCAGATCAGGGTCACGGAAAAACTTGGCCGCGCGGCGCTGGTCACTGCGGTTCAGCGTCACATCGGCGACCGACTGGATGCAGCCGCAGACGGACCGGTTTGCCGCATCGCGGCCCGACCGCATGCAGGCCGTATCAATCGCACCTGCCCAGGCCAGACCCGGACCGAATGCCACAACCAAAGCAGCCGAGGCCGCCAGTTTCAGGGATGTTTTCATCGTCTCTGCCTCATCGCCGGTTACGGGGTTTCCCTCCGCACACAGTCATTTTTCTGACAACAATCATGCCGATTCTCAGCCATTATTTCAATGCTGCACCGCGGCCGCGCGGCAATTCGCCCAGCCACCGCCATGCCTAGCGAAAGGGCAGGGTGCTGCCCACCGCATCTGGTGTCACTCGATCGCCCGCGCCGCCGGAACATGCCAGATGTTCAGCGTCCAGAACGGCGCGGGACCGGTGTCAAAGGTGACGTCCGGGCGGAAATCCGAATCAACCCCGCCACAATCGGGCAGACAGGCAGGATCCAGCCCCCAGCCGGCAAATGCCGATTTCAGCGCGCCATCCACCGCTGCCACGTCGGGGCCGGGAAAGGCCATCGCCGCCTGCCGCTCTTGCGCCACCGCGACGCCTGAGGCAGGCAGCGACAGCCGCAAAACCGGATTGCGGATGGTCAGATCGGGCAGGGCACGCAGGCCGTTATCGCCGTCCATCAGCGGCAGGCCGTCCTTGATCACCCAGATCGGCATCGGTGCGGTGCCCAGCACGGCATCTACCGTGCCGCCAGTGCCCTCTACCAACCCCGCAGCCAGCGCAGTCAAAGCCGCCTCGCGCGCGGGGTCTTCGTCATTGGCCCCAAAAACCGGCGCATGGGTCAGCACTTCGGACGGCAGCGAAATCACCACCTGCCGCAGCCCGTCATCGCCCGGTTGTGGCACCTCGTCACCGGGGCGGCTGAACCATTGCAACGGGTCCGCCAGTACGGCCCCATGCGCCGTCAGATAAGCCGAGTGGTCGGTAAAGGCCTGATAGTCCTGCCGCACCTCTGGCCCCAGCGCGTCGCCCAGTCCCTTCAGCCCCGCCACCCCCCATGTGGCTGCCAGGTCATTCGCCCCGGAATTGCATGAGATGGTGATGCAGGCATGCGCCGTGATGGGCACGCCATCCTTGAACGTGGTGGCGATATCGGTAATCGGCGGCACGCCCATGGTCGCTACGACAAATCCGCCGAACAGGGTGCCAAGCGTTTCGGTGTCGTCATACCAAAGCTGCGGCCGCAGAGCCTCAAGTTGCGGTCCAGACACCAGACGTGGCACATCGCCGGTGACAAACGGCATCAGGATCACCGCATCGGGCGCGTTGGCCAGCAGTTCGACCCGCGGATCCTCCCGCGGATCCTGTGGTGGGGCTGCGGCCTGCGCATCCGGGTGGTTCAGGCTCAGATAGACTGCAACCAGCCACACCAGCACCACCCCGCACAGCCCCAAAAGGCCAATCGCCACCGCGCGCAATTCCGCTACCCCCCACGTATTTCCTGTGCGCGTCAGGTTAGGCCCGAACACCCTGTCAAACAAGCCGCGCGCAGCCTCTTCCCGGCATCCATTCTTCCCGCTATACGCACGCGCATGACCCAGCTTTCGCAGATCCGCAACTTCTCCATCGTGGCCCATATCGACCACGGTAAATCCACCCTTGCCGACCGGCTGATCCAGCTGACGGGCACTGTCGCTGCACGCGACATGAAAGCCCAGATGCTGGACAGCATGGATATCGAGCGCGAGCGCGGGATCACCATCAAGGCCAACACCGTGCGGATCGAATATC
>JBATPI010000173.1:0-25648 GCA_049291415.1 Paracoccaceae bacterium | reverse complement strand
GGCCTGCGCCACCGCCCCGGCCAGTGCGGCGGGGGCCGTCGCCCCGGCCTGACCGGCCGACACCAGCAGGATTGGCATGCCGGCCAGAACCGCCGCCTCCAGCGCCTCACAGCTTTCGGTCGCAAAGCGCATCGGCGGCACGACATGGCAACAGACGGCAGTACAGAACGGGCGTTGGCGGAACTTGCCCTCTCCGCCAGCGACCATGTCCAGCATCGGTTGCACGGCATGCACCGAGGCCGCGTCAGTATAGCTGACAGCGATTGATTTCGTGGTGCCCGACAGGCAGGCATAGGTGGTGTTCATATCCAGATCGAGGATGGTCTTGGTGTCGCGCGCCACGACCGAGCGGTGATACCAATGCACATTGTCCAGCCGATCAACCAGCCGCGCGATGTCATACAGATCGGCGACCGTGCTTTCGCGGTATTTCCCGGTTTCAAAATCCATGATGGTTGGCGCAGCTCCTCCGGTGCCGGTGTGCACGCGCTGCCCACCAATCTCCAGATCATGCAGGGGGTCGATGCCGTGCAGGACGAACTTGCGCCGGGTGCGGGCGATCACATCCTCAACCAGCGCGCGGGGGAAGCGCAAGCGGCCAGCGTCGTCCACCCAGGCGCCAGCCTCTGTCGCGCGGGCCTCAAGCGTTGGGGTAACCTGCGACAGGCCCAGATCCTCCAGCAGGCGCAAGACCAGATGATGGATACGCTCCATCTCGGACTGGGTCAGCGGCTGATACCTGCCGCCGACCATGCCGGGCGTGATCGGAGGCAGCAGGGCGGCAGGCTCGGCGCCGCGTCCACGGCGGTTCGGGCGACGCTGCGAAAGGTCTGACATGGGCGGCCCCTAAAGAGGTTTTTCAAGGTCCAGTTGAGGAGATTTTGGCCAAGCATGCAAACGATCAATTCGCATGGATCACATTCCCCAGGATCATGCAGAGTCTGTGACTTCGGCCATGATCCATTGTAGAAAAGCGGCAATTGGGGGGCTGTCTTCCGTCTTATCAAATGTGCTGACGTAATAGCCTTCCCGGGTTTCCAGGCTTTTGTCGACCGGGCAGACCAGCCGCCCATCGGCCAGCAGCGGATCAGTGATGTAACTCCAGCCCAGAGCCACGCCGCGCCCCGCCTCGGCCGCCTGTAGAATCATCGGATAGCTGTTCAGTCGCACGCCGCGCCGCACTGGTTGCCCTGTCACCCCTTGAGTCATCAGCCAGACCCGCCAATCGACACCGCCCCAGATATTGCCGCCACCATCAAGGTGCAAAAGCGTCTGGTCCAGCATGTCAGATGCCGCGCGTAACTCGGGGTGGGCGGCCAGATAGGCGGGGCTGCACACCGGATAGACCCGCTCGCCGAACAGCAGATGCGCGCGCGCGCCGTCCCATTCACCCCGACCATACAGGATCGCCACATCAACGCCTTCCTGGCGAAGGTCCACCATCTGGTCTGTCGCCAGAACCCTGAGGTCCAGGTCGGGATGCCGGGCGCTGAACCGTTCCAGCCGCGGCATCAGCCAGAAATATGAGAAGGCAACCGAGGCCGCCACGGTGATCTGCGGGGTCTCGATCGCGGCCCGCAGCCGGCCCACGCATCCCTTGATCTCGTCCAACCCGCGCGAGACGCTGTCGTAAAGCTGCCGCCCGTCGCTGGTCAGCGCGATCGCGCGGTGAAGGCGCTGGAAGAGGGGCAGGCCGAGTTGGTCCTCCAGCGCCTGAATCTGGCGACTGACAGCACTTTGGGTCAGGCACAACTCATCCGCGGCCAGCGTGAAACTGCTGCGCCGGGCCACCACCTCAAAGGTATTCAGCAGCGAAAGCGGTGGCATCCAGAGTTTCTTCAAATGGGTCTCCTGACCAAGCAAGCATGCCCTTTGATCAATAAAACCCTGCTGTTTTGAAATGCAACACTATACGAGGCATGACCGCGTTGACCCGCAGCCAGACAGGATCACGATCGCGCCGCTTGCTGCGCCGGTGAGGATCAACAGGGCAAGGCCACGCTTTTGACCGACGATGCGCCCTGGTTGCCATGTGGCGAATGCCCCTGGGGCGTATTGCATGACCGCGCAATGCGGAACCACAGGGGCAGGCCTGTCTCAGCGCGTCTACAGGCCCAGATCGCTGAGGCCCGAATGATTATCCGGTCTGCGTCCTTGGGGCCAGTGGAATTTGCGCCCATCTTCGGGGATCGCCAGATCATTGATGCTGGCATGACGCTGTTGCATCAGGCCAGCGGCGTCAAACTCCCAGTTTTCATTGCCATAGCTGCGGAACCATTGGCCCGCCGCGTCATGCCATTCATAGGCAAAGCGCACCGCGATGCGGGTGTCATGAAAGGCCCAGACCTCTTTGATCAGCCGATACTCCTGTTCGCGCAGCCATTTGTCGGTCAGAAACGCCACGATTTCGTCACGGCCATTCAGAAAAGTTGAGCGATTGCGCCATTTGCTGTCGGGCGTGTAGGCCAGGGCCACACGGGCCGGATCGCGCGAATTCCACGCATCTTCAGCCATACGTGCCTTCTGGGCCGCAGTTTCGGCTGAGAAGGGCGGAAAAGGGGGACGGGACATGTGGTGCTCCATTCTGGTTTGCCGCCCGGTATCAGGCTGCGGATCCTGGCCAAAGGCAAAGGCACAAGTTCGCGATTGCATCCTTGTCGCCGTTGCCGTGGTAGATTTCCATAGCAAAAGAACTGCATCGGGGCAGGCGGTTTAGTCAGTTAACCCAGTTTGCACTGTCCCGTCGCCAAGGTGCATCACCGATACCCCGCCGCCTGCAATTCAAAAAGTTCGGCATAGCGCCCGGACTGCGCGATCAATTCGTCATGCGTGCCCGAGGCTTCGACCTTGCCTCCGGCCAATACCAGAATACGGTCGGCCATCCGCACCGAGCTGAACCGGTGTGAGATCAGGATGGCGGTCTTGCCAGCGCTCAGCTCTTTGAACCGCTGAAACACCTCAAATTCCGCGCGTGCGTCCAGCGCCGCCGTTGGCTCATCCAGGATCAGAACATCGGCGCCGCGCATATAGGCGCGGGCAATGGCCAGCTTTTGCCATTCGCCCCCAGACAGCTCAACCCCGTTGCGAAAGCGCTTGCCGATCATCTGATCGTATTGCCCCGGCAGTCTGGTAATGACCGGGTCGGCCAGACCACGCTGCGCCGCTGCGACAATCCGGGCCCGGTTGCCACGTTCCTCGATCCGGCCGACCGCGATGTTATCGGCCGCAGTCAGGTTGAACCGCACGAAATCCTGAAAGATGACGCCAATGGCTGAGCGCAGGCTATCAAGATCATAGCGGCGCAGATCCTGCCCATCCAGCAGGATGCGACCCTCTTCCGGGTCGTAAAGCCGGGCCAGCAATTTGACCAAAGTGGTCTTGCCCGCGCCATTCTCACCGACAAGCGCCAATGTCTCACCGGCGCGCAACTCGAAGCTCATGTGGCGGACGGCCCAGGTCGCCGCTCCGGGGTAGCGAAAGCCAACGTTGTCAAAGACAAAGCCTTGCCGGATCGGATTGGGAACGGCCAAGGGGGCGGCCGGAGATGTGATCTGCGGGCGGACCTCAAAAAAACTGAACAGATCGTCCAGATACAGCGCCTGCGCCGCCGTCACCGAAAAGCTGGTCAGCATGCCTTCCAAAAGACTGCGCAAACGCAGGAAAGAGCCGGACAGAAACGTCAGATCGCCGATGGTCAGCGTGCCCGTCAGGGTGGCAAGGATGATCCAGCCATAGGCCGCATAATAGCCAATCGTTCCGATCGCCGTGAACACCGCGCCCCAGAAGGCCCGTTGCTGGGCGATCCGGCGGTTGGCGGCATAGAAGCTTTTGGACAAGGTGCGATAGCGATCAATCAAAAACGGGCTGAGGCCGAAAATCTTGACCTCTTTGGCGGTGTCGGCGCTGGCCGCGGTCTGGCGGACATAGTCCAGCTCGCGCCGTTCCGGGGTGCGGCGGAAATCCAGCGAATAGCTTTGGGTGTTGAAGTGCGCCTCGCCCAGAAACGCCGGCACCAAAGCCAACAGCAGCAGCAAAATCAGCCAAGGGTTGAAAAGGATCAGCCCGCCCGCAAAGCTGACCACGCTGACAAGGGTCTGCATCTGGCCAAACAACTGCCCCATCAGCGCCATCCGCCCGCTGGTCTGCATCCGGGCCCGGTCCAGCTTGTCCTGAAACTCGGCATCCTCAAAATCCTGCAGATCCAGCGTGGCCGCATGCTCCATCAGCCGGATCGAAGAGTTCATCGTCAACCGTTCGGACAGCAGGGAATCCACCAGCCCGACCACGCGCCCCAGCACATCCGACAGGATCGCCAGCCCGAATTCCAGCGCCACGAACAGCACGATCCGGTCCAGCTGATCGCTGCCCAGCCAGCCCCCCACGGTTGAGGGCCGGTCGGGCAGGGCTGAAATCCGCACCACCTCATCAATGATCAGCTTGCCGATCCACAGCGCTGTGACCGGCAAAACCGCCCGGACCAATCGCAATCCACCGGCTGCGAGGGTATAAAACGGCCCGGCCGCCCAGACCAGTTTCAGAAAGGGCCAGATGTTGCGCAACGCCGCCCATCTGGCGCGAAATGTGGTTTGCGCGGTGGCAGCGGCGGCTTTCGGCGGTTTGCCGTCAGACATTGTGCCGATCCCAATCGCGCAGCGCTGAAAGGATCGTGGCGGAGATCGCGATCAATGAAGGACAATGGAGTGGTGTCATGGATCAGGGCGCGTCCGGTGTTGGCCAAAAGGGACTCAGGCTGCAACCTGACGGCTTGGGCATGGTTTAGGAAGGGCCAATCCGGGCGATGGCACAAAAGCGTGTTTGGCAATCACCTGCACTGGCCGCTTGGGCGGGTCATCAGGGGGCGTGGTCCATTCAGGCTCTGATCCGCAGGTCTTCACAAATCACACCACCGTCCGATTGGTCTTGCCGCCGCCAGTGTTCGGTCTGGCTGAGAGTTCCCCCCGTGCGGGCCGCCGATGGGGGCGCCAAGAAAATGCGTTTGGACACGGGTTGCCACCTTGTCCGTGACCATCATGATTTGCCTTACCCCGCGACCTGTTCTATACGAAATGCCCCCCGCCATGAAGATGGACCCCCGTTAGGATCTTGCCGTGCAAACGCCCTTTTATCTGATCGACAAGACGCGTCTTTTGACGAATCTGCAAAAGATTGCATGGCTGCGCGACGCTTCGGGAGCCAAGTCATTGCTGGCGTTGAAATGTTTTGCCACTTGGTCGGTGTTTGACCTGATGTCGCAATATATGGATGGCTCTACCTCTTCTTCGCTTTATGAGGTCAAGCTGGGTTATGAAAAATTCGGCGGCGAGACTCACGCCTATTCCGTAGCCTATGCCGATCACGAGATCGCAGAGGTGCTGGCCAATTGCGACAAGATCCTCTTCAATTCCATCGCGCAGCTGGACAGGTTCGATGCCGTCTCTCTGGGCAGTGTTCGGGGGTTGCGGGTGAACCCCGGCGTGTCCACCTCTGAGTTTGATCTTGCCGACCCAGCGCGTCCCTTCAGTCGTCTGGGAGAGCATGACCCGGCACGGATTGCCGCAGTGGCGGATCGCATCAGCGGTCTGATGTTCCACAACAATTGCGAGAACCACGATTTCGGGCGTTTTGATCAGATGCTGACGCTGATCGAAGACCGGTTCGGCGCAACCTTGCACAAGATGGAGTGGGTCAGTCTGGGCGGCGGAATCCATTTTACCGGAGCGGATTATCCGTTGGACCGTCTCGCAGAGCGGCTGAAGCGATTTGCCGAGACCTTTGGCGTGCAAGTCTATCTTGAGCCGGGCGAAGCGGCAATCACCGGGGCCGCGACGCTGGAAGTCACGGTTCTGGATACGCTTTATAACGGCAAGAACCTGGCCATCGTCGACAGTTCGATCGAAGCGCATATGCTGGATCTGCTGATCTACCGGGAGGTCGCAAAAATCACTCCCAACACAGGCGCGCATGATTGGATGATCTGCGGAAAATCCTGTCTTGCTGGCGATATCTTTGGCGAATTCAAATTTGATACTCCGCTGAAGCCCGGTGACCGGATTTCATTCCAGGACGCCGCAGGGTATACGATGGTCAAGAAGAACTGGTTCAACGGTGTGAAGATGCCAGGGATCGCCATCCGCGAGCTGGACGGCACCATTGGAATGGTGCGCGATTTTGGCTATGAAGATTTCAAATCATCGCTGTCCTGATTTTGACAAACACACGAGGTCTTTTGAATACATGAAACGCAATGTTCTTATCATCGGTGCCGGTGGGGTCGCGCAAGTCGTGGCGCATAAATGCGCGCAAAACAATGACCTGCTGGGCGACCTGCATATCGCCAGCCGCACGATTTCAAAATGCGACGCGATCATTCAAAGCGTGCATGACAGATCGGCGATGAAAAAGGCTGGCGTGTTTCAGGCCCATGCGGTCGACGCGATGGACAGTGACGCGGTTGAAGCCTTGTTGCACAAGACCGGCGCGCAAATCGTGATAAACGTGGGTTCTCCCTTCGTGAACATGACCGTGCTTGAAGCCTGCATCCGCACTGGCGCCGCCTATATCGACACGGCGATCCATGAGGATCCTGGCAAGGTTTGTGAAACACCGCCCTGGTATGCCAATTACGAATGGAAACGCCGTGAGGATTGCGCCCGGGCTGGAGTGACTGCAATTCTTGGTGCCGGGTTTGATCCCGGTATGGTCAACGCGTTTGCCCGCTTTGCGGTGGACCAGTTCATGGATGAGGTCACATCGATCGACATCGTTGATATCAACGCGGGCAGCCACGGTAAGTATTTCTCGACCAACTTCGACCCGGAAATCAATTTCCGCGAATTCACCGGCACGGTTTATAGCTGGCAAAAGGGGGGTTGGCAGGAAAACAAGATGTTTGAGGTGGGCCGCGATTGGGATTTGCCCGTCGTGGGCAAGCAAAAGGCCTATATATCCGGCCATGACGAGGTGCATTCGCTGGCGGCGAACTATCCGCAGGCTGATATCCGGTTCTGGATGGGATTTGGCGATCATTATATCAACGTGTTCACGGTTCTGCAAAATCTGGGGCTGTTGTCCGAACAGCCGGTGGTGACTGCAGAAGGTCTGGAAGTCGTGCCGCTGAAAGTCGTGAAAGCCATTTTGCCGGATCCGTCCACCCTGGCACCTGGCTACACTGGCAAGACCTGTATAGGCGATCTGGTCAAAGGCACAAAGAATGGGCAGGACGTAGAGGTTTTTGTCTATAATGTTGCCGATCATCAGGATGCTTATACCGAAGTTGGCAGTCAGGGCATTTCCTATACCGCCGGGGTACCTCCGGTCGCTATGGCCATGCTGATTGCGGATGGCAGATATGATCATGGAAAAATGATGAATGTCGAAGAGCTTGACCCTAGGCCGTTATTTTCACTGCTGGACAAGATGGGCCTGCCGACACGTATCAAAGACGCCAAAGGTGATCGGGAATGGGATCAGGCCTAAGTATTCTTGAAATTGACGTTCAGTCATTTTAAGGAACGTCCGAAAAACCTGCCGAACCCGGCGTGGTCTGATCCCGGCATATTCACCGAACCCTGCTCCGGGGTCGTTTCTGTTTGGTTTCGATGGCCTGATCGGGCTCTGTAGATGGCTGGCGATGTGGTCACGCCTTGGCGCGTATTTTCGGCGGATTCCGAAGATGGACGCGCATCGCTTGCCTATGACCGCAGGCCGCCCCCAAGCGGAGTCGTTTTCCGGGTGATCCGCAGCAGAGCAGCTGCGGGTTCAGGTGCATTGGCGTGGTCGGCCCAAATCCGCCGGTCGCCGCCGATGGCGTGCTGCGGTGCAAATTCGCTGGAACAGTCGTTGTCGAAGATATTGCCATGAAGCACTGAGCCCAAGACGCGATCCGGGGGCAAATCGGACGCCCGTATCTCGACAGGGCCAGACCGAACGGCCTGATTGGCGGACATTGCAGCGACAAGATACTGGATAGGAAAATCCACTTGGGAACTGTCAGCCTATCCCGTCATGATACGTGAAGCGCCTTGATTTTCGCAGATACTTCAAGATTTTACCGCGACCTCAGTCGCTTTGATCCTTGCGGCGCAGCTTGGCTTGCAAAACCCGTTCTGGGCGGCGATGCCGGTCTGGATGGTAGCGCAGCCTTATCGTGAAGACTCTTTGCTGCGGGCAATATTGCGCATTGTCGGGACGGTATTTGGCGCGGCCATCGGCTAGTTCACCCTGACCTTTCCCGCAGAGCCGGGGGTCAGCATCCTGGTTCTGGTGGTCTCGGTCGGTGCCGGTGCTGCCGCGACTTTCTGGATTGGCACGGCCTATAGCTGTGGCGTGGTGCTGTCCACCATCACGATGGCGGTGATGCTGATCCCGGCGCTGGATCATTCGGTGCGATAGCACGGTGCGATTGCTGCGGGTGTTTGCCTGCTTGGTGTGGGGCTGCCGGGATCTCGGCGGCGATGGCGCTGAGCATCTTCAGCACGCTTATCGCGGGCAGTCGCAACCCGGCGCCGATCTTGCAAAACATGCCGCTGGGCGCGACAATCGGGGTTGCAACGGCGCTGGCCTATCGCATGCTCGACATGATCCTGCCCGACCCGACCGCCGTGGCGGTTCTGCTGGCGGCGGCCTTCTTCACGGCGCCGTAAGGCGCGCAAGGCGATGATAACGCTAGATATCCTGGCTGGCCAGTGTCAGCTATGTGGACGGCGCGGACACTGGCCCCCTGTGGGGAAGATGTTGGCCTCTACGCTTTCATCGTCCGAGAGGCCGCGAGATTGTGGGGGCTGTGTGTGTAGAATATTCGGGCGACGGAACTCGTCTTTCTTTATTTTGCAACGACCATTCCTATGGGTAATGATCATCCGTCTGCCCGCGAGTGCAGTGGGTATCAACTGCGTCTTGCAGCCATTTACGATGGCGATGCGGGCGGCAGGCAGATCATGGCTGCAGGTCATCGCGGCGGTGTTGAACGGCCCCGTCTCACAGGGCAGTGGTAGGTGCCGCAGCGCTGCGAGATTCCGCAGGGTGCTGCCTGAGTAGCGGCGCGCCATCCTATCGCGTCATCACCGGATCACCAGTGCCAGAACAACAGCCACCAGGCACGCAGCGGGGCGGCCATTGCCGTGGTGGCCGTCGTCGGGTCAATGGCCCGGCGCAGGGATCCCGCAGAGCGCCCGGCTATCTGCCACATCAACCCGACCGAACCGGCGACAGCGGAGGCCAGCGCCCAAAATCGCACTGGATCAATCCAGCCCAGCGCAAAGCCATCGGCGCGGAGTTGCGTTCCCGTCATCGACGACAGGCCCAGAATCACGCCAATCTCCGCCAGCGGGATCAGAGCGTGGCTACGTTGGTGAAGGCGTTGCCAGTTCCACTGCCCGGTGATCCGCACCGCCAGCGCAAGCGGCAGGGCGACCCCAACCGAGATCACGGCGGCGGCAGCAGCGATATAGGTCAGCAGCACCGTGCCATCCAGAACCGTCAGCACATCATTGCGGGCGGGATAGTTTGTCAGCACGAACCAGCGGCTGGATGACCACTGAAACGCACCGATGGCCACGCCCATCAACCCGGTGATGATCAAAGGGCTGTCCCAAAGGCTGGCATCGGTTTCCGCGACATGCACCACCTCATGGTCGGGGCGGCGGGCTTTCAGCTTAACCGCGTCGCAAAACCCCGCATAACGGCCGCAGATATGGCAGGCACTTGCGCCCTTCATGGTGCGCACCGCCACCAGGGGGCGCAGGTGAATGCCTGCATCGCGCCCGCACGATGTCTTGGGGCGTAGTCGATCCCGGTCGTGCGGCCCGCTCGCGCGGTTTGCGCGACTGTCTTGCCCCGACGCCCCCAGTAGCGCAGCCAGACGACCAGCCCGCCCCAGCGGCCCATGTCATTCAAGCGCCAACTGGTATCCCAAAGCGGGTCGGTAAAGGGCAGAACGCCAAGGTCGATCAGCTTTTCCGCGCCGCTGGTGAACATCTGGCAGGCCAGCAGCAGTAACAGGATCCCGATCACCCGGAAGAACAGCCGCCACGACCGCCAGCGCGGCCCCGGTTGCAACACGCCATAGGTTGCCAGCGCCAGCGCAAAGCCGCCAAGGATCGCCGACATGACCGGCAAAAGCCCCCCCACCGCATCCGCGCCCGCCGACAGGATACCGATGACCAAAAGCGCCTCGACGCTTTCACGCCAGACCATGAACAGGGTCTGAACTAGCATTCTGGCCTCAGCTACAGGGCGGTGATGGTGCCGTTGGCACGGTCGAGGCTCATGTGGAATTCGTCATAGAACGGATTGGTAGCGGGCGAGAGCTTGCGGAACACCAGAACCGACTCTGCGCCCGGTGCCAGCACCTTTTCCTTGTAAAGCCGCAGGCTTTCAAACTCGTCCGCGGCGTTGCCGATGTTGCTGATCGCCAGCTTGAAGGGCTTGCCCGCCTCAACCGCAATCTGCTGCGGTGTGACGACGCCGTCATTCAGCGTCACCTCGATTACCGGTATCTCGTCGGCCCGCGCCCCACCTGTGGCACTCAGCAAGAGGCCCAAGGCAAGCAGCATGATTGTGACCATAGGGTTCATCCAGAGTCTCCTGCATGGACTGGGTAGGTCATCACGATCGACCCTGAGCCCGGCTGTCAGTAAACGCCCTTCTTGCCAGTCCCGTCATACGTAAAGTCATAGCCTTTGCTAAAGCGGTTGAACCAGGCGGCCACCCGGTTTGGGGGTCGGTGTGGCGGCCAAGGGCCGTGCCGTCGGGTGGCGCAACCTTCAGCGCCAGGTGGTATTCGCCCGTACCGTTCAGTTGGACATTGTCGCCAAAATGCGGCCCGTCATTGGCCAGCATCGGCATCAGGTAACCCTCAGCCGCCCAGTCGCTGGCCGCCTTTGACAGCGCAAAGCCGATCTGCAGATAGGGCACCCATTCGCCTTCGGCCAGACCGTTCGGATTGCCGCCAAGCGCGTGGATATCGGCCTCCAGATGAATATCGGTCTCTGTCGGAGGGGTCATCATGCCCGCAGGCTCCATCACGATAGGCTGCAGATAAACCGCCGCCCCTTCCAGACCACCGCCCTCCTGCGGCATACCAATCGGATATTCCGCGGCAAAGATTGCACCTGCGCAGGTGGCGGCAAACAGGGCCGAAGTGCCGAACAGAGTGCGGATCATGGGGGGCTCCTTTCAGGACTCTTCCCTCTGGTGAATAACAGACTGTTTTCATCGGATAAATATCCGACAAAAAGACTGGGGTAAGTTTAACCAAGCACAATCCGAGAATTGACCAGCAGCGTGCGCGGCCCTGCACACCGGGCCAGCCGGGCTGCGGTGGTGATGATCAAGCCAGATCGATTGTCGCTGCTGATGCTTGCGCAAAAGACCAGCTAGCAGATCTATGCTATTGATATATTTAGAAGATAGGCAGGGGTTCGGAGAACCTTTTGTAACGCCTGCTGACCTCCAGTCGCAACGGAATCGGCAGATGTTGCGTCAGACGCCCTTGCGTTGCAGGAACCATGGCACAGCCTTGCAGCCCAGAGGCATCTGCCCCGTCATCGCGGTCATTCTGCCCATCCGGCAAAAATACAGGATCAGACAATCAAGCGGTGGGTGCAACATCGAAGGCGTTTACGCCCGGGCGAAACCTGCTTCGACACCTTCGCGTTTATGTGCGGGATGCGCCTAAATCCAGCCTCTCAAGAGCCTGTCGAGGCTTTCAACCGGCTTTCTATCAAAAGGCCATCCTCGTCGAGTACGGGGTATGCCACCGAAACGATATGGGCATTCACCCGTTTCAGATCGCGCAGCATGTCCAGGTGCAACGAAGATGTGTGCAGGCTCTCGTCCTGACCGTCTTGCAAACGCAGAAAATGCCGCTCGGCGGACTCGCGTTCCATGCGGCGGATATCGACCTTTATCTGCACCAGTTTGCGCGCAAGATTCTTGTCACGGCTGATGAAAATGGTTTGGGCCGTGCGCATGTTGTCCTGCGTCAGAAGGAAAAGGGCGTTCAATTCGCGGTAACCTTCATCGGAAAACCGCAAGCCATGGCTGATCTTTTTATCCACCTCAGCGGACAGGCCCTTTTCGATGATATCGCCGCTGTGTTCCAGGTTGATGACATAATCCAGAATGATGATCGCCCGCCGCTTGTCTGCTTCTGCGGCGTCGCGCCCCAGACGGGACAGGTAGATCTTTACCTCATGCTGAAGCCGGTCAACCCGGTTTTCCAGCGCCGCCACCTCGTGCAACGGGGTGGGATCGTTCTTGCGAAAGGCCTGTATCGTCAGGATCATCATTTTTTCGACCAGATCGCCGATCACCAGCGCCTCGCGGCTGGCCCCGGCCAGGGCGATGGCAGGCGTTTCCAGGGCCGAGTCGTCCAGCCAACGGGCGCTCATATCCTCATCCTCGGTGGCATCGGGAATGAGTTGCCCGACAAATTTCGAGATCAGCATGGTGAACGGCCAGATCACGGCGGCAAGGATCAGGTTGAAGGCCAGATGTGCCTCAACCGGCAGACTGTCCGCCGCCGACGGCAAAAGGGCCAACGCCTCGCTTGCGTGGCCTGCGAAGGGGGCTGCGACCAGGCAGCCGATTCCCCGCACGGCAAGATTGCCCAGAGTCACCCGCCGCGCGGCGGGCGAAGAGCCAAGGGTTGCCAGAATGGGAGGGATCGCGCCGCCGAAATTGGCCCCCAGCACCATCACCACCGACAGTGCCGGTGTCAGACCACCGGCAAGGCTGAGCGACAGCAACAGCATCACCACCGCCAGCGATGATGAGCATAAGACGGCCAGCAGCGCTGCAACGACAAAGGCGACCGGCCAGGCGCCGTCAAGCAGGCCCAGAAATGCAGCCACAGCCCGCGAGTCCCGGATTGGTGCGGAGGCCCCGCTCAGCAAGGTCAGCGAAAGCAGCATCAGCCCAATCCCGATCAGCGCCAGCCCCACCCCGCTGGCCGTGGGCCGCGAAGGTCGTCGCAGGATGAACCCCGCCAGAATCAGAAACGGCGAAACCGCCTCAACACCGGCCGAAACAATCCAGGCCGTCAGCGCGGTGCCGACATTTGCCCCCAAGAGCACGATCTGCGCCATACCGGGCAAGATCATCTCGGACTCGACGAAAGAAGCGGTCATCAGCGCAGTCGCGGTCGAAGATTGCAGGCCCAAAGTTGCGACCAGGCCAGAGACGAAGGCACGCGGCCGGGTCCGGGTGCCAAAGCCAAGCGCCATTTTCAACCGCAGGCCAAAAGCCTCGGTCATGCCATCGCGGACCAGCCGCAACCCGAACAACAGCAAGGCCACCGCACCGCCAATCTGCGCAAGGACCGAAAACGACTCCAACCATATTCTCCATTTGCATTGCTTGAACCCTGATCGGTCCGGCAATCCAGATCACCCGGAATGAGGGGCCCATCTTGGCCCTGACAATGCGGGTGTCAACCGGACCGGCAAAAGGGTTTGTCGCAAACGTTGCAGGTAAATGCCAGCATGGAAGATGAGGGTGCGCCGGATGACTGCAACGGTTCAAAGCCGAAAATGGGCAGGTCATGACCAGACAGGGTTTGCCGAAATACGTCTATCAGCATCGAGAATATCTCCGGTTCATCCGCCGAGCCCGTGGCCAATCAGTGATGCTGCCAGGGGCGTTTGGCCAAGCGTAATTCTGGAACCATTACAACCGCATTCTGAAGGGGCGAGAGCCGATTCCTTTGACGCGGATCTTCGAAGTTTTGGCGCTGCGCTACTATGAAAGCGATGCGTGGCATAAGCTGAAACCCCGGACCAAATCTGACTATCGGAAATACATCCAACACATCCGGGCGATCTGGGGCGACAAGGCCCCTCAGACGATAGAGACCCATCACATCTTCGCCTTACATCAGGCCAACCGGGGCAGATGGCGTCAGGCAAATTATGGTATCCAGGTGTTGGTGGTCTTATTGAACCATGCTCGGTTGATAGGCGTTTTCGAGAAAGCGCACGGCAAATCTGCACACGGCATCCCGCTGGTCAAGCGGCCGGGTGAGGGGTGGGAGCAGTGGCCGGACGATCTCGCCGCGGGCCCCCAAGCAGGTCCTGCGGAAGAATACGACCATCGAGCGATACCAGTCAGGATTCAACGATGAGATGGTCAAGGCAGTGGCCGGCCAATCAGGTGTCGAGATGCTCAAGAAGTTTGGAGGGATGATCGGCCAGCGCTAATTGGCAACTCGGGCACAAGAGGTCAGGAATAAAACGGCACAGGACATGGTCAGAACGTGAAAGTTTCAACGCTTGTTTCAAATCAGACGGGCGGCAGACAGAAAAATAGTGTCAGTTATTGAAAACATTGGAGGCGGGTACCGGAATCGAACCGGTCTTCACGGATTTGCAATCCGCTGCGTAACCTCTCCGCCAACCCGCCGCTGAAAGATTATTCTTCCTAGCCCAAGCGGATGTGCGCTGCAAGGGTGTCTGGATCGGGGGCGTAGGGGTCTTTACGTCGCTGCGGCCAGCGCCTAACCATTGGGGAAAAGGGCAGGGCAGATGCCGCAGACTGTGACACCGCTGACCATCGCTGCGACCAAGGGGCTGATGCGGCTGTTGGACGGGCCGCCATCGGCGGACCGGTTGGCGGCGGCATTGCGGCATCTGGCGAAATGGCGCTCGGCCGTTTTGGACAATACACTGGTGGCAACCTCGGGCACCACCGTTCTACATGGCCCCTTTCAGGGCATGGCCTACCCGGTGCGCGCCGCCGAAGGGGCGCGGGCGGCGCGGCTGATCGGCGGGTATGAGGCCAGCCTGGCGCCGGTGATCCAGACCATCATCGACCGCGCCTATGCCACGGTGATCGATATCGGCTGTGCCGAGGGCTATTACGCCGTCGGTCTGGCGCGGCGCATGCCCCTGACGCTGGTGCTGGCGCGCGACATATCGCTGCCAGCGCAGGCGCTGTGCCGGCAACTGGCACAGGCCAATGACGTGGCCGACCGGGTAGAGATCGGCGGGCAGTTCAACCATGCCGATTTCGATCTGTGCGTGTCCAGCCGCAGTGTCGTCATCTGTGACATCGAAGGGGCCGAGGGCGATCTCTTGGACCCCGCCGCAGCACCCGGCCTGACCCAGGCTGATATTCTGGTTGAGGTGCATGAGGGCATGCGCCCCGGCCTGATCGCCACCCTGACCGACCGGTTCAGCCCCACCCATACCGTCACCCGCATCGACCGCGCCCTGCGCCCCGATCTTCTGCCCGCCTGGGCCGAGCGGCTGTCGGATCTTGACCGGCTGCTTCTGTTGTGGGAATGGCGCGCCTCGCCCACGCCCTGGCTGTGGATCGACCGCAAATGACTGCTGCCGCAATCTGGTATGCGCCCGATGGCTATGATCCGGGAACCAAGGGCATCAATGGCCGCCGTGTCGCGGGCGAAAGCTTCCTGCGCGGCTATCTTGCCCATGCCGAGGGCGATGAGATCGTCTGCCTGACCCAAGGCAGCGCTGAGGAAAAGCAATTCCGCGCCTTTGCCGCCCGCCAAGGTGCCAGTCGCCCCATTCGCGCCGTGCGATTGTCCACACCGGCGGCCATCGCCCCGGTTCAGGTGCTCAGCTATCCCGGCCCGAATATTGCCGCGGAATGCTGGCGGCGTGCGCCTTGGGGCAATGCGGCCTATGCGATCTGCGGCATCACCCATACCACGGCCACCAAGGTGGTGATGCAAGGCATGTTCGATCTGCGCTCTGCGCCGCAGATGCCGTGGGATGCGATGATCTGCACCTCGCGCGCGGTGCATGCGTCGATCACCGCGCAGATGGATCTGACCGATGCCCATCTCGCCACGCGTTTTGGCGGGGTGGTGCCGCCGCGCCCCCTGTTGCCGGTGATCCCGTTGGGCATCACCTGCGATGATTTCACCCCCGATCCTGCGGCCGGGGCGGCTTTGCGCAAACGCCTGCAGATCGGAGCCGAAGATATCGTCTGCGCCATCATCGCCCGGCTGACCCCGCATGAAAAGTTTGATCCTTTGCCGGTCTATCTGGCGCTGGCCCGTGCCGCCGTGCAGGCCGGGCGGCGGTTCCACCTGCTGCTGTGCGGCCAGTTCCGTGATGAGTATTCGCGCAAGGTGTTTACCGATGGCGCCCAAGCGATCATGCCGGACGTGGGGTTTCATCTCCTGGACGGGGCGGATGCGGCGCAGCGCAAGGCCACGCTGTCGGGGGCCGACATCTTTCTGTTTCCTATCGACAACGTGCAGGAAACCTTTGGCCTTGCCCCGATCGAGGCGATGGCCGCGGGCCTGCCGCTGATCGTCTCGGACTGGGACGGGCTGAAGGACACCGTCCCGCCCCAGGTCGGGATCCGCGTGCCGACCGAGATGCCGCGGGGCGAGCTGACCCTGTATCTGGGCCAGCGCTACTTTGGTGGCACCGACAATTACATGCAATATGTCAGCCAGTTGGCGGCGCTGACGCGGGTGGACGTGGGCGCGCTGACGGCGGCTTTGGTGACCCTGGGCAGCGACGCCGAATTGCGCGCCAGAATGGGGGCGGCGGGGCAAAAGCGGGCGCGCAGCCTTTATGACTGGTCGGTGGTGGTGCGGCAGATGCAGGACCTGTGGTCGGAACAGGCCGCGATGCTGACGGCTGCCCGGGCCTCGGGTCTGGTGGCGCAGCCGGTCCATGCTGCGCGGCTGCCGCCCGCGCCCGCGCCTGGGCTGTTTTTTCGCACCTACCCCTCGGCCATCGGCCCCGCGGCGGATCGGCGTTTTCACGCCCGTCCGCGCGATGACCGCCCCGATCTGATCGCAACGCTGGATCTGCGCAATTACGAACGGGTCAAGCGGCTGTTTGAATCCCGTCCGCGGGTGACTGCCCTCTTGGCCGCACTGGATGCCGCGGGCCCGGACGGTGCCACGGCGGCCGAACTGGCCACGGCGGCCAGTCTTAGCCCGCGTGTGGTGCAGCGTGCGATCTACTGGCTGATGAAATACGATTTTGCCGAATAGGAGCTGACAGATGACCGGAACCATTCTGATCACCGGGGCCGGCAGCGGCATCGGCCGCGCCACGGCGCGTGTGTTCATTGCCGCGGGCTGGCAGGTGGCCCTGATGGGCCGCCGCGACGCCGCCCTGGTGGAAACCGCCGAAAGCGATGAGGCGCTGATCCTGCCCGCCGATGTGGGCGACCCCGCCGCAGTGGACGCCGCCTTTGCCAAGCTGCAGACCCGCTATGGCCGGCTGGATGTGCTGTTCAACAACGCCGGCATTTCTCTGCCCGCTGCGCCGATTGATGAGATCGCGGTGGACGATTGGCTGGCGCTGTGCCGCACCAACATCACCGGCATGTTCCTGTGTGCCCGCGCGGCCTTTGGCCTGATGCGCCACCAGACCCCACAAGGCGGGCGCATCATCAACAACGGCTCAATCAGTGCGCTGGTGCCACGTCCGGGCTCGGCGCCCTATACCATGTCAAAACATGCCGTTACCGGGCTGACCCGCACGCTGGGCCTGGACGGGCGCGCCTATAACATCGCCTGCGGCCAGATCGACATCGGCAACGCGGCGACCAATATGGCCGCAGCCTTTCCTGCGGGCGTTCCGCAGGCGAATGGGGCCATCGCCCCCGAGCCGGTGATGGAGGTGGAACATGTCGCCGCCACGGTGCTGCATATGGCCGGGCTGCCGCTGGCGGTGAACATGCCCTTTGTCACCGTGATGGCCCGCGATATGCCCTATATCGGCCGCGGCTAGGCGCGCGGGGCTGCGATCCGCCGCCCCATTGAGTCCCAATCTTGAACAATGGCAGCGCGGCGGCGCGGATCAGGCGGCAAGATGGCCAAAATGTGGCAAAATTACGGAAAAGCCTTTCGAATCGGATGGATCCTCTCTTACCTTTCGCCGAAGCGCACGGGAGAATCCCGGCATCGGGCACCCTGTGTATTTGACAAGAAAGACCCCCCATGCCGCTGCCTCTGCCCCCTGTCGGTCCGTTTGACTACACCATCGTGCTGGATGACCTGAACAACAGCTATACCGGCACGGATGGTGCCGACTGGATCATGGGCATGGGTGGCAATGACTACCTGATTGGAGGTGACGGCAATGATTACCTGGATGGCGGAGCCGGTAATGACACGCTGATTGCCGGGCGCGGCGATGACACCCTTTCTGGTGGCGCGGGCAATGACCGGCTGACCGGCAGCAGTGGCAATCAGCAGCTGTATGGTGGCGACGGTGATGACTACATCACCTCGGGCGACCGCTCATCCACGCTGGACGGCGGCGCGGGCAATGATGTCTTGCGGGCGAATTTTGCCAAGGGGGCGACCCATGTGCTGACCGGCGGCGCGGGTCTGGACAGCTTTGAGCTGACCGGGGTGTCGGTTCTGGGCCGCATCGGCACTGCCATCTTCACCGATTTCCAGGCCGGATATGATGGCTTTACCGTGGATGGCACGGCCGGGGCGCAGATCCTGAATTCGGGTCTGACCATGTCCTATCTGGCCACCGGAGGGTTCCAGATCACGCTGACCACCGGCGATCTGCTGCGGTTTGACGGGGCCTCGTCGCATGCGTTCTGGAAGGCCTATGGCATGACCGGGGCCGATACCGTCACCGGGTCGGACGCGGGCGACCGGATGTATGTGGGCCACGGTGCCAACGTGGTCAGTGCCGGTCTGGGCGATGATTTTGTCTTTGCCGGCGATCAGAATGACTGGATCGACGGTGGTGCTGGCAATGACACGCTGAACGGCCAGCGCGGCAATGACACCATCTTTGGCGGCGACGGCGATGACCGCATCCACGATTCGCGCGGCAACAACCTGATGTATGGCGGTGCGGGCAACGATTTCATCGACACCGGGTCAGATGCCTCTGTCGCCGATGGTGGCGATGGGGATGACCACATCGTCGTGCGTCTGGACCGCAATGGCGGCCATGTCGTCACCGGCGGGGCAGGGGCTGACATCTTTGATTTCTACGCCCCGTCCAGCCGGGCGTGGTCGGGCACCATCCAGGATTTCAACGTCGAAGAGGACACGTTCCTGTTGGGCGGAATGGATGGGTTTGAGGCGATTGCCCTGCAGCCCTACGGCCTGTCCGATACCAGTGCCGGGGCGCAAATCAGCCTGTTGGGCGGGGCCACCATCACTTTTGCCGGCATCTCGGCCGGGCAGGTTGAACTGTGGATTCCCGATTTGCTGATCGGCTGATGCGTTTGGCCGTCCGGCACCGGTTCAGGTGCCGGACGGCACATCGACCTTGCAAAACATGTCATAGACCAGCCGGATCGTCTGCAGCACCTTTGGGTCCTGGATCGAGTAGAAAATCGCCTTGCCATCGCGCCTTGTGGCCACCAGCCCCTCCAGCCGCAGCCGTGCCAGTTGCTGGCTGACCGCCGCCTGACGCGATGCCAACAACTGCTCCAGCTCTGTCACCGTCTTTTCGCCCGATGATAGATGGCACAGGATCATCAGCCGCCCCTCATGGCTAAGCGCCTTTAGAAAGGCCGCTGCCGCCGTGGCCTGTGCCATCATGCGGTCGGGCGGCAGGGCGGCGCAATTGTCCTCTGAAGGGTCTTTGATGGCGTCTGACGGATTTGACGACATTTCAACATCTCTGAATATGTGCAACTGTTGTCTAGCACGCTCTGGGTGGTCTGGCGAGAGGGCGCTGCACTGCCCTCTTGCCCAAGCCTGATACCGGGCGCAAGGTTCGCCGTGAACCGGCCACATACAGAGAGACCCATGCGCCCCTCAGCCTTTTCCGCCCCCGGCCGCTTTTGGCGCGGCAACCTGCACACCCATTCCACCCGCTCTGACGGGATCCTGGCACCGGATGAGGTCTGCCGCCGCTACCGCGCCGAGGGCTATGACTTTATGGCCCTGACCGATCACTTTATCGGCATGTATGGTTACCCGATCGTGGATACCGTGCCATTCCGCAGCGCGGACTTCACCACGCTGATCGGCGCAGAATTGCATTCCGGCGCGATGGCGAATGGGCAGTTGTGGCACATTCTGGCCGTTGGCCTGCCGCCCGGTTTCGCCGCCCCGAACAGCCCCGATTTTGACGCCCACCCGGGGCAGGAAACCGGGCCAGAGATAGCCGCCCGCGCCGTGGCCGCCGGGGCCTTTGTCGCCATCGCGCATCCGCAATGGTCCAATCTGACCTTGGCCGACGCGCGCAGCATCACCGCCGCCCATGCGGTTGAGATCTACAACCATGGCTGCGCCAATGGCTGTGATCGTCCCGATGGATTCGCAATTGCTGATCATTTGCTGGCCGAGGGCCGTCCTCTGTCGCTGATTGCCACCGATGACGCGCATTTTTCCGAACCCGACCATTTCGGTGGCTGGGTCATGGTCAAGGCGCAGGAGAATGCCCCCGACACCCTGCTGGCCGCGCTGAAACGCGGTGATTTCTACGCCTCTCAGGGGCCAGAGCTGCGCGACGTCCATCTGGACGGGGACACGGTGGTGGTGGACTCGTCCGCCGTCCGGTCGGTTATCGCCCTGGGGCAGGGGCTGGGGGCCAAGGGCGTGCATGGCCAGTCGATGACGCGCACTGTAGTGCCGCTGGACCGGATGGATGGCAGCCCCTGGATCCGCGTCTCGGTGATTGATGCGGCGGGCAAGCGGGCCTGGTCAAACCCGATCTGGCGCTAATCAGTGGTATCGGTTTCCTTGCCGGCAAGACGGCGGAACACCACCCGGCGCAACCGGCGGTGCAGCGGTGCGATGCGGTGGCGGATGTGCAGGGCGGCATAGACCGGCTGGCGCAGCACCGGCGCATCGACCACCGGCTGATACTGCCCGGTCGCCACCAGATCCGCCGCCGCGCGCTGCAGCACATAGCCGGTGCCGCCCATCGCCGTCAGCAGGGACACGACCGACCCCGATTGCCCGACCGAGATCGGGGCGGCAGTCAGCTGCGGGGTCAGCTGGCGGTGCATTTCCTCAAACGCCGGTGAGAAATGGCCAAAGACAAACCGCTCGGGCGTGACCTCGGCCATCATGCCGGTGTCGGTGGAAATCATGTGATAGGCCACCTCTCCGACACTTTCGAAATGCAGATCGGGGTGGGGTTTGGGGCTGAACATCACCGCGAAATCCAGAATGCCGGTCAAGAGATCAGCGCACATCTGGTTCGAGTAATCCGGTTCTATGTAGAACGCAGTCTGCGGCAGGGCGCGGCGGAAACCCGCCACCCAGTCGCCCAGATAGAGTGCGGCCAGATCGTTCTGGATGCCCATGCGCACCAGATGCGCCGCCCCTTGCGGGATCTGGATCCGCCTGCGTGCCTCATTCCATTCATGGCGCAGCGCGCGGGCGTGCGGCTCAAACCGTTTGCCCTCGGCCGTCAGATCGGTGCCCGCGCGCGAGCGGTCAAACAGCCGCGCGCCGACCGATTGTTCCAATGCCGCGACGCGGGCCGAGACGGTGGATTGGGTGACGCCCAGCCGTTCGGACGTGCGGTGAAAGCTGCGGGTCTCGGTCAGGTCAAGGAATGTCTCGATCAGGTCAATTTGCATGGGTCTGTGGTTCCTGTGATCCGGCGCCGGGGGCGCTGCCCCCGGACCCCCGGGATATTTGGGCCAAGATGAAATTGGTGATCGGTTTTGTCGATCAATAGCGGCGATCTGGCCGAATTGAAAGGGCGCGCAGTTGAGCCGATAGTGGCGGCACAAAATGGGGGGCGGGCATGGCGGAATTTGCATCGGCGCGGGTGGCGATCATTGGCGGCGGCGTGGTCGGCGTCTCGGCGTTGTATCATCTGGCACGGGCGGGCTGGACCGACTGTATCCTGTTGGAAAAGAACGAGCTGACGGCGGGGTCCACCTGGCATGCCGCAGGCAATGTGCCGACGTTTTCCAGTAGCTGGTCGATCATGAACATGCAGCGTTATTCGGCCGAGTTGTATCGCGGCCTTGGCGAGGCGGTCGGCTATCCGATGAACTACCATGTCACCGGATCGGTCCGGCTGGGCCATAGCCGCGAGCGGTTGCAGGAGTTTTTGAAGGTTCAGGGCATGGGCCGCTATCAGGGCATGGATCTGGACGTTCTGGGCCCGGATGAGATCCGCACGAAATATCCGTTTCTTGAGACCCACGATCTGACCGGCGCGCTGTATGACCCCAATGACGGCGACATTGATCCGGCACAGTTGACCCAGGCTCTGGCCACCGGCGCGCGCAAACTGGGCGCGCGGATTGAGCGGTTTTGTCCGGCCACCGGTGTGCGGCGGGAGAACGGCGAATGGGTGATATCCACGCCAAAGGGCGAGGTGCGGGCCGAGATTGTGGTGAACGCCGCAGGTTATTATGCGCGCGAAGTCGGCAAATGGTTCGGTCGCGATCTGCCGATGATGGTGATGAGCCATCAATACATGCTGTTCGATACCATCCCCGAGCTGGAATCCTGGAGCAAAGAGGTCGGCCACAAGCTGCCGCTTTTGCGCGATGTCGACAGCAGCTATTACCTGCGGCAAGAGAAGAACGGCTTCAACCTGGGGCCCTATGAGGGCAATTGCAAAGCCCATTGGGTGACCAAGGATGATCCGTTCCCCGATGATTTTTCGTTCCAGCTGGTCCCCGACGATCTGGAGCGGTTGGAATGGCATATTGCCGATGCGATGGCCCGCGTACCTTTGCTGGAAAAGGCCGCCCTGACCAAGGTGATCAACGGCCCGATCCCCTATACCCCCGACGGCAACCCCTTGATCGGGCCGATGCCCGGCGTGCCGAATGCGTTTGAGGCCTGTGTCTTCACCTTTGGCATTTGTCAGGGGGGTGGGGCCGGCAAGGTGCTGGCGGAATGGATCACCGAAGGGGCCACCGAATGGGACATGTGGTCTTGCGATCCGCGCCGGTTCACCGGGTATGAGGATCAGGATTATTGCGTGAAAAAGGGCATGGAGGTTTATGGCAACGAATACGCCATGCACTTTCCCCATCACGCCTGGCCCGAGGGGCGGATGAAGAAGCTATCGGCGGTGCATGACCGGACCGCGGCGCACGGCGCGCTGTTCGGGGCTTTCAATGGCTGGGAGCGGGCGTTGTGGTATGCGCGGCCCGGTGACGATGTGTCTGAGCAGGCGCAGCGGATCTGGGACCGCAAGGGGCCGTGGTTTGAGGCGGTGCGCGAGGAATGTGAGGCGGTGCGCGATGCGGCTGGAATATTGGATCTGCCGGGCTTTTCACGGTTCCGATTGACGGGTGCGGGGGCGTCCGCTTGGCTGGCCACCCAGATCACCGGAAAAGTGCCGAATCCGGGCCGCTTGGGTCTGGCCTATTTCGCCGATGACAAGGGCCGGATTGTCACCGAGATGAGTGTCGCGCGGCTGGGTGAGGATGAACTTCTGTTGATCACCGCCGCCACCGCGCAAAGCCATGATGGCGACTGGCTGCGAAATCATCTGGCGCCGGGGTTGGTGTTGGTGGATCAGACCGACGCTTGGTCAACGCAGATCCTGACCGGGCCAAAATCGCGCGAGATTCTGGCGGCGGTGGCCGAGGCCGATCTGACCAAGGGTTGGTTGACCCATCAGGCGGCGAAGATTGCGGGCGCAGACGTCTGGCTGATGCGCGTGTCCTTTGCGGGCGAGTTGGGATGGGAGATCCACTCGAAGATCGCCGACACTGCAATGGTCTGGGATGCCGTGATGGCCGCCGGACAGCCGTTGGGGCTGAGGCCGTTCGGGATGTTCGCGCTGAATTCCTTGCGGATCGAAAAGGGCTATCGCGCCTGGAAGGGCGATCTGTCCACCGATTACACCGTCTTGCAGGGCGGGCTGGAGCGGTTTGTCGATTGGACCAAGCCTGAGTTCCGGGGCCGTGCCGCGCTGGAGGCGGAAAAGCAGCGCGGGGTGACCAAGCGGTTCTGCACGCTGCTGATCGAGGCTGGCGATCAGGACCCGCCCTATATGTCGACGATCTGGGCGGATGGGAAGGTCGTGGGAGAACTGACCTCTGGCTATTACGGCCACCGGGTAGGGGCCTGCATCGGTCTGGGCATGTTGCAGGCGGACCTGAACGTGGCGGGGCAGGCGGTGGAGGTCGAGATCTTCGGCACCCGCTATCGGGCGGTGGTGCAGGCCGATCAGCCGCTTTGGGACGCAAAGAATGAGCGCATCCGCGCGTGATGGGCGGTGGAACCGGGGGTTTTGCACCCCCGGACCCCCGCAGAGTACTTGATCCAAGATGAAGGAGCGGGGAATGGTTGGTCTTCCCAAGACGGCGCGCGCAGTGGTGATCGGGGGCGGGGTTTCAGGCTGCTCGGTCGCCTATCATCTGGCCAAGGCGGGCTGGACGGATGTGGTGCTGTTGGAGCGGCGCCGCCTGACCTCTGGCACCACCTGGCATGCAGCGGGGCTGATCGGGCAATTGCGCGGATCGGCCAATATGACTCGGTTGGCGAAGTACTCGGCCGATCTGTACCGGGGGCTGGAGGCCGAGACCGGGGTTGCGACGGGGATGAAGCAGGTGGGGTCCATCTCGGTCGCGCTGACGCGGGAACGGCATGAGGAATTGCTGCGCCAGGCCACTGTGGCGCGGATTTTCGATGTTGAAGTGCATGAGATCTCGCCCGCCGAGGCCTTGGCGAAATATCCGCATCTGAATATTGATGGCGTGGTGGGGGCCGTGGCCCTGCCGCTGGACGGGCAATGTGATCCGGCCAATATCGCCATGGCTTTGGCCAAGGGCGCGCGGATGAAGGGCGCCAAGATATTCGAGGGCGCTTTGGTGACCAAGGTCACTACGGCTGGGGGCCGCGTGACGGGCGTTGATTATGAATTCGGCGGCGCGCCGGGCCATATCGCCGCTGATGTTGTCATCAACTGCGGCGGCATGTGGGGCCGCGATCTGGCCGCCCAGAACGGCGTCACCCTGCCGCTGCATGCTTGCGAGCATTTCTATCTGGTGACCGAGCCTGTCGCCGGCATCGACCCCAATCTGCCCGTCCTGCGGGTGCCGGATGAATGCGCCTATTACAAGCAGGACGCCGGGAAAATGATGCTGGGCGCGTTTGAACCAAAGGCCAAGCCTTGGGGCATGAACGGCATCCGGGCCGATTTCGAATTCGACACGCTGCCCGAGGATTGGGACCACTTCATGCCCATTCTGGAGATGGCAACCAACCGGTTGCCACTGTTCGAGACCGCTGGAATCCATACGTTTTTCAACGGGCCAGAGAGTTTCACCCCAGATGACCGCTATTATCTGGGCGAGGCGCCAGAGGTGAAGGGATATTGGATCGCGGCGGGCTATAACTCGGTCGGGATCGTGTCTTCGGGGGGCGCTGGGCAAGCCTTGGCGCATTGGATCACCGAAGGCGAACCGCCCTTTGATCTGTGGGAGGTGGATATCCGCCGCGCCCAACCGTTCCAGAAGAACCGCAAATATCTGAAGGAACGGGTCAGCGAAACGCTGGGTCTGCTCTATGCCGACCATTTCCCCTATCGCCAGATGGCCACTGCGCGGGGAATTCGCCGCACACCGCTGCATGACCACCTGAAGGCGCGCGGGGCGGTGTTTGGCGAGGTTGCCGGCTGGGAGCGGGCGAATTGGTTCGCCAACGAGGGGCAGGAACGGGACTACCGCTATTCCTGGAAGCGCCAGAACTGGTTTGACAACCAGAAGGCTGAGCATATGGCCGTGCGCGACGGCGTGGGCT
>JBATPI010000172.1:0-1783 GCA_049291415.1 Paracoccaceae bacterium | reverse complement strand
CCAGGCTGCCCTTGGTATGGCTGAACAGATGCAAGGACGGCGTCCAGCCGCCGCACATCAGCACGGCATCGCAAGGAATCGTGCGGGCAGCGCCGACAGTGCCGCCGCGCACCGGATTGACGCGGATGGATTTGACGCGCAGGCGGCCGCCGGTTGCCGTGGCGGTGTGGCCGATCAGCGTCTCGATCTGCCGGGCCATGGCCTGTTGCATCAAGGCAGGCGCAATATCGCTGCGGGTGTCGACGATGGCGGCGACCTTGCATCCCGCGTCGTGCAGATCAAAGGCGGTATGCCAAGCGCTGTCATGGCTGGTCAGGATCAGCGGGCGGTCACCGACCTTGACGCCGAAACGGTTCAGGAAGGTCTGCGCGGCCCCTGCGGTCATCACGCCGGGGCGGTCGTTGCCGTCAAACACCAGCGGGCGTTCGATGGCGCCTTGCGCCAGTATGACCTGACCGGCGCGAACCCGCCACAGGCGTTCGCGGGGGGCGTCGGCGGGCACGTCTGACAGGTGGTCGGTCAGCTTTTGGCACAGGCCGATCATGTTCTGATGGTAGTAGCCGATGGCGGTGGTGCGGGTCATCAGGCGGACGTTGAGGGATGCCAGTTCGGCCAAGGTGGCGGCGAGCCAGTCCCAGGCAGGCTGGCCATCAATGGCCGGAGTTGGCTCGGACAAGAGCGTGCCGCCCATCTCGGCCTGCTCATCGACCACGGTGACGGACGCACCGCTGCGCGCGGCAGTCAGGGCTGCGGCAAGGCCAGCGGGGCCAGCGCCGACGATCAGCACGTCGCAGTGCAGATAGCGGCTGGCGTAATGGTCGGGGTCCAGTTCGGTGGGTGATTTGCCCAGGCCGGCGGCGCGGCGGATGAAGGGCTCATACACCTTGTCCCAGAAGGATTTCGGCCACATGAAGGTCTTGTAGTAGAACCCGGCTGAGAACAGCATATACAGCCGATCATTGATCGCGCCGACATCAAATTTCAGGCTGGGCCATTTGTTCTGGCTTTCGGTTTTCAGGCCCGCATAGATTTCCTGCATCGTGGCGCGGGTGTTGGGCTCAAACTGCCCCGGGCCGCGGGTGGTGCCGATCAGGGCATTGGGTTCCTCGGAGCCTGCTGTAACCACGCCGCGCGGGCGGTGGTATTTGAAGCCGCGCCCCATCAGATGCACGCCGTTGGCCAGAAGCGCAGAGGCCACGGTGTCGCCCTCATACCCCTGAACGGTGGTGCCGTCGAAGGTGAAGTTGACCGGGCGGGCGGCGTTGACGCGGCCCCGGCCCTTGATGCGGAAGGGGTTCATTCTGTGGCCTCCAGCGATGCGGTGTCGGGGCGGGGTTGCCCGGCTTTGTAGGTGGTCAGGAAGCGGTCGCTTACCGTGTCGCGCAGGGCGTTGAAGAAGCGCCCGCAGCCGTTGATGTGGCGCCAGCGTTCGGCATGAACCCCACGCGGGTTTGAGCGGATGAAGAGGAAATCGCGCCATTCCTCATCACTCAGTTTGCTGGGATCGGCGGGCCGCGCGATGTGGGCTTCGCCGGCATAGGCGAACTCCAACTCGGGCAGGGTGTCGTCGCAATAGGGGCAATGGATCAGGAGCATGGGTCTATCCTTAGTGTGCGACGGCGGCGGCGGCGGCTTCGTCGATCAGCCGGCCCGTGGTAAAGCGTTCCAGCGTGAAGGGCGCGTTCAGCTTGTGGGGTTCATCCTTGGCCACGGTCCAGGCCAGCAGATGGGCGGCGCCTGGTGTGGCCTTGAACCCGCCCGTGCCCCAGCCGCAGTTGACGTA
>JBATPI010000171.1:0-14071 GCA_049291415.1 Paracoccaceae bacterium | reverse complement strand
TCCGGGGGCAGCGCCCCCGGCTCTTTCACAAGCAGTCAATGCGCCGGCTTGATGAACGTGCCGTTGCGCAACTCGGCAAAGGCCTGGCGCAACTCAGCCTCAGTGTTCATCACGATCGGCCCGGCCCAGGCCACAGGCTCGGCAATCGGCGCGCCGGAGATCAGCAGGAACCGCACGCCGTCGGGCCCGGCAGTCACCGTCACCTCATCGCCCGCGCCGAAGCGCACCAGGGTTCGGTTGCCGGACAGATCGCGGATATTCACCTCGCGTCCCTGCACCTCTTTTTCAACCAAAACCCCTTCAGGTGAGGCAGCGTCACGGAAGTTGCCCGCGCCGTCGAAGACATAGGCAAAGGCGCGGCGACGGGTGTCCACCCGAAACACCTTGCGCCGACCCGGGGCGACATAGATGTCCAGATATTGCGGATCGGCGGCAATGCCATCCACAGGGCTTTTCACCCCGCGATAGTCGCCGATCACCACCCGGATGCTGCTGCCGTCATCATCGCCCACCTCCGGCAGATCCGCCCCGGCAATGTCCTGATACCGCGGGGCGGTCATCTTCAGATCGCGCGGCAGGTTGCCCCATAGCTGAAACCCGTGCATCCTACCCATCGCATCGCCCTTGGGCATTTCCTGATGCAGGATGCCGCGCCCGGCGGTCATCAGTTGCAGTGACCCCGGCCCCAGAATCCCACGATTACCCAGGGAATCGCCATGCTCAACCCGGCCGGCCAGCACATAGGTGATGGTCTCAATCCCGCGGTGCGGGTGCCAGGGGAAACCGGCCGAATAGTCGCGCGGATGATCGCCGCGAAAGTCGTCGAACAACAGGAACGGGTCCGCCTCGGTCGGATCCTGAAAGCCAAAGGCGCGGTGCAGGTTGACGCCGGCGCCCTCAACATGGGGTTGGGCGGGGCGGGTCTCGATCACGGGGCGGAAGGACATGGCAAAGCCTTTTCAAAACGATGTTAGCAGTAATGTGGGGGCAAACCGCGTATCCGCAAAGGGTGGTGGGATCAGACCCACTGTGCAAATTCGCACAAATCAGCCGGCAAGGTGGCGCAAGCCTTGGGTCACATCGGTGCGCACCGCCAGACGCAGCCCCGGCTCATCCCCCGCCTTCAGCGCGGCCAGGATCATCCGGTGATGCTGTGGCAGATCGGTACGCCGCAGACGCGCGTACAGCGCCCGCATCGTCGGGCCCAATTGCAGCCAGACGGTTTCACACATTGCCAGCATCGCAGGCGTCTGGGCGCGCAGGTAAAGGGTGCGGTGAAACTCCAGGTTGGTGCGCACATAGGCCACAGCATCCTGCCGCATCACGGCATCGGCATTGGCCGCGTTGATCACCGCCAACCGTTCGATCAGCGCGAAATGGGCGCGCGGCAGGGCGCGGGCCGCCATTTCCGGCTCCAGCATGGCGCGGATCGCGGCCAGCTCTTCGATCCGTTCCGGCGTCAGTTCCGGCGTGCTGATCCGTCCTGACGACGACAGCGTCAGTGCGCCTTCGGCCACCAGCCGCCGCACCGCCTCACGCGCGGGGGTCATCGAGACGCCGAACTGCCGCCCGATCCCCCGCAGTGTCAGCGCCTGACCGGGCGCCAATTCACCATGCATCACCTGCTGGCGCAAGCTGCGGTAAACCCGTTCATGAGCCGAGGCGTTGGGATCTGTGGGGCGTGACACAATCATGCCAAAGGGAAGCACCGGGCAGGCCCGCGGTCAATCCGCAAAGCGCCAGCGATGCAGGGTCTGGCCCTGATCGTGCAGCCAGCCGCGCTGGCGTTTCCAGCCCGGATAGATCCGGGTCACGATGTCCCAATAGGCGTCAGAGTGGTTCATCTCAACCAGATGCGCCACCTCATGCGCGGCAACATAATCCAGCACCGACGCAGGCGCCAGGATCAGCCGCCAGGAATACATCAAGGTGCCGTCATGGCTGCATGACCCCCAGCGCGAGCGTGTGTCGCGCAGGGCCAGCTTGGTGTAGGGCCGCCCGACCAGACCGGCATAATGCGTGCTGGCCCGCGCCAGCCGATCGCGTGCCAGCGCCTTGGCCCATGCCGCCACCCGGACACCGGCCTGGGCCGGATCGCCGGGCACCAGCAGGCGGTCTTCCTCTACCCGCACCGCACGGCCCAAACCCTGCTCCAGCCTCAACAGTCGGCCTTCGACCGGCAGAACGGTGCCAAGGCCCACCTTTTCGCCCACAGAATCGGGCATCTTGGCCAGCGTCTTGCGCAGCCAGCCCTCTTGGGCCGTCAGAAAAGCCATTGCTTCGGCCTCCCTCGCGCGCGCGGGCAGCGACAGCGTCACCTTGCCATCCAGCCGCGAGACCCGCAGCGAGAATCGCCTGGCCTGCGCCGACCGCCGCAGATGCACCTCAACCGGTGGATTGCCCAAGGAAACCGGCATGAAACCCTCTTGAAACCCTGCCCCCTGATATCCATTTCCTGCTGGGGGCGAAAGCCTTTGACACCGCGCCCGGCCTATGGCAAGGGGCGTCGTTCCAAACACATCCGAAGGGATTACCGATGCCCAAAGCAGAGTGGGGCACCAAGCGTATCTGCCCGACCACCGGCAAACGCTTTTACGACATGAACCGCACGCCGGTTGTCAGCCCCTATACGGGCGAGGTGGTGGATATCGAATCCGCCCGCCGCAAGCTGGCCGCTTCGGTCATCGCGCGCGTCGCACCTGAAAAGGACGAAGAGGTTCTGGTCGACGATCTGGAGGCAGATGATGATCTGCTGGAAGCCAACGCCGCCGATGAGTCCGAAGTCGATGACGATCTGTTGGAAGATGATTCCGATGACACCGTCTCGCTGGATGAGCTGGCCGATGTTGCGGGCGACGACGAAGAGCCCTGATCGGGCCTGAGTCGGCGCGCGACTCGCGGTGCATTTTCCCTCTTGCACCCCCCCGCGCCGTTCCGTAAATACCCGGCATCGCAGCGTCACCGTTGCGGTTTCCCGGTGGGGCCATAGCTCAGATGGGAGAGCGCTTG
Source organism: Paracoccaceae bacterium (assembly GCA_049291415.1). Taxonomy (GTDB): domain Bacteria; phylum Pseudomonadota; class Alphaproteobacteria; order Rhodobacterales; family Rhodobacteraceae; genus Pseudogemmobacter. The sequence continues at coordinate 11,062 of JBATPI010000171.1, read as the reverse complement.
AATGGCATTCAAGAGGTCGGGAGTTCGATCCTCCCTGGCTCCACCAAATTACCGAAAGCGCCGCCCTCCGGGGCGGCGTTTCGCATTGCGGCCTGATGGATCCGGGTCGTAGGGCCCCGCACCGCCTTAAAGGCAGCAACCCGTCGCGGCAGGGCCGCCAAGGCCATTGACTCTGACGGTGCGACTTTGTCCAATCGGTCAAGAGACCGGCTGAATGCCGACTTCTGCTGCTCATAAAAAACAGGGAGATATCTGATGCATCTAAAGCATGGATTTGGCCGTGCCGCTGCGGTTGCGGTGCTGCTGGCCGGAACGGCCCCACTTGCACTGTTCGCCGAAACGCCGGCCGATACGCTGGTCGTGGCCGATGCCATCGACGACATCGTGTCGATCGACCCCGGCGAAGCCTTTGAATTCTCGGGCGTTGATCTGAACAACAACACTTATGACACGCTGATTGAGCTGGATCCGACCAAGCCGGGCGAACTGGTCCCTGGTCTGGCCGAAAGCTGGACTGTCGATGACGATGGCGTGACCTATCATCTGAAGATGAAGTCGGGCGTCACCTTCAGCTCTGGCAACCCCGTCACCGCGGAAGACGCCGCCTATTCACTGCGCCGCGTGGTCAAGATGAACAAGACCCCGGCCTTCATCATCACCCAATTCGGCCTGACGGCGGAAAACGTCGATCAGATGATCTCTGTCGATGGCGACACCGTCACCATCAAGACCGACAAGGCCTATGCGCCGTCATTCGTCTACAACTGCCTGACCGCAGGCGTGGCCAATATCGTCGATATGAAAACCGTCATGGCCAATGAGGTTGACGGCGATATGGGCAACGCCTGGCTGAAGGCCAATTCAGCGGGCACCGGGGCCTATATCCTGAAATCGTTCAAGCCGAACGAGGGCTATGTGCTGGAAGCACGGGTCGGCCATTGGCGCGGCGACGCTATAATGAAAACCGTTTTCATGCAGCATATCCCCGAAGGGGCGACCGAGCGGCTGTTGCTGGAAAAGGGTGACATCGACATCGCCCGTGAGATGACTCCGACTGACATCGAAGGCCTGGCCGGCAACCCCGACGTCAAGGTGCAAAGCGATGTGGGCGGGCAGATCTACTATCTGGCGCTGAACCAGAAAAACGCCGAACTGGCGAACCCCAAAGTGCAAGAAGCCATGCGCTATGCGGTTGATTACAAAGGCATGACGGACAGCATCCTGAAGGGGATGTGGGTCGAACATCAGTCGTTCCTGCCGATCGGCTTTCTGGGGGCGCTGACCGAAAACCCCTATAGTCTGGACATCGAAAAGGCCAAGGCTCTGATGGCGGAATCCGGCCTGACGCTGCCGATCGAGATCGGCTTTACCGTGCGCAACAACCAGGAGCGGATGGACATCGCACAATCAATCCAGAACACATTTGGCCAGATCGGCATCACTCTGAAGCTGGATGTGGGCGACGGCAAGCAGGGTCTGGAAACCTATCGCGGGCGCAAGCATGACATCACCCTGCAGACCTGGGGCCCGGATTATCCCGATCCGCACACCAACGCCTCGACCTTTGCCGACAACCCCGACAACAGTGATGAGGCCGGCAACACCGGCTATCTGGCCTGGCGCACCGCATGGGATCCAGGTGCGATGAAAGATATCACCCGTGCGGCGGTTGAGGAAAAAGACACCGACAAGCGCAAGGCCATGTATGAAGATCTGCAACGCAGCGTCCGCGACAACTCGGCCTTCGTGTTCATGTTCCAGCAGGCGCGTCAGGATGCGCTGCGGGCCAATGTGAACGGGTTCTACGCCGGTGGCGCGACAGACAACGTCGCCTACTGGACCGTCACCAAATAAGCGACAGGGCCGCCGCCCGATCCGGCGGCGGCCCGCCTGCACATGACAGAGACCTCATTTCCCCAGCACGACTCGCGGGCCTTGCGCCTTTTGATCCAGATCGCCTCGGGTGTGGCCACATTGGCCATCACGCTGTTGGGGCTGCTGTTGATCACCTTCATCATTGGCCGTGTGGTGCCGATTGATCCGGTGCTGTCGATCGTTGGCGAACGCGCCACCCCGGCGCAGATTCAGGCGGTGCGCGATTCACTGGGGCTGGATCTGCCGTTCTGGCAGCAGTTCGCGATCTATGTCTGGGATGCGTTGCAGGGCGATCTGGGCAGCTCTATCCGCACTGGCCGCCCGGTGGCACAGGATGTCGCGCGGTTCTTTCCCGCCACGCTGGAACTGGCCACCCTGGGCACCATCTTCGGCACCATTGTCGGCGTGCCGGCGGGCGTTCTGGCGGCCACCAGGCCGGGGTCTATCTCGGACCAGATCGTGCGGTTGGTCGGGCTGATGGGCTATTCGATGCCGGTGTTCTGGCTGGGTCTGATTGGCCTTTTGGTGTTTTACGGCAAGCTGGACTGGGTCGCAGGGCCGGGCCGTCTGGATCCAACCTACAGCATGATGATGGAGTTCCAGCTGACCCAATACACCGGCATGGTGCTGATCGATTCCGCGCTGAATGGCGCCTGGGACATTTTCCGCAACGCCATCAGCCACATCATCCTGCCGGCAGGCCTCTTGGGCTATGTCTCGATGGCCTATATCAGCCGGATGACCCGCAGCTTCATGATGAATGAGTTGGGGCAGGAATACATCACCACCGCCAGGGTCAAGGGCATGCCGGAATGGCGGGTGATCTGGGTGCATGCGATGAAAAACGTCATGGTGCCGCTGATCACGGTCATCGCGCTGAGCTATGCCTACCTGCTGGAGGGGTCGGTCCTGACCGAGACAATTTTCGCCTGGCCGGGTCTGGGCAGCTATATCACCGACGCGCTGTTTGCTGCCGACATGCCCGCGGTTCTGGGCGGCACCGTGGTCGTTGGCGTGGCCTTCGTGACGCTGAACATGGCCAGCGATCTTCTCTACCGCCTGTTTGACCCCAGGGCACGCACATGACCGCGCTGGGGGCCTGGCTGACCGACCCCAGCCCGTCGTCGCGCCGTCAGGCCCGGTTGGGGCAGCTATATCTGGCCTGGCTGCGGATTCGCCGCAATCGTCTGGCGATGGCGGGCGGGTTGGTTGTGACCGCCCTGATCTTTGTCGCACTGCTGGCGCCGGTGCTGGCCCCGCACGATCCCTTTGTGCAAAACCTGGCGCGCCGGTTGTTGCCGCCCGGCACGTCCGGCAATATCCTGGGCACCGATGATTTTGGCCGCGATATCCTTAGCCGTATTCTCTATGGCTCTCGGATCACGCTGTATATCGTCACTTTGGTGGCGGTGACGGCCCCGGCGCTGGGTCTGTTGGTCGGCACGGTGGCGGGCTATTTCGGCGGCTGGGTCGATGCCGTCCTGATGCGACTAACCGATATTTTCCTGGCCTTTCCGCGGCTGATCCTGGCCTTGGCGTTGGTCGCCGTGCTGGGCCCCGGTATTGAAAACGCCGTTCTCGCCATCGCGCTGACCGCCTGGCCGCCCTATGCCCGCGTGGCACGTGCCGAAACGCTGACGGTGCGCAACTCGGACTATATCGCGGCGGTGCAGCTGCAGGGCGCATCCTCGGCCCGCATCATCGCGGGCCATGTGGTGCCGATGTGCCTGCCCTCGGTCATCATCCGGGTGACGCTGGACATGGCGGGCGTGATCCTGATCGCCGCCGGTCTGGGGTTTTTGGGCCTTGGCGTGCAGCCGCCCTTGCCCGAATGGGGGCTGATGATCTCATCCGGCCGCAAGTTTCTGTTTGAGCAGTGGTGGGTCGCCACCATGCCGGGTCTGGCGATTTTTATCGTCTCTCTGGGCTTCAACCTTTTGGGCGACGGCTTGCGTGATGTCCTTGACCCACGGAGTGCCGGGAAATGAGCTTGCTGGACGTTGAAAACCTGCGCGTCACCTTTGAGACTGAGACCGGCCCGGTTCATGCCGTGCGTGGCGTGTCGTTTTCACTGGGTCGCGAACGGCTGGGCATCGTCGGTGAAAGCGGCTCGGGCAAGACCATGACCGGCCGCGCCGTCCTGCGCCTGATCCGCCCACCGGGGCGGGTTCAGGCCGACCGGATGGTGTTTGACGGCCAGGATCTGCTGGCTGCATCAGAAAAAGAGATGCGCGCCCTGCGCGGCAAGCGGATCGGCATGGTGATGCAGGATCCGAAATACAGCCTGAACCCGGTGATGAACGTGGGCGAACAGCTGACCGAGGGCCTGCGCCGTCGCGATGGTCTGGGCCGCAGTGATGCCCGCGCCAAGGCGATTGCAGCGCTGGAAGCCGTGCAGATCCGCGATCCGCAGCGGGTGATGGACGCCTATCCGCATGAGCTGTCTGGCGGCATGGGCCAGCGGGTGATGATCGCGATGATGCTGATCCCCGAACCTGATCTTCTGATCGCCGATGAGCACACCAGCGCTTTGGACGTCACCGTTCAGGCCGAGGTTCTGTCAATTCTGGACAATCTGGTGCGCGACCGCGGCATGGGCCTGATCTTCATCAGCCACGACCTGCGGCTGGTGGCGCGGTTCTGCGACCGGGTTCTGGTGATGTACAAGGGGCAGGTTGTCGAAGAGGTGCTCGCCGGCAACCTCTTGGCGGCAAAACACCCCTACACCCAAGGGCTGCTGAACTGCCTGCCCCGCATCGGTGGCCCGCGCGGCCCCCTGCCGGGGCTGGACCGGTCGGGCGATTGGGCCAAGGATGGCGCCGCATGAGCCTGATCGAGATTGAAAACCTGTCCGTCACCTTCCGCGCCAAGGGCCGCGAGGTATGCGCGGTGCAAGGCGTCAGCCTGTCGGTCAATGCCCGCGAAAGCTATGGTCTGGTCGGCGAAAGCGGGTCTGGCAAATCCACCATCCTGCGCGCGATCTGCGGGCTGGCCCCAGTCACCGGCGGCACCATCCGCATCGGTGGCAAAACCCTGCCCAGCCCGCGCGGCCGCGCCTTTTCGGCTCAGGTGCAGATGGTGTTCCAGGACCCCTACGCCAGCCTGCACCCACGCCACACCATCGACCGCACCCTGTCGGAACCCCTGACCATCCACGGCTTGCCCGGATCAGATACCAAAGTGGTCAAGGCGCTGGAAGATGTCGGCCTGCCCGCATCGTTCCGTTTTCGCTATCCACATCAGCTGTCTGGCGGGCAGCGTCAGCGTGTCGCCATCGCCCGCGCGTTGATGCTGCAGCCGCAGATCCTGCTGCTGGACGAACCCACCAGCGCGCTGGATGCCTCGGTTCAGGCCGAGGTCTTGAACCTGCTCAATCGCTTGCGCGAGGAACGCGGGCTGACGTTCCTGATGGTCAGCCATGATCTGGCCGTGATCGACCATATGTGTGACCGCGTGCTGGTCATGCAGCACGGCCGCGCGGTGGAAGAGCTGTCGCGCGATGCTTTGGCCCGCGCGCAGATGACCACCGATTACGCCCGCAGCCTGTTTGAGGCCAGCGCCGACCGCCTGCTGGGCCATCTGCCGGAGGCAACCCCATGATCCCGGTCTTTGACGGCCACAACGACCTCTTGTTCCGCCTGCTGCAAGACCCCACCCACCGCGACCAGATCTTTCTCACCGGTGAAGGCAAAGGGCATCTTGACCTGCCCCGGATGCGGGCGGCGGGCTTTGCGGGTGGGTTCTTTGCCATCTACCTGCCCTCACCCGTCGCGCATGATGATGCCGACTATCAGGCGCGGATGGAAAACCCGCCCTACGCCCTGCCTCTGCCAGAGCCCATCCCCTTTGCCGACGCCATCGCCCCCGCCACCACTCTGGCAGGCCACCTGCTCTGGATGGAACGCGCCAGCCAAGGCGCGCTGAAGATCTGTCGCACTGCCGGTGAGCTGCGCGCCTGTCTGGCCAATGGCACCATCGCCGCGATCATGCACATGGAGGGGGCCGAGGCGATCGACCCCGACCTGGACGCGCTGCATCTCTTCCACGCCATCGGGTTGCGATCCTTGGGTCCGGTCTGGTCACGGCCAACGATCTTTGGCCAAGGTGTGCCCTTTGCCTTTCCGTCCAGCCCCGATACCGGGCCGGGCCTGACGGATGCCGGTAAACGGCTGGTCCGCGACTGCAACGCCTTGCGCATCCTGCTGGATCTAAGCCATCTGAATGAGGCCGGTTTCAACGACATCGCCCGCCTGTCCGACGCGCCTTTGGTCGCCACCCATTCCAACGCCCATGCCATCACCCCCGCATCGCGCAACCTGACAGACCGCCAGTTGGCGATGATCCGTGATAGCGGCGGCATGGTGGGCCTGAACTTTTCAGTCTCTTTCCTGCGGCCTGACGGGCGACGGCGGGCCGACTGCGGCTGGGATCCGATCCTGCGCCATATGGACCACCTTCTGGGCATTCTGGGCGAAGACCATTTGGGCTTTGGCTCTGACTATGACGGCTGCACCACGCCCGATGTGATCGGCGACGTCACCGGCCTGCCCCGCCTGACAGACGCGCTGTCAGCGCATGGCTATGACCGCCTGCTGTTGGAAAAGCTGGCCCATGGCAACTGGCTGGCCGTTCTGGACCGCACCTGGGGTGCCTGAAACCGGCGCCCCAGCGCTATAGGCCGGTATCATTTGGCGTTGAACCTGTGCCGCGCCAAGGAAAATCGGGGATCAGGTTTTTGGTGGAGCAGAGGTCCACCAATTCACCAAACCGCGCCATCGCATCTTGTCTCATATAACGCTGTTTTTATTGTCATTTTATCCACAATACTGTATTGTTGTGTTTCATAGTGATCCAGCTTGTCCCACCAAATCGCATGCCGCATGGTGGGACAAATGGCGGGACAGACAGACCGGGAGTGAAGCCATGCCACTTACTGCCAGGGGCGTCGAGGCTAAGAAAACGCCAGGAATGTATGGCGACGGTGGTGGCCTCTACCTCCGAGTCGGACCGACGGGGGCCAAGAGCTGGATTGTTCGCACTGTGATCCACGGAAAGCGGCGGGAACTTGGGATTGGTAGCGTGGAGCTCGTCGGCCTCGCCCGCGCGCGCGAGAAGGCCGTAGAGCTTCGTAAGGTGGCCCGGACAGGTGGCGATCCGGACGCAGACCGGAAGGCTGCTGCAAAAGCTGCGGCAGAAGCAGCACGGCGGAATCTCATCACCTTCGGGAAGGCGACTGAGGCGGTTCACTCAAAACTGTTGCCCAAGTGGAAGAACCAGAAGCACGCCGACACCTGGCTCTCGGGCCTGAAGCTGCATGCATTCCCCAAGTTGGGCACGAAGCCGATCCAGAGCATTACGCGGGACGACATTCTGCGAGTGCTGGAACCTATCTGGACCAGCCGCGTCGAGACTGCCCGCCGACTGCGCCAGCGCATCCATACGGTCTTTCAGTGGGCCAAAGACGAGGGTCACTTTTCAGGGGAGAACCCGGTCGACCAGATAGGCCTTGGACTGGCCCCAGTGAACAAGAACACTGCCCACCTTGCGGCGATGCCATGGCGCGACGTGCCAGCTTTCTGGCCACAGCTGGTGGAGCGGGAAAGCGTGTCCTCAGCCTGCCTGCGCTTCCTGATCCTGACTGCAGCGCGATCTGGCGAGGCGCGCGGTGCGACATGGGGAGAGGTCGACCTTAAGGGAGCTGTCTGGACACTCCCCGGCGACCGAATGAAGCGCGGAAAGCCCCACCGCGTACCGCTTTCGGCTGAGGCTCTGGCGATCCTTGAGGCGATGCGGGGGCGCGACCCGTTGCTGTGCTTTCCGTCGCCCAACAGAGGCAAGGAGGGTGTGCGACCACTTTCCGACATGGCATTCAAGCTGCTCTTCAACCGCATGGGGGCCAGCGGCTTCACCACCCACGGATTTCGCTCGGCGTACCGCGACTGGTGTAGTGAGAGTGCGAAGGCCGATCCCGAACTTGCCGAAGCTGCACTGAGCCATGCGACCGGCAACTCGGTTGTGCGGGCGTACGCGCGAAGCGACCTTTTCGACAGACGCCGCGACCTGATGGATGCTTGGGCGCGGCATGCGACCGCGCAGGCCGGGCAAGTTCGACAACCTATCCCATTTGTTGTCGGTCCGAGAGGGAAATCCCGGCTTGCCGGGCAACCGGGATGACAATCGCACCGATGCGCTCGCCCAGCCGCTCGCCTGGGCAGGAGCGTCTTTTCCCTCGGGCGAGGAGGACGATTCGTGATGGTAGTCCGAGGATCGGCACAGCGTGCGCGGGTGACGTAGCGGCAGGTGGCGTGAGGGTCCGTCAAGACGCCGGGGTTCTACCGCAGTCTTGCCCAAATCGGCCCGTAATTCAGGGCGAAAGATGGGCGACTCACAGTTGATCGTTCTCGGCCAGGGGTCAATCAGCGGCTGTGCGCGGGGATCGTTCCGGGCGAGGTCGTTTCGGTTTGAATCCCGCGGAAGGTGTGGGTAACGGTGGGTTTGGTGGTATCTGCGCAGCGGTTTGTGGCGGCGTGAGGATGAGGGAGTAACGAGGTTGTTCGATGCATTTTTCGCCATGACGCCACGGCAGGGAACTAGCGATCCTGACAGGAAACCGCAGGGTGCTGGACACGGAACTGCTAAAGAAGATGAGAGCAGCGCCGAGGCGAAATCGGCCCAACTTTCAACACATTAAACTCAGGAAGCGGACATGGCTTACATCCCGGATAAATCATTTGATCACAAGTATTGGGCAAATGTCGAATGTCTAGATGATGACACGGCGCTTCGAGCCTTCAACGACTTGCAGAGCACGATGGGCATGAAAGCCGGAATTCCAGTTCCGCCAGAGATCGTGCCGCGCCGGTATGTGGTGACCGACGCAAAGATGCCGGTTCATGGGTTCTTCAGTTGCGTGAACGGCATCGCCGTCGATGACCGTATGGTTACCGCGGTTGAGGCGCTGGAACCGGGCGTGCATCGGTTTCATCCGGTTGAGATCACGATGCAGGCCGACGGTAAGCCGCTGCCGCGTCCGCAGTTCCTGCTCAATTGCTGCACCAGCGTGGATGCCATTGATCCCGCCAATTCAATGATCAAGATCAAGCGGGTACTCCCAGAAGAGACCCATCCCGACCTGTGGTACTACGCACGGAAAATGGGTGGCCCCTTGCGGCTTTCCGTTCATCGCGACCGGATCGCCGGTCGGGCGATGTGGTGGGACAACCGGCTCAAGCGACTGTTCTTCTCCGACGCTCTAGTCGCTGCTCTGCAGGCTTCGGGTGTCGAGGGGATAGAGCTAAGTCCCCACGTCGCCGAGACCTGAGCTCCGACCAATCGCTTCACACCCAGTCAGTACATATCACCGGATTTCGTCATGGCCGATTACTCCTTCACCAATGCTCCAGCCCCAGAAGATTCGATCAAGTTCAAACTGGTGCGTTGGCTTACCGGCGACACGCCGACTGGTCAGGTACCTGACGGCGGGCAATTGTGGCTTTCGCCAAACATTACAGACTCTGCCTCGCGCGCGCAGCTTGCCCAGAACAACCATCTCATTCCGAATGAAGTTCGTGATGATGATGACTTTAAGCCCTTCTTTGAAGACATCGCCGATCCTACAAAAGGGGAGAGCTTTTACGATCAAGCAGACTTCAAGACCAACGGCGCGCCGATGCCGGCGTCGGCGGCCGATAGTCTGCGTATGGGCGTTGCAGTTCACTATCTGCAGCACCCCGAGTACACAGGGTTCGTAAAGGCCCGGGTTCAGGAAATTGTCGATGCCTACAACATTTCGAAGGAGACAAATCCGGCTCTTGCCCGTGAGGAGGCCATAAAGGCACTACATGGCCTGCAAAGCTTTTTGAAGTTCGCCGTGACCGCCGGTTCCGGACCAGACGGCCGGCCGCTGCTGCTACTGAATAAAGAAGACCCGCATCTCAACCCGGGCGAAACCTTAGCGGACCACAACAAGTTCGCGATAGATAACGTCGACATAGAGGCGATCAAGAGCGGGAACCTGGAAAATGGCGCCTCGCTCTATGGTGATCGCCCGAACTACTACACTGCGGGTTACAATGGTCAGCCGATCAAGGGTGACATCTTCGACCTTTATGACGAGGTCACGGTAAACGGTACGACCAAACTGGTTGCAGACCCGTTCGCGAACTGGAGCGACGAACAACGCGCCGAAGCGATGGTGCGAGCGTTCATCGTCGACAGTGCCAACGGCGACCTGCGAAAAGCCAGGGAGCTGATTGAGAGCCAAAAAGCCAAGTCTTTGATCGCCAAGTTTACGGCAGAGCTTTCCGATCAGCTCAATTACCAGGACGGTGCAGCAAAGCCCACTAATATGGGCATGCACTTCCAGCATGTTGCTGACCAGGTGCGCTTTACGTCTGGTGAAGCCGCCGCAACAGCTTACGTCAAGGAAGCGCTGGAAGATCTAGGCGATTTGGGAGATCAGTTCCGTAGGGGGCTAAATGCATTTCTAGGCGACGAGACCGGGTCCGTATCCGTCGATCTCATTGCCAAGACAACTTTTACAATGGGCACATTGGCTGCCGCATCTGCATTTCTTTCGGTGCAATATGCTGCCGAAACGGTTGATAATCCGATCAGCTTTGAAGAGTGGGCAGCACAGAAGACGCCAGACATCCTTGCGGCTCTGCCTGGTGCGGCAGTTTCGGCGGTAACGGCCCTTGGGGTATTTGCGCTTCTTGTCAAGAAGGGCGGCTACGCGGGCATGGCTTTTGCCGGAGTGATTGCTGGCGCAGGACTTTATGAAGCTTTTGAAAAGTTTGTTGATTACTATCTTGAAGCAACCAAGTTTCAAGAGGATGATGAAACTCGCCAGAAATTCATCGAGATCAAGAAGATCTTCAATTGGATTGAAAACAACACGTGGATTCCAGGAATTGTTGACTTTATCAACAGTTTTGTCGGTGGCGCCGTTGGTGCAGTTGCGGGAGCTGTTACAGAGCCGCCGCAGATGTACTCTGCCGCGCGAGATCAAGTCCTTCAGCTTCTAGAAGAACAGGGCGAAGCTTGGCTTATTGGCCTTGATGCGGCCAAGATTATTGGAAACTCCAGTAATAATGTTCTGTTTCAATACAACTATGGCGAAGCGCAGGGAGGTGAGGGCGACGATACGTGTTCCATCCCGGATGATCACATTTCCCCTCGGCGATCC
>JBATPI010000170.1:0-5990 GCA_049291415.1 Paracoccaceae bacterium | reverse complement strand
GTTCGACGAAGGCGGTCTTTGCCCGACAGCCTCGCTCCGGGCGCGGACCTTCTTGGCGATGAATTCGGCGCCATTGTCGGACCTTATGAATTTTGGAGGCCCATCGGAGGATGAACAGATCGGTCAGTGCGTCGACGACGTCGGTGGAATTGGGCCTGCGTTTGACGCGGATCACGAGCGCCTCTTTGGTGAACGCGTCGATGATGTCGAGTGTGCGTAAAACTCTGCCGTCATGGGTCCGATCCTGCACGAAGTCGTAGGACCAGACATGATCGGGATGTTCGGGCCGCAGACCTACGCAAGATCCACCGTTCAGCCAGAGCCGGCCCTTTCTTGCCTGTTTCTGAGGGATCTCAAGCCCTTCGCGCCACCAGATCCGCTCTACCACTGCCCTGTCGTGGTTTGCGGGCCAGCCGGCGTTGTTCAACAGGCCGGTGATCATGCGAAACGCGATTTGGCAGCGGCAGGGTGCGAAAAGGTGTTTCGCGAACAGGTGTCGTCCGTGGATGTGTCCCAGCGCGATCAGCCGTGCCAGCGTTTACCACGTCATCAAGATCCCGGTGTGAACCGCCCCCTGTGTATTAGGTCGCGTTTCTAGGCGTTGATTTCGCTGATTCTCTTTGGGTTGCCCAAAGCAATGACCCATTTCCAATCGTCATATTTGTCGCCATCCTGCCTTACATGTGTATAGCGTTGCAGGCTTTGCCAGGATTTGTGCCCGGTGACACTGCCAGTTGCGGGATCGTTCGCCCCATTGCGGCTAGCCGTGAAGCTGCTTCGTGCCGCAGATCGTGGAAACGTAGATCTTTGATCTCCAACAGCTTGCAGGCATCGGTGCAGCGGCGACTGACGACATCCGTATTGAACCGGAAAATACATTCCTTTGTTCTTGGCATCATGTCGATCAGAGAACTGCACGGATCGGGCAATTCGCACCACGTCTCGACGCCGCCTGTCATGCCGGGGTTTTTCATCTTGCGAACCAGAATCCGCTTGCGGCTCACGTCCTGATTTTCCCACCTTAGCCGAGTGATTTCATCTTGGCGACCAGCGAAAAAGATCGCGAACAAGGTGAAGATGTGTATTGGAATAATGCGAGGATCGCGCATCGCTGACAATTGGAAATGCTCCAGCAACCTGTCCAGTTCGTCAACGGTGGGGCGACTGCTGACCTCGGGGGCAAACTCGACAATCGTTGCGCTGGTGATCTTGTCGCAATCTTTCTCCGCGAAGGCATACTCCCTGCAAATTGCCCGAAGGCACTGCGCTTTTGTCTTCCCCAGATCAGACTGTTCGTTCAAGTATTTCTCGATCGCGTCAGCGAGAGTTTCCTTGCCCGGTTGCGGACCGCGAAGTTGCGTCCTTCCGCTATCGCAAGGTCAATTTCGGCCTCGCGCTTTTTTGCCCAAGATTTTGCTTCCTTGAGGTTGTCGAATGTCCGGCTATCGCGGTAGGTGTCAAAGCTCCTGCGGATAATCTAGGCAAGCAATACCTTGCGCCCGCCTGACCTCACTCGCTCGGAAATGCTCGCCATGTTCTATCCTGCGCCCACGACGTCTGACTGGATGCTCTTGCGCCTGACTATCAGTCATACAGCGGATTTTGTAAAAGAAAAATCAGATAAAATCGAGAATTTTTCCAGAAAATCAGACGTTAGCCCGAGATAGTGGTTCCATGAATATAGAAGTAAAAACAGATATTTACAAAAGCTATCGCTTATCGGTAGCCCCGATGATGGAGTGGACCGACCGCCATTGCCGCCATTTTCACCGCCTGATGACCCGGCGCGCGATGCTGTATACCGAAATGGTCACCGCCCCCGCGGTGATCCATGGCCCGCGGGCGCGACTGCTGGACTATGGCGCAGAGGAACATCCGGTGGCCTTGCAACTGGGGGGATCTGACCCGGCAGAGTTGGCATCGGCAGTGCGCGCGGCGCGCGACTGGGGCTATGATGAGATCAATCTGAACTGCGGCTGCCCGTCAGACCGGGTGCAATCGGGCTGTTTTGGGGCGGTGCTGATGGAGCGCCCGACCTTGGTGGCCGAGTGTGTGGCGGCAATGCAGGCCGAGACGGACGCGCCGGTGACGGTGAAATGCCGGATCGGGGTGGATGACCAGGATCCTGCCTTGGTGCTGCCCGGATTTATCGAGACCGTGGCGGCGGCAGGCGTGCGGCACATCATCATTCACGCCCGCAAGGCCTGGCTGAAAGGTCTCAGCCCCAAGGAAAACCGCGAGATCCCGCCCTTGGATTACCCTTTGGTGCTGGCGATGAAAGCGCGGTTTCCGCAGCTGACGATCTGCCTGAACGGCGGAGTCAGCACCTTGGCGCAGGCCCGCGCGTTGTTGGATCAAGGGCTGGACGGGGTGATGCTGGGCCGCGTGGCCTATCACGATCCGGGCAATGCGCTGATCGGGGCCGACGCGCTGTGGGGCGATGAACATGCGCCCGACCGGCGCGCCGTGGTGGCCGCGATGCTGCCCTATATTCAGGCGCATCTGGACGCGGGCGGGCGGCTGCATCAGGTGACGCGGCATATGCTGGGCCTGTTCCACGGCCATCCCGGCGCACGCGGCTGGCGGCAGGTGCTGTCCAGCGATGCCAATCGCGAAGGCGCCGGCACCGAGGTGATCGCGCGCGCGCTGGCCCGGCTGGACCCGGTTTGAGGGCTGATCGGGGGGGGGGCTGGTTTGGGGGCCGCCGCAGCGCTAAGACTGACGCAACCCTGCAGGAGCCGCCAATGCCTGATCTGTCCACCCTGTTGCCGCTGTTAGCGGCCCTGATCGTGATCGGCGGTTTTGCCGGGATGGTGGGCGGCCTTTTGGGCGTGGGTGGTGGCATCGTGCTGGTCCCGGCGTTCTTTTACGCCTTTGAAGCGTTGGGATACGGCCAGGGCCAGATCATGCAGGTCTGTGTCGGCACCTCTCTGGCCACCATTATCGTCACCTCGGTCCGCTCACTCAGCGCCCATAACCGCAAGGGGGCGGTGGACTGGGCGGTGCTGAAAACCTGGGCGCCCTGGCTGATCGGGGCTTCGGCTGCCGGCGTGGTGGTGGCGGCGCGGGTGCCCTCATCGGCGCTGCAGGCGGTGTTCGGGGTGCTGGCGGGGCTGGCAGGGCTGTGGATGGCCTTTGGCCGCCAGGATGCAAGGTTGGGTGATGCGATGCCAACCGGGGCCGTGCGCGGGGCGATGGCCTCTGGCGTGGGGTTTTTCTCGGCCTTGATGGGGATTGGAGGCGGCACCTTTGGCGTGCCCCTGATGACGCTGTTCGGCCTGCCCATCCACCGCGCGGTGGCGACGGCGTCCGGCTTTGGCGTGCTGATTGCGGTGCCTGCGGTGGTGGGATTCTTGCTGCTGCAGGCTGATGGCGCGCCGCCCTGGACCATCGGCGCGGTGAATATCCCGGCCTTTCTGGTGGTGATCGGCACCACGCTATTGACCACGCCCTATGGCGTGCGGCTGGCCCATTCGATGAACCCCAAGCCTTTGAAGCGTGCCTTTGCGGTGTTTCTGACGCTGGTGGCGCTGAACATGCTGCGCAAGGTGCTGTGGTGAGCGCGGATCCCGGCTGGGTGCGGATCGGGCCTGATCCGCAGATCGCAGCCTGGGCCGCCGCCGCGTTGCCGGTGGCGCAGGCCGCCGTGGCGCATAGCGATGAGGCCTGGCGCTGTGGCGGGACCTGGTTTGTCGGCGTGGGCGCACTGGACAATGCGCCGGAAGGACAGGTTGCGGGCACCGCGTTCCCCTGGGCCGCCTTGCCCCTGACGCCGCAGCCCCTGCACCGCGCCCAATTGTCGGTGATCCGCCCGGGCTATCCGCAGCCGTGGGACGGCGAGGATGCCGCCGGATTCCGCTTTCGCCAAGCCCGCGATGCGGCGCATCTGGATGGGCTGTTGCCGGTCGGCGCAGATCGCCAGCGGATGGTCAGGGAACCGCATGGCTGGATCCTGGGTCTGCCCCTGAATGCCTGCAGCGCGGATGCCTCACCCCTGGTGGTGTGGGAGGGCAGCCATATCCTGATGCGCGCCGCCCTGCAGGCCGCCTTTGCGGGCCATGCCCCAGGCGATTGGGGCAATATGGACATCACCGCCGCCTACCGCGCCGCCCGGTCGCAGGTCTTTGCCCAGTGTCGCCGCGTTGAGGTGCCGGCCCGGCCGGGCGAGGCAACGCTGCTGCACCGGTTGTGCGTGCATGGCGTCGCCCCCTGGGCACCGGGGGCCAATGCACCGCCCGAAGGCCGGATCATCGCCTATTTTCGCCCACATCTGGGCTCGGTGGCCGATTGGGTCGCGGAACCCTGACGGAGTCGCTGCGGCACGGGCGGGGCCTCCGGCGGGGATATTTTGGCCAAGATGAAGCCCGATGCTCGGGGCACGTTTCGGGACTGTCGTTTCCGATATGGTCAGGGCTGGGCGTCAGCGCAGGGCCGCCCTCTGTCGGCTCAGTCGCGCTGCAAGCGGGCTGCGCGGCCGCCGCGACGTTTGATCAGGCGCGGCGCGCGGGAAGGCAGCTCTTCCATGATTGCGGTGCGGGTCTCGGGCGTCATGCGCGACCAGGTCGAGATTTCGTCAATCGAGCGCATGCAGCCAACGCAGATCCGCTCTTCGGGGTGGATCACGCACAGCTTGACGCAAGGCGATTGGATCTCGTCACGGTTCCAGATGTCATCTTTCACAGCGGATTTCCCTGATAGGCCATGCGGTCCAGCGCGCCTTGCAGAATATACCCGGCGGCGACCGCATCGATCACCTCTTTGCGACGCTTTCGGGACGCATCCGCCTCTAAAAGCGCCCTTTCGGCGGCGACGGTCGACAGACGCTCATCCCAGAAGGTGATTGGCAGATCAGTCAGCCGGGCCAGATTCCGGGCAAAGGCCTGGGTGGATTGCACCCTGGGGCCTGTGCTGCCGTCCATATTCAAGGGCAGGCCCAGGATCAGGCCGCGGATCTGGCGGGCGAAAATGATGGTCATCAGGCGGGCGGCATCTTCGGTGAATTTCACCCGGCGGATGACCTCGGTCGGTGAGGCGACCTGACGGCGCAGATCGGAGATCGCCACGCCGATGGTTTTTTCGCCCAGATCCAGCCCCGCAATGGCACCCGTGGCGGGCAAGGCAGCGGCAAACGCCGCCATATCGTCGCAGATCATGGGGTCAGGCCTGCGGCCGTTGCGGCGGCGGTCAGGGTGGCCATGGCTGCGGCGTCGGCGGCATGGGCCGCCTTGGCGCTGTCATAGGCGGTTTGCGCCTCATCCGTGCGGCCCAGCACGCCAAGCGCGTTGATCAGCATCACCCAATCTTCGGCGCTGCCCCCCTCGGCGGCAAGCCGGTCCTGGCGCTGCTGCACCATGCCTTCGATCATCTCTTGGCGGTCGGCATCCGACATATCGGCAGCCCCGGCCATATCGGCAGCCGACGGGCCGGGCTGCGCGTCGGGCAACTGATAGCTCTCACCCGCCAGCCAGGCGATGTCGTTGATCTGATCGCGGATCAGCCCGGTCCAGGGTGCCTGCGGGTTGCCGTTCTCGGCCAAGGGCCGCCAGAAGCGGAACGCCTGGTCATAGCGCTGGCCTTGCACAAACATCTCACCCACCAGATAGCGGGCCATCTCATTCGACATGTCCATGCTCAGCGCCTGGCGAAGAGACACCTCGGCCTCGGGCGAGATATAGCCCTGCGCCTGGATCATCAGCGCCAGCGCCTGATCGGCGTGATCGGCGGCGGTGGCGGCATCTGGCAGCGCCAGCAGACGCTCGATCGTCACCAATGCGGCCAGCGTATCGCCGGACCCCAGTTGCGCACGATAGCTGGTGCGCAGGGTTTGCGGATCGGACTGCGCGGCCAGATCGGCGCGCAGATCGGCGATCCTGGCGGGGTCCGGCGCTGTGCCCAGCCGCTGCAGGGCGGTGGCCTGATCGGGGCGGGCGGCCATGGCGGCATCGGCCTCGGCGATCCGCTGGGCGATCGGCAGATCGGGCATGTCGGGC
>JBATPI010000169.1:0-2361 GCA_049291415.1 Paracoccaceae bacterium | reverse complement strand
AATAGTACCAGTAGACCCCGGCCTGCGCCGCCACGAAGGTGACGGACGAGGTGGCATGAGGCGAGATTTCCATCGCCACGCCATGGTTGCCCATGGTGAAGCCGTGGGTCAGGTCGTCGATGTCATCGAGGTTGGTGACGATCACGGTCACTTCATTGCCTTCGGTGACCGTAAAGGACTCCAGCGCGAATTGCGGTGCCTGGCTGGACATATAGACCCGCACCTTGTTGCCGTCGCGGATCACGGTGTCCTGATAGTCGTCCAGATCCACGCCATCGGCTTCGGCCTGCTTGCGGGTATCGGCCCACATCCGGTCATCACGGTTCCAGATCGACAACGGGTTCACTTTCGACGCATGCACCAGGATGCTGTCATGCGGCTCGGCGAAGGTCGGACCGTCATGGATCAGCGTCAGCTTGTCACCGTCAATCGTGAAGACCTGCTCGTTTTCCGGCTTTAGCGGGCCAACGTTCAGGAACCGGTCCTTTGAGAACTTGTTCATGGTGATGTAGTATTTGGCCGCCGCGTCCAGCGTTTCGCCTTCTGCGGTCGAGTTGTGACCCGGCTGGTAATGCACGTCCGCCTTGGTCACGATCGGATCGACCGCTTCGCCTGCATAGGCCTGCACGGCCTTTTCGATGTCCCAGACCACAACCTGGCTGTCCAGGAACAGCGTGGTATAGGCGCGGCCCTGCCCGTCAAAGCAGGTGTGCAACGGGCCAAGGCCCAATTCCGGCTCTGCCACCACAACCGAGCGCGGCTCGGCGCCGTTGTAGAACACATCGTCCAGTTTGCGCACGTCGATCACCGAGACGGTGGGCGACAGCTTGCCCCCGATGCACAGGTGGATCTTGTCGGGCGCCATGTTGCAACCATGCGGGTTGTTCGGGATCGGGATGTAACGGGTGTAGTTCTTGTTCTTTTCCTTACGCCCGTCGATCACCTTGACGCCATTCAGCTCGATGAAGTCGCCCTCGGCAATGCCCTTTTCGATCTCGGCGATGTTGAAGACCACAACGTGGTCCATATCAGCCGCCGTCATATCGGCCAGCGTCATCCCCATTTCCGAGTTGTAGCACGTCGAGAACGCATATTTGCCTTCATAATCGGCGTCGGTGTTGTCCAGGTTGCCCGACACCATGACCTGCCAGGCTACGGTCATCTCATCGGCATTCAGCGCCGTGTAGAAGTTTACGTATTCTTCCGGCTTGTCCAGAATCTTGCCGTCATTGACCATCGGCACTTCGTCTTCGCCATTGCAGAAGACGTAATCAGTCCGGGGCCAGCGCTGCGGACGCAGGCCATGGATGCCCTTGGCGTTCGGAATCTCGATGATCTTGTCGCATTTCATCACGTCGCAGCGCACGCGGGCGACGCGGGTGTTGGCCTTGTCGTTCATGAAAAGGAACCGGCCGTCATAACGCCCTTCGGTGAAGGACATGTGGACGTGGTGCAGGTCGCCATTCTGCGGATATTCATGACCGTTGGCGGCCAGGAAAGCCTTGGTCTTGTCCGTCAGACCCTCGGTCAGGATCTTTTTCGATTCATTGGTAATGCCCCAACCGGTGGCCGAACAGCGGTTGAACACCGGCACGCGCATCAGTTCGCGCATCGACGGGATGCCCAGAATACGCATCTCGCCGCACTGGCCCGAAGACCAGAAGCCATAATATTCGTCCAGCTGGCCCGGTGCGACGTTAATCCCGTCGCCTGCGGCATTGGCCGCCCCGGCAGTCGCCAGCGCCCCAACGGCAGCAACGCCGCCGGTCAGCGCCAGACGCCCGCCGCCGATGGCACCGGCCAAAGCCGCACCTCCGGCTGTGGCGCCCAACATTGCGCGCCGGCTGAATCCTGTCTTTTGTTCCTGTGTCATTGTGGAACCTCCTTCTTAAAGTGGCATTTTCAAGGTTGGTGAGTGCGGGTGGTGTCCCAGATCGCGCGCAGGAGAGGCCGATGCGGTTTCGCGCCGCTTCAGCTTCTTGATCACGACCGGGCATTGGGTTTCCGACTGGTAAAGAACCTGGCAATGCAGGCAATCCACGCATTCGTTCGGGTTGATTTCACCCGTCGGGTGAATGGCCTGAACCGGGCATTGGTGGGCGCAGGTCTGGCAAGGGCTGCCGCACTCTTTATAGCGCTTCAGCCAATCGAACATCCGCATCCGGGCCGGGATCGCCAGCGCGGCCCCCAAGGGGCACAGATAGCGGCAGTAGAACCGTTCCACGAACAGCCCCGCGATCAGCAGCGCTGCGGCATAGGCCACGAACGGCCAGGCGCGGACGAACTTCAGGATGATCGCGGTCTTGAAGGGCTCTACCTCGGCCAGATGCTCGGCCTGTTCAATGCTCATCAGGCTGACGC
>JBATPI010000168.1:0-27880 GCA_049291415.1 Paracoccaceae bacterium | reverse complement strand
TGACCCTCCCGGCCGCTGCCCGCGCATCGCTTTGCGCTGATCTGCTGGCCCTTTGCCCTCGCCCCGGGGCTGGGATTGGGGTATCTGGGGGCCATTGCCTCAGGAGACAGCCCATGCCCGCCGATCTGAACCCCATCGACAAGGCCAAGTTCATTGCCGCCAAGCGGGCGGTGGAATTTGTTGAAGACGGGATGAAACTGGGCCTGGGCACCGGGTCAACCGCCGCCTGGATGGTGCGCTGCCTGGCCGAGCGGGTTCGCGACGAAGGCATCCGGGTGATCGGCGTGCCGACATCCACCCGCACGGCAGAGTTGGCGGCCAGTCTGGGCATCCGCGTCTCGACCCTGGATGAGGTCAAATGGCTGGATCTGACGATTGATGGCGCGGATGAATTCGACGCCAACCTGAACCTGATAAAGGGCGGTGGCGCGGCCCTGCTGCAGGAAAAGATCGTCGCGACCGCCAGTGACCAGATGATCGTGATTGCGGATGCCGCCAAGGAAGTGACCCAACTGGGCGCATTTCCGCTGCCGGTTGAGGTTATTCCGTTCGGCTGGCAGACCACAAAGGCGCTGGTTGAGGAAACGCTGGTCAGCATGGATGTGCTGGGCCGCGAAGTGACCTTGCGGATGAATGGCGAAAAACCCCTGATGACAGATGAATCGAATTACATCCTGGACCTGCACCTGAACCGCATCGGCAATGCGCGCCAACTGGCGCTGGTGTTGAACCAGATTCCGGGCGTCGTCGAAAACGGGCTTTTCATCGACATTTGCGATATCGTGGTGATCGGCCATCCCGATGGCCGTGCGTCGGTGCGCAATATCAATACCGGCAAGGTTGAGGATGATGCGGTTGAATTTGCGCCCACTGACAACATCTTTGCCGATCTGGACTGATCCCCGCCCATAGCCCTGTCTTGGCAGCCCGATGGCGCTTGCTCTGGTCAAGGCGGCCCGGCTGTGGAACAACGGGGCCGGTTTGAGGACTGAAAGGCAAGGCTGTGGCGTTTGATGTGGATCTGTTCGTCATCGGGGGCGGCTCGGGCGGGGTGCGCGCGGCGCGCATCGCTGCGGCTGAGGGTGGCGCCACGGTGGCATTGGCCGAGGAAAGCCGGCTGGGCGGCACCTGCGTGATCCGCGGCTGCGTGCCGAAAAAGCTGATGGTTTACGCGTCAGAATTCCCCGACCAGATTGACGATGCCCGCGCCTATGGCTGGAATGTCACCGCCGGGGCGTTTGACTGGCCCCGGTTCCGCAGCAGTCTGGCGGATGAGCTGACCCGGCTGGAGACCGCTTATCGAAGCACGCTGATCAATGCCGGCGTTACCATCCACGACACCCGCGCCGTGGTCGCCGACGCCCATACCGTGCGGCTGTCAACGGGCCAAGAGATCACCGCCAAACACATCCTGATTGCCACCGGCGGCTGGCCCTTTGTGCCTGATATTCCGGGGCGTGAACTGGCCGTCACCTCAAATGAGATGTTTGATCTGCCCAGCCTGCCGCGGCGCGCACTGGTGGTTGGCGGTGGTTTTATCGCCTGCGAATTTGCCTGCATCCTGAATGGCTTGGGCGTCGAAGTTGATCTGTATTATCGCGGGCCGCAAATCCTGCGCGGCTTTGATGATGAGGCGCGGGGCCATGTCGCCACGGCGATGGCGGCCAATGGCATCACCATTCATACCGGCACCGATGTGACGCGGTTGGAAAAGACAGCCCAGGGCATTCGCGCCCATGGGCAGGATGGCAGCACGCGCGACGTTGATCTGGTGATGTATGCCACCGGGCGGCAGCCCAACAGCACCGGCCTGGGTCTGCAGGCGCTGGGCCTGACCCTGGGTCCGCAGGGGCAGATCCCGGTTGACGCCTATAGTCAGACCGCTGTGCCCTCACTCTATGCCGTCGGCGATGTGACCGACCGGGTCAACCTGACCCCGGTGGCCATCCGCGAAGGCCATGCCTTTGCCGATACCGTCTTTCGCGGCGTGCCGACCAAGGCCGATCATGACTTGATCGCCAGCGCGGTTTTTACCCAGCCTGAACTGGGCACCGTGGGGCTGAGCGAAGAGGCCGCGCGCGCGCAGGGCCCGGTCGAGATCTATACCGCCAACTTTCGCCCGATGAAGACGCTGTTCGCGGGGCGGCAGGACAAGGTCTTGATGAAACTGGTGGTGGCAGGCGACACGCGCCGCGTGCTGGGCTGCCACATTGTAGGGCCGGGGGCGGGGGAAATGATCCAGCTGGCGGCGATTGCGGTCAAGATGGGGGCCACCAAAGAGGATTTCGACCGCACCGTTGCGGTGCATCCCACCATGGCGGAAGAGCTGGTGACGATGCGCAGGCCGGTTCGGTCGCACACCGGTGCGCCATAGTGGACACCGGGTCGATTGCCGCTTGAATTTGCGGTTTGGATGCACAGTTTATACAGAACCGAAGAATAAAGAGGATAACGGTCAATGGCAGGCAGCGGAGGCCCCTGGGGCGGCGGCGGTGGCGATGACGATGATCGCGGCAATGGACGCGGACCCGGTGAGACTGAGGGGCGCAATGGCGGCCGCAATGAAGGTGGGCGCAATGAAGGTGGGCGCAATGATGGTGGCCGCAACGACGGGCGTCGCCCCGGCGAAGGCCCCGGCCTGCCCGAGATAGACGATCTGATGCGCAAGGGTCAGGAACAGCTGCGCGTCTTGATGGGCGGGCGCGGACGCGGTGGCAAGGGCGGCGGCAATGGCGCTGGTCCCGGCGGTAACCCGATGGCTCCTTTGTTCACGCGCAAGGGCCTGGCCTTGGGCGTGCTGGCGCTGGTGGCGGCCTGGACGTTCATGTCATTCTACACCGTGCGGCCCGAAGAGCGTGCGGTTGAGCTGTTTCTGGGCGAGGCCTCGGGCGTCAAGGGCCCGGGCCTGAACTTTGCCCCCTGGCCGGTGGTAACTTACGAAAAGCTGCAGGTCACCGGCGAACGCACGACCGATATTGGGGCTGCCGACAGCAATTCAGGTGCCCTGATGCTGACGCGTGACCAGAACCTGGTCGATATCGGCTTTCAGGTGGTCTGGAACATCTCGGACCCCGAAGATTACCTTTTCAACCTGGCAGACCCGGAGGTCACCATTCTGGCGGTCAGCGAAAGTGCGATGCGCGACATCATCGCGCGGTCTGAGCTGTCGCCGATTCTGAACCGCGATCGTGGCGCTATTGCCGCCGATCTGCGCACGGCCGTGCAAAAGACGCTGGATGAATATGGCGCGGGCGTGCAGGTGATCCGTATCAACCTGCGGCGCGCCTTCCCGCCGGCCGATGTGGCCCCGGCCTTCCGTGCCGTGACTGACGCGCAACAAGACCGCGACCGTCTGGAAAAAGAGGCCGACGGTTACGCCAACAAGGTGACGGCAGGGGCTCGCGGTGAGGCGGCACAATTGGTCGAACAGGCCGAAGCTTACCGCGCCAATGCGGTGAACTCGGCCGAGGGTGAGGCCGCGCGTTTCAACTCGGTTTATGCCGAATACGTCAAAGCGCCCGAGATTACCCGGCGACGGTTGTATCTTGAGGCGATGGAAACCGTGCTGGGCGGGATGGACAAGGTCATCCTGGACGGCGTGACGGGTGAGGGCGGTCAGGGCGTGTTGCCTTATCTGCCACTGGACAGGCTGGGCCGCGGGGCCGCACCTGCCCCCGCAGCAGGGGGGACGAACTGATGCGCTCTATTGTCTTAATTCCGGTGGCTGTGGCCATCGTGATCACGGCGCTGTCCTCGGTCTTTATCGTGGATGAGCGGAAAAAAGCCCTGGTCCTGCAGTTCGGTGAGATCATGCAGGAAAAGGAAACCCCCGGCCTGGGGTTCAAGCTGCCCTTCATCCAGGAGGTGTTTTACTATGAAGACCGCATCCTGGGGTTGCAGACCGAACGTCAGGAAGTGACGCTCTTGGGCGAGCGGCGTCTGGTCGTCGACGCCTTTGCGCGCTGGCGGATCACCAACCTGCGGGCGTTCCGGCAGGCTACGGGCGCCGAGGGCGAGGGCCGGGCGCAGGCCTTGTTGAACAACATCCTGCAACAGGCGATCCCCGAAGTGCTGGGCAAGACCACGCCGGACAAGGTTCTCAGTGTGGACCGTACCGCGCTGATGAACCAGATCCTTGAGATTGCCCGGCGTGAGGCGGCATCCCTGGGGGTGACGGTGATCGACGTGCGGCTGACGCGCACCGACCTGCCCGACGCCAACCTGAAGGCCACCTATGCAAGGATGCGGGCCGAGCGTGAGCGCGAGGCGGCCGATGAGATCGGTCGCGGTGGCGAAGCAGCCCAGCGGGTGCGGGCATCCGCAGACCGGACCGTGGTCGAAGAGACGTCAAAGGCGCGCAAGACCGCCGAGACGATCCGCGGTGAAGCTGACGCCGAACGCAACCGGATTCTGGCCGAGGCCTATGGCAAGGATCCTGAATTCTTCGCCTTCATCCGGTCTTTGCAGGCCTATCAGGTGGCGCTGAATGGCAAGAACTCGACCATCGTGATGCAGCCCGACAGCGAGTTCTTTGAGTATCTGCGCAGCGACAAGGGCCCTGCTGCCCCGGTCGTCCCGGCGGCTGAGCCTGCGATCCAGCCATGAGTCTGGTCTTGCTGGCTTTGGGGCTGGTGCTGACGGTAGAGGGGCTGGCGCTTGCGCTGGCCCCTTCGCGCATGGAAGAGGCGCTGCGGCTGATCGTGGCGATGGGGCGTGATCGGCGGCGGATGCTGGGGCTGGTCGCGCTGGCGCTGGGCATCGTGTTGATCTGGCTGGCGCGGATCTGGGGCTCTTAGGGCCGGTGGCAGCCCAGTTCCGTGCGGCCTGGATGACAAATGCTTTCACAAGGCCTTGATGCACCGCGAGGGGGTTTGCATTGCGCCCGCGCTGGCGGCACAGTCATAACAGCCGCAAGGTGCGGCGGCGTCAGAGCCGACCGCGCCATCCCGGACGAAAGAGGAGTTCTCATCGTGCCCGCAGTCCAACCTACTGTCCAACCCACCGCCCATCCCACCCGGCGCCGCCGTGCCGGTGTCACCCCGATCCTGTCGGCCGTTGTGCTGGCCACCTCGCTGGCCTTTGCGATGCCGGCCCCGGTTCTGGCGTTTGGCCCGCCGGAAAGCTTTGCCGAGCTGGCCGACAAGATCAGCCCCTCGGTCGTGAACATCACCACCTCGTCGCTGGTTTCTGGTCCGGCTGCGAACGGGCCGATGGCCCCCGAAGGCAGCCCCTTTGGCGATTTCTTTGACCAGTTCAACAACCCCGACGGCAGCCCGCGCCGGTCCGAAGCACTGGGATCCGGTTTTGTGATCAGCGAAGACGGCTATATCGTCACCAACAACCACGTCATCGAAGGCGCCGATGAGATCGAGATCGAGTTTTTCGGCGGTGAGAAACTGCCCGCCAAGCTGATCGGCACCGACCCGAAAACCGATATTGCCCTGCTGAAGGTTGAGGCGACCAAGCCGTTGCCTTTTGTCAGCTTTGGCAATTCAGACCTGATGCGCGTCGGCGACTGGGTTGTCGCCATGGGCAACCCCTTGGGCCAGGGCTTTTCGGTCAGTGCAGGCATCGTCTCGGCCCGCAACCGCGAATTGTCGGGCACCTATGACGACTATCTGCAGACCGATGCGGCGATCAACCGCGGCAACTCGGGCGGGCCCTTGTTCAACATGGACGGCCAGGTGATCGGGGTGAATACCGCGATCCTGTCGCCCAACGGCGGCTCGATCGGGATCGGGTTTTCGATGGCCTCGAACGTGGTCAGCAAGGTCACCAATCAGCTGAAGGAATTCGGCGAGACGCGGCGCGGCTGGCTGGGTGTGCGCATCCAGGACGTCACCCCCGATATTGCCGAATCAATGGCTTTGGCCGATGCCAAGGGCGCTTTGGTTACCGATGTGCCGGATGGCCCGTCCAAGGATGCGGGCATTCTGGTCGGCGACGTCATCACCCAGTTCAACGGCCAGCCGGTCAATGATGCGGGTGATCTGACCCGCCGCGTCGGCGACGCCCCGGTGGGCGAGGCTGTGCCGGTGATCTTGTTGCGCGAAGGCCGCTCCGAGACGCTGCAAGTCACCCTTGGCCGGCGCGAAGAGGCCGAAGCCAAGTCGATTCCCGCCAGCAGCAAGACCCCGGCCGAGCCCAGTTCTGCCGAGGTTCTGGGCCTGACGTTGGCCCCCCTAAGCGATGAGATGCGCGACAAGCTGGGCCTGGGGGCCAGTGACAACGGTCTTATGGTGATGAACGTCGACGAATCGACCGAGGCCTATGAAAAAGGCCTGCGTCAGGGCGATCTGATCACCGAGGCCGGGCAACAGCGGGTGGAGCGGCTGGCCGATCTGACCGACCGCGTCGAAGAGGCCAAGGCCGCGGGGCGCAAGTCGATCCTGCTCTTGATCCGGCGTGAGGGCGACCCGCGCTTTGTGGCGCTGTCGATCGACTGATCCGAAGGGTCCGGGCAGATCAGGGGCGGCGGGGAAACCTGCCGCCCTTTGCCTTTGTGGCGTCAGGGCAGGATTTCGATCACGGTGCCATCGGGCACCAGCGCCCAGATTTCGACCATCTCGGCATTGGTCACCGCAATGCAACCATCGGTCCAATCGGCCATCAGATGCGCGCGGCCCAGCCAGCCCCAACCGTTCGGCAGCCCGTGGATCATGATATTACCGCCGGGACTGACCCCTGCGGCCCGTGCCGCAGCCATGTCGGTGGCATCCGGGTATGAGATGTGCAGGCTGAGATGGGCGACCGATCCGGGGTTGCGCCAGTCAATCCGGTAGCTGCCTTCGGGCGTTCGCTCATCGCCCTCTTGCGCCTTTGGGCCGTCAGCAGGGGCACCGCCCAAGGCGATATCATAGCTGCGCATCAGCTGCGTGCCGCGGTAAAGATGCAGGCGGCGGGCGGATTTTTCCACCCGGATCCGGTCGGCCTGATCGGCGGGCGTGGCCATTACGGGTGGCGTTCCGGGGGCCAGCCAGGCCATCGCCTTGGTGTAAACCACGGCCCCCGCACCCAGCGCCAGGACGGCAGCGGCGGTCAGGATCAGCCGTCTCATCCGATCTCGGCCAGCAGTCGGGTGCGGAAACTGCCCATCCATTCGGCGCGGATCTCGGCCATCTGCCGGCCGGTTGCGGTCTGCATTCCGGCGGCGACGGGAAAGAGTTTCACCTCCAGATGGTCCAGCGCATAGCGCTTGTCATCCAGTGCGCGGCGGCGGGCCAGCGGGTCACCGGCGTCAAACAGCGCTGCCCCCATCTGCCCCGCAACATGGAACATCCGGGCGATGCCGATGGCGCCCAGCGCCTCTAGCCGGTCGGCATCTTGCAGAATCTTCGCCTCAAGCGTGTCCGGCGTGATCGCGGCGGAAAAGCTGTGGGCGGCGATGGCATGGGCGGTGGCGGCCAGCTTATCGGCCGGGAAATCAGTGGTTTGCAGAAAGGCCACCGCAACCTCGGCCGACTGGACAGAGGCCTGCGCCCGGTCAGGGCTGGATTTCGGCAGGTTTACCGCATCGTGAAAAAAGGCCGCCGCCAACAGAATCTCAAGATCGGCCCCGCCTTCCGCCACAGCGATGTCGCGGGCATTGGCCCAGACCCGCTGCAGATGGCCCAGATCATGCGCCCCATCGGCGGATCCGGTCCAAAGCTGGCTGATCCGGGCCGAATACAGAGTAATGCGTTGGGCTTCGATTTCGGGGGTCACGGTGTCAGTTCCGGTCCAGATCAATGTTGATGATGCCCAGATCGCGCGCGGCGGCCAATGACAGGTGGTCACTGTCAATGCCGCGCGGGCGCTGATAGCGGCGGACCGCGTCACGGGTGGGGGCGTCCAGCACGCCGGTCAGGGCCAAGAGATAGAGGCCCCGCGCCTTCAGCGCGCGCTGCAAGGTGGCGATGAAATCGCTGGTCATCTCGGCCGCGCAAGGGGCGCGAAACCAGACCGTGTCGCGGTCGGCAACGATGCGCTGGCTGGTCTCAGAGCCGAAAACCGCCGGGATGGCGGAACCGTCCGGGGCGGTTTTCTCGGGCGTGATCATCACCTGTTCGGTGACGGTTTCAATCACCGCGGGACGGATATCGGCCTGCCAGCAGGCGCCCTTGGGGCCTTTCGGCGGGCCCTGATCCTTCAGCACCACCAGTTCCGAGGCAAAATCGCCCCGCGCCGGAGCGTCGGGCATGGACGGGCCGACGCAGGCGCCAAGCGCCAGAGCGAACAGGGTCGCGAGGAAGGGTGCCTTGATCATCTGCCCGATCATCTGCCCGTTATGTCCGGGTTTTCCCGGATCTGTCAGCGTACAGCATAACGTGGACGGCGCGGGGCCGATAGCCGGGGCAGTGGCGTGGCAGGGGCGGCGTGGCTTTAGGGGCACGGCACGCGGGTGGGGCATGACGGATGCGGGTCATGCGAACGAATGTGGACCGCTTTGGCCCTCTGGCAAAGCCCCGGCTTTTGGATTATCCCGGCTTGGCTAGGAAAACGCTGCAGCTATAGGACCGGACATGGCCAAGATCACTTACGTCGAACACAACGGCAAACGGCATGAGGTTGAGGTGGCCAATGGCCTGACCGTGATGGAAGGGGCGCGTGACAACGGCATCCCGGGGATTGAGGCCGATTGCGGCGGCGCCTGCGCCTGCTCCACCTGTCATGTCTATGTTGATCCGGCCTGGGTGGACAAGCTGCCGAAGAAAGACAGCATGGAAGAGGACATGCTGGATTTCGCCTATGAGCCGGATCCCGTGCGCTCGCGTCTGACCTGCCAGCTGAAGGTTTCGGCGGCGCTGGACGGGCTGGTCGTGCAGATGCCCGAAAAGCAGATCTGATTTTATCACGACACGCCGCGGGGAAACCGTCGACCCCCCGCGGTGAGTCAAAACTTTTCGAAAAGTTTTGCCAAAATTCTTCAAAGAATTTTGGTCCCGCTAGTCGGCAGTTTCGCCCTTCATCAGGCGTTCGGCCTTTTTGCGCACCAGGGCCGAGCGCAGATCATGCATGGCCAAGAGCAGCGTGTCGGTGACCTCTTCCAACTGCGGATCGGTGGCCTTTGACTGCACCCATTGGGTGGTCAGGTTCATGTGATCCACCGCGCGCAGAATGTCATCCACGTCGCGGGCCTCCAGCTGGGCGCGGCGCTTGGCCAGCCAATCCTCGATCACGGTCATATCGGCGGGGGTCAGTTTGGTCTCGCCATGCGGCTTTATATTGCCGTTCTTGACGTTGATGGCGGCGATTTCGTCCAACTCGATACGGCGCTGGCGGTTTTCGGTATCAACCCGAAACACCGCCGCGCCGTTCTCGCGGATCCGAAAATAGTAGTCGGGAAGATCACCGGCCATGATGCGTCATCACCCGTCTACTTGCATTTGAAAATGATGTCTTGTTGCTGGTTCGCGCCCAGGGTCACCGGGCCGCCCGAGATCATTGCACCGGTCCCGATGGTGCGGTTGTCCTGGCTGATGATGATGGGGCGCAGGCCCATTTTGGCGCATGTCTCTGCCATGAACCTGTCTGCCTCAGACATCTGATAGCCAAAGTTCGCGCGGCCCGAATAGCGATACCCTTCGCTGCCATCGGCCAACTGGATCGGTGTGGTCGAGACTGCCGCATGGGTGCAACCGCACAGCAGGCCCAGCAGCAGACCGGGAAGAAGACGCCTCATTGCCACTTCGTGTCTCCATAGCACATCAAAACCCGGCCGTAGCGGCGCAATCCCTAGACCAGTGCCGCGCAAAAGGCCTGGATGCGGGCGCAGGCCTCACGCAGGACTTCGTCGCTGGTAGCGTAGCTGACGCGGAAGTTTGGCGAAACCCCGAAGGCCGCGCCAAACACCACGGCGACGCCGGTTTCTTCCAGCAGCGCGGTGGCAAACACCTCATCATTGGTGATGACGGTGCCGCCGGGGGTGGCCTTGCCGATGCAGCCAGAGATGTCGGGATAGACATAGAAGGCGCCTTCGGGGGTGGGGCAGGTCACGCCGATGGCTGCGTTCAGCATCGAGACCACCAGATCGCGGCGGCCTTGAAACACCCGGCGCCAGTCGGCCAGAAACTCTTGCGGCCCCGACAGCGCCTCAAGTGCTGCATATTGGCTGATCGAGCAGGGGTTAGAGGTGGATTGCGACTGGATCGTGCCCATCGCCCTGATCAAGGCCACCGGACCGGCCGCATAGCCGATACGCCAGCCGGTCATCGCATAGGCTTTGGACACGCCATTACAGGTCAGCGTGCGGTCATACAGGCCGGGTTCTACCTCAGCCGGGGTGCAGAATTTGAAATCGTCAAACACCAGATGCTCATACATGTCATCCGACATCACCCAGACCTGTGGGTGGCGCATCAGCACATCGGTCAGGCCCTTCAACTCACCCTGCGTATAGCCGGCCCCGGTGGGGTTGGAGGGGCTGTTGAAGATGAACCATTTCGTCTTCGGCGTGATCGCGGCTTCCAGTGCGGCGGGCGTCAGTTTGAACTGCGACTCGATCCCGCAGGGCACCGCGACCGGCGTGCCGCCGGCCAGAAGAACCATGTCAGGATAGCTGACCCAATAGGGGGCCGGAATGATCACCTCATCACCCGGATTGCAGGTCGCCATCAGCGCATTATACAGGATTTGCTTGCCGCCAGTGCCGACGCTGACCTGACCTGACGTATAGGTCAGACCGTTCTCGCGCAGGAATTTGGCGCAAATCGCGGCCTTCAGCTCGGGGATGCCATCAACCGCGGTATAGCGGGTTTTGCCCGCGTCAATCGCGCGCTTGGCAGCCTCGCGGATAGGCTCGGGCGTGTCGAAATCCGGCTCACCCGCGCCCAAGCCAATGATGTCGCGCCCCTCAGCCTTCAGCGCCTGCGCCTTGGTTGTGACGGCGATGGTGGGCGACGGTTTTACCCGCGAAAGGGTGTCGGACAGAAAGGCCATTTGCGGGTTCCCCAAGGTTAGAATGCGGCGGTCTGTTTGCATTTTCCGGCTGCCTGTCTTAGGTATGCCCCCCCACCGACACAAGCGATATCGAAAAAAGGAGAGGCTAAATGGCGGAAAACAGCACTTGGTATGCGGAAGATGTGGCGACCTTTGGCGACCGGCTGGCCGGCGCGCGGGATGCGGCCGGACTGGCGCAGGAAGATCTGGCGCAACGTCTGGGCGTGCGGTTGACCACCGTGCAGGCCTGGGAAGAAGACCTGGCAGAGCCGCGCGGAAACCGGCTGCAGATGCTGGCGGGCATGCTGAATGTCTCACTGTCGTGGCTGTTGACGGCCGAAGGTGATGGTCTGGCAGATCCTGCCGAAGCCGTGGCGCTGCCCGGCCGTGCCGAAGCGGCGCTGGCCGAATTGCAGCAGTTGCGCGCCCGCGCGACCAGCTTGGCACATGATCTGGGGCTGTTGGAAAAACGCTTGCGCCAGGATTTGCGCCAGGAGGCAAAATGACCGAGACGTCCGAGGCCCGGCTGAAACGGATGCGGATGCGCAGCTGGCGGCGCGGCACCAAAGAGATGGATCTGGTGCTGGGCCCCTTTGCCGACACCCATCTGCAGGCGCTGTCAGAGGCCGATTTGCTGACCTACGACCTGCTTTTGGAAGAGAATGATCAGGACCTGATGGCCTGGCTGTTGGGTCCGTCGCCCGCGCCTGCACCCATAGCCGCGCTGTTGTCTCGGATCGGTGACCTTGCGATGAAACGAAATATCGCCGGAAATTTGCGCTGATTTTTCGGATAACTCCGCGCGAGTTTACCGAATGTTTGCGGTTTGTGCTGATTCTGTCCTCGTACGAAACCGAAGGCGGAGTTTGCCGATGTCTATTCACCAACCCCTGCTCGACGGCTCGCAGAAAGCGTTCCTCACCTGTTATCTTGACAACCTGTCGTTGGTAGAACGCCTGCACCGGTTGTTGCTTGATGTCATCAAGGATGAGTTTGAGCGGCTGCAGATCCTGGAGATCAACTCTGTGCAGGCGCTGTTGCTGTTCAACATCGGCGAGAATGAGGTGACGGCCGGCGAATTGAAATCGCGTGGCTATTACCAGGGCTCAAACGTCAGCTATAATCTGAAAAAGCTGGTGGATCTGGGCTTCATGCACCACCAGCGGTCTGAGGTGGACCGCCGTTCTGTTCGGGTGAAGCTGACCGAAAAAGGCCGTCGCGTGCGCGGGATGGTGGCGGATCTGTTCGCGCGCCAGGCCGAAGAGATTGAGCGGCGGGGCTTTGTCGATACCAGCGGGATGGATGAGATCAACATTGCGTTGAAGCGGATGGAGCGGTTCTGGACTGAGCAGATCCGCTATATCTACTGACCCTGCTTTTGCCCCATTTGGCTGCCAAATAGAGCGCTGTCGCGCACGCCTTTTGTCTCGGCTCTGGCCTTCGGCCAACCGCCTCGGCAGGGCACTGCGGGGCGGGGGTCAGTTTGTCTTGCGCCGGGGCAGAAACGGCAGGGGGGCGACGGGGACGCCGTCTTCGATCAGTTGGCGGGCGTCTTCTGGGCGGGCTTCGCCATAGATGGCGCGCTCGGGTGCGTCGCCATAGTGAATACGGCGGGCTTCGGCGGCAAAGTTCAGACCCACATAGTCTGAGTTTGCCTCAACCTGACGGCGCAATTCGATAAGGGCCTTTTCCAGTTCTGCCTGTGCGGGGGTATGATGCGGGCCACCGGCTGGGGCAGGGGCCGGGTTTCCCGCGGGGCCGCCGCTGGGCAGCGAGGACGCCGACTGCGGTCCGGTCGGGCTGGATGGCGTGGCGTTGGGGGCGCCTGGGTCCGCAGCAGCGTTACGCGCGGGCCTGACTGTCGGGGCCATCAGGGTCTTTTCCACCTGGGCCGCGCCACAGATCGGGCAGGCCAACTGGCCCGCGGCGGCCAGAGCGTCAAAGGCGTCGGCGTTGCGGAACCAGCTGTCAAAGCCGTGCCCATTGCCGCAAGAAAGCGTGTAGCGGATCATCCGGATTGTCCTTGCCCGCAGGCCTGTAGCCGTGCCGGTTGTCTGAGTCTACGCGGTGCGGTGGCAAGATCAAGGGCGCATTGCGTGCGGGGTCTTATGTCTGGCTGGCCCTGTGGCCCTCCGGTCCGATGCCTGCGTGCAGGATCGGTCTTGTGCCGCAATCAGCCTTTAACCGCGACGGAGGGGGCAAAGGTCAGGATCAGATGGCGCAACTCTGGTTCCTGGACCTTCTTCGCGGCCTTGCCCAGCGGCAGCCATTTGCGTTTGCGCTGGCCCTTTTCGGGATAGCTGATGGCCAGCCCCTCGACGCGCAGGGCAAAGACCTGCACGGCGCAGGGCACGGTCTTTTGGCTGCTAAGACCCTTGCGATATGTGAAAACGCCCAAAGGTGCAGGCTCGGCCCGGCCCTCGACGCCGGCCTCTTCCCAGGCTTCGCGGGTTGCGGCCTCAGCCTCGGTCAGACCATCGATCAGCCAGCCTTTCGGGATGATCCAGCGCCCGGTGTCGCGGCTGGTGATCAGCAGCACCTCGGGGGCGGAGCCGTGCATCCGCCAGCACAGCGCGGCAATCTGGCGGCGGGTGTCTGCGGCCGGGGGCGTATCGGAAAAGATGTCTCGGTCCTGTCGGCTCATTGTGGTGCCTGTAATCCTCTGGTCCGGTGGATCCGGGCTCTGCATTGAACGGCAGAGTTGCATGATTTGCCTGTGATTTACAGCAAAATTCCGCAGATCGGGGATCGGCTGTTTGACCCGGCGCACAGGCGGGCTACCATTTGCCACTGTGGCAAACGCAGGCAATGGGGGCAGCGGCAATGGGCGGGATCAGGGCAGTTTTGACGGCAATCGGGATGCTGCTGGCGGGGCCGGCGCTGGCGGGCTTCAGTTTTGACAACATCGACGGCGGCACCATCAATCTGGACGACTATGCCGGCCAGCCGGTTCTGGTGGTGAACACCGCCTCGCTATGCGGTTTTTCCGGGCAATTCAATGACCTGCAAGCCCTGCATGAGACCTATGGCCCGCAAGGTCTGTTGGTTCTGGCGGTGCCCTCGGATGATTTCCGCCAGGAACTGGGCACAGAGGCCGAGGTAAAGAAATACTGCGTCACCACCTTTGACCTGACCCTGCCGATGACCACGATCACCCATGTCAAAGGGGCCAGGGCGCATCCATTCTACGCCTGGATGCAGGCCAACAGCGGCTTTGTGCCGGGTTGGAACTTCAACAAGGTCTTGTTGGGCCCCGACGGGCATGTGGTCGCCACCTGGGGGGCCGGCGTTAACCCCAGCGGCAACGTGATCCGCGGCGCGGTTGAGGCGTTGTTGCCGTGACCCCCTGATGGCGGGGCCACTGTTTCTGGCGTGCGAGATCTACCGAGGCTCGACCTATGGCGGGCGGCATCCTTTGCGGGTGCCGCGGGTCTCGACGGTGATGGACCTGTGCCGCGCCTTGGGTTGGCTGCCCCGCGGCAGCTATGTGACCAGCCCGCGGGCCAAACCGGCTGCCCTGCATCTGTGGCATGACCCTGCCTATGTGGCAGCGCTGCAAGCGGCTGAAATCGCAGGCGAAGCCACTGCCGAGATGCAGGCCCGGCATCATCTGGGCACGTTGTCGAACCCGGTTTTCCCGCAGGTGTTCCGCCGTCCGGCCACCGGCGCG
Organism: Paracoccaceae bacterium; assembly: GCA_049291415.1. Classification (GTDB taxonomy): domain Bacteria; phylum Pseudomonadota; class Alphaproteobacteria; order Rhodobacterales; family Rhodobacteraceae; genus Pseudogemmobacter. The sequence goes on along the minus strand of JBATPI010000168.1, from coordinate 13,293 downwards.
GGCGGCACGATGTGGGCGGGTCAGACGCTGGCACTGACCGCCGCGGGCGCCATCCATGTACCCGGTGGCGGCACGCATCACGGGCTGCCCGACCGGGCGAACGGGTTTTGCTACCTCAATGACATCGTGCTGGGGCTGAAGGTGATGCTGGCGCATGGCCTGACCCGCATCGCCTATGTTGATCTGGACGCGCATCATTGCGACGGGGTCGAGGCGGCTTTTACCGGCGATCCAAGGGTGCGGATGATCTCGGTGCATGAGGAAAACCGCTGGCCGTTTTCCGGCCGACTGACCGATACGGCAGGTGGGTCGGGGTTTTTCATGCCGGTGCCTCGGGGGTACAATGATACCGAAGCGCGGGCCGTCCTGCACCGCCTGATCCTGCCGCGTGTTGCGGAATTTGCTCCGGACGCACTGGTGGTGCAATGCGGCGCCGACAGCCTGACCGAAGACCCTCTGTCGCGGCTGGCCCTGTCCAACCGCGCCTATCTTGAGGCGTTGACCGCGCTGCGCCCGCTGGCCCCGCGCCTTTTGGTGCTGGGCGGGGGCGGCTATAATCCCTGGTCGGTCGGGCGGTTGTGGACGGCGATCTGGGGCTGGATGTCGGGGCAAGCGCTGCCAGACCGGCTGGATGCAGAGGCACGTGAGGTGCTGGCCGCGCTGAGCTGGGGTGGCGGCGGCCGCCCGGCCCCTGCGCCCGCGCTGCTGGACTGCCTGCTGGACGCCCCCCGCGAAGGCCCGTTGCGGCCGCAGATCACCGACGCCTTGCAGTATCTGGCCCGCCGCCCGCATCCGTTTTCTTGACAACCGGGGCCGGGCGGGGCAGCACGGGGGCCAGCACAGGAGCCCGCCATGATCCCCGAAATCACCATCGCCGGCCGCAGGATCGGCCCCGCGCACCCGCCTCTGGTCATTGCCGAGATCGGCATCAACCATGGCGGCGATCTGGCTGTTGCGAAAGAGATGGTCCGCTTGGCCGCCGGGTCGGGCTGTGAGATGGTCAAACACCAGACCCACATCATCGAAGACGAGATGACCGAAGAGGCCAAGTCGATCTTCCCGCCCAATGCCGATGTCTCGATCTGGCATGTGATGGAGCGCTGTGCGTTGTCGCTGGACGATGAGGCAGAGCTGAAACGCTATACCGAATCTTTCGGCATGATCTGGATCTCTACCCCGTTTTCGCGCGCCGCCGCTGATTATCTGGAGACGCTGGACGTGCCCGCCTACAAGATCGGCTCGGGTGAGGCTGACAACCTGCCGCTGATCCGCCATATCGCGCGCAAGGGCAAGCCGGTGATCCTATCGACCGGCATGCAAACCATTGAAACCATTCGCGCCTCTGTCGCCATCCTTGATGCGGCAGGCGTGCCCTATGCGCTGTTGGAATGCACCAACCTCTATCCCAGCCCGCCGGAAATCGTGTCGCTGCGCGGTGTCAAAGACCTGCAAAAGGCCTTCCCACGCGCCGTCGTCGGCTTTTCCGACCACTCGATCGGGCCGGAAATGGCGCTGGCCTCGGTGGCGCTGGGCGCATCCATCCTGGAGCGGCATTACACCGACACGCGCTATCGCATCGGCCCGGACATCATCAACTCGATGGACCCGTCCGAGTTGCGGCACCTGATCGACCGGTCGCGCGAAATCCACATCGCCGCCAACAACCCCAAACAGCGCACCGCGGCGGAAGAGCCGGTTTACCGTTTCGCCCGCGCCTCGGTCGTCGCTGACCGCGATCTGCCCGAAGGCCATGTGATCGGTGAACCCGACATCTGGGCGCGTCGGCCCGGATCAGGCGAAATCGCCGGGTTCGATTTCGACAAGGTGCTGGGCAAACGCCTGACCCGCGCCGTCACCCGCAACACCCAGCTGAAGTGGAGTGACCTGGCGTGATCGGGTTCGGAAAATGCCTGCCCAAGGCAGACCCATCGTCGGTGGTTTACTGTCGGTGCGACCCGCGCGCCGCAGACGCAGGGACAGCGTGATGACCCGCAAATTGCTCTTTCTCACCGGCACCCGCGCCGACTTTGGCAAGCTGGAACCCCTTGCCGCTGCCGCCCGCGACGCCGGCCATGAGGTGACGTTTTTCGTCACCGGCATGCATATGATGGACCGCTGGGGCCTGACCCGCAATGAGGTGCGCCGCATGCCCGGCGTGCGGGTGCATGAATTTCTGAACCAGCGCCCCGGCGATCCGCAGGACATGGTTCTGGCCAAAACCGTCACCGGATTTTCCGATTATGTCTCTGAGCATCAGCCCGATCTGATCGTGCTGCATGGTGATCGGGTTGAGGCGCTGGCCGGTGCGTTGGTCGCCGCGATGAACTATATCCGCTCGGCCCATATCGAAGGCGGTGAGGTTTCGGGCACGATTGATGAGGTGTTTCGCCACTGCAACACCAAGCTTTGCACGCATCATTTCGTCTCTTCCGATGCCGCCGCGCGCCGCGTCATGGCACTGGGTGAGCCCGCCGGATCGGTGCATGCCATCGGCAGTCCCGAGCTGGATTTCCACGCGCGGCCCTCTGGCGTGACGCTGGATGCGGTGCGGGCGCATTACGATATTCCCTTTGCAGATTTTGGCATTGCGGTCTTTCATCCCGTCACCAGTGAGCAGGCGACCATGGGCGCGCAGGCCCGTGCGCTGTTCGGCGCGCTGGAGACGTCGGGGCGGCATTTCGTGGTGATAGCACCCAACAATGACCCCGGCTCGGATGAAATTTTCGCGGTGCTGGATCAGTTGCCACAGGATCGCTTCCGCGTGCTGCCCTCGATGCGGTTTGCGCATTTCTCTGAACTGATGAAATCGGCTGCCTGCATGGTCGGCAATTCATCGGCGGGGGTGCGCGAAGCGCCGTTTCTCGGCGTACCCTCACTGGATATCGGCACGCGGCAGGCCAACCGGTCGGATGCGGCCTCTGTCACCGCCTGTGAGGCCGCCGACACCGCCGCAATCGCCGCTTTTCTGGCCGATGAATGGGGCCACCGCCACGCCCCGCATGCAGGCTTTGGACAGGGTTCGGCCGCCAGCCGGTTCGTGCAAACCCTTGCAGACCCACAGTTTTGGGATCGCCCGCTGCAAAAGGCGTTTTCAGACGGCTAAAGCTACCAGCCGCTGAAGCCGCCATCGACGTTCAGGATCTGCCCGGTCATATAGCCCGCCTGCGCTGAGGCCAGAAACAGCATCGCGTCGGCAATCTCATCGGGTTTTGCCATGCGGTTCAGCATGATCAACTCACCCACGCGCTTTTGGAATTCCTCGGAATGGTTGTTGAAAACGGCCCCCGGCGCGATGGTGTTCACCGTGGCCCCGCGCGCCGCCCAATAGCCCGCCAGCCAGACCGTCAGTCCGTGGATCCCGGCTTTTGAAACACCGTAGGCCGAGAAATTCTTGAACGGCATGCCCTCGTAAATCCGGTGATGCGCCCCGTTCAGCGCATACATCGAGGCCACGTTGATCAGCGTGCAGGGCCATTTGCCGACAATATCGCGGTCCATCTGCCGGGCAATCAGGAACGGCCCGGTCAGGTTGGTGCGCATCGTCCGCTCCCAATCGCTGACCTTCAGGTCGGCGAAATCGGGAAAGGACTGGCCCGCACCCATCAACATCTCCCCGGTGATGGCCGCGTTGTTCAAGACCACATTCGGCTCCCACCCGTCTTTCAGGATGCGGGGGAAGATTTCGACAATCTCATCTTCTGACGCGACATCAAGGGGATAGAAGCGAAAGTTCGCGTTCTTTCCGTGGGTTTCCACCAAGGCATCTGCCCGCGCCCCCGGCAGATCGGAAGAGATCACCCGCGCCCCCTGATCCAGCATCCGGCGCACATAGGTTGACCCCAGCACCCCCCCGGATCCGGTGATGAAAACCGTGCGTCCCGTCAGTTGATCAGCCATTTTGCGCCTCATTCAACAAAAATTCCACCAGCCTGAAGTCAAACGGGCTGTCGATATCCACACATCGCTCGGGCGGCATCAGATAGGGGATCACACGCCCCTCCCACAGTCCCTTGGACCGCCTCAGATAGGCCGGGTCCACCACATATGTGCTGGCCGCATGCTCATAGACCACCGGTGCCTGTTGACGCGCCACCACGCCACCAGGCAGCGGCTTGGACACATGCAGCGCCCCCGAGGCGTCCGGCTCGACAAGGTTGAAATATGGATTCTTTCGTGCCTCACAGCAACTCATAACCATGTCGGGATGTTCGTTTTGGTAAAGCTCCAGCGCAGCCGAGATATCCTCGGGCAGCCGCAAAGGCGAGGTGCAGTCCAGATCCAGAAACGCCGATACCGGCCCGATCAGCGCCTGCGACGCCTCCAGCGCGTGCTGCCAGACGCCCCATTTTCCCGCCCCGTCCGTCGCCAGATGCGCCGGCCGTAGCCCGATCTTCAACGCCCCCTTGGCCACTGCGTGATCGTAGATTTCCTCATCATCGGTGGACACCACCACCGCATCCACGGCCGGATGCGCAAACAATTGATCCAATGACCAATCAATCAACGGCTTGCCGCAAATCTGCCGAAAATTCTTGCGCGGCACACCCTTGCTGCCCTTTCGGGCCCCGATATGACCCAAGATCATGGGATCTCCTTCGTAATCTGTCCAACGAACCGCCGCGCGGCCCAGGCCTGCGCCACCAAACGGGCCGACGGCAGGCACAGATCCAGCCGCGGCAGATGCTCTACCGCCGACACCGTATGCCCCGCCACCAGCGCCATAAAATCGCGCATGGCATTCAGAAACATCGCATTGCGTTCCAGCGGCAGATCCAGCACCCGCACCCCGCCACCCTCGATTACCTGGTAGCTTTGCGCTGCAAAATCAAAGTCATACATCCGCTCGGCCCCGCGCAGATGGGCGCGCCGATGCAGGCCCGGCGTCAGATAATCCATCGAGACATCGCCAACCAGACCGCCAGCCGCCAGCGATATCCGGCTGGCAAAATCCACCCCCGGAAAGCCCGGATGGCCCAGAGATTCAACCGACCCAACGGCCAGTCCCGGAAACAGACATCCCGCCATGTCCAACTCATGGCACAGATCCAACAGCACCCCGCCGCCCAATGCCCGCGCCGCATAACTGTCTGAAAACCGCCAGTTCTGCCGCCATTGCGTGACGTCGTGGCCGATGCTCAGCGCGAATTGGAACACATCGGACAAATCCGCCTGCGCCAAGGCCCGAAAGCCCGGATGATAGCGCATCATCAGGCCCAGCATTGACCGCGCCGCCACCGGCGCTGCCACCTTTGCAATCGCCTCAACCTCTGCGGCCTGAAACGCCAGCGGCTTTTCGACATAGATCGGCAGGCCCCGATCCGCCGCCGCCGCAATCACCGGCAGCCGCACATCGGTGGCCGTGGCCACCACCACCGCATCGGCCTGCGCCATCGCGGCCTCGGCCCCCGCCAGCCCCGTCTCACGCCAGGACAACAGCTGTGACTCCACGCCCAGCGTGCCCAGATTGTCGTGATGCCGCCGCCCGATAGAGCCAGACCCGATGACAAGAACCCGCATATCGCCCCCCATCGCCCAGCCTTAGCGCGAAGCCAGCCCGTCCACCAGTGGCGGCCGTTGCCCCGGCCAATCCGTGGCGCGGTGATAGGCCTGACCGATCGCCAGCACCCCGGCATCATCGCCCGACCGACCGATGATCTGCATCCCACAGGGCCACCCCTCGTTTGAGAATCCCACCGGCACCGACAGCGCGGGCAGCCCGATCAGACTGGCCGGTACCACCACCTCCATCCAGCGGTGATAGGTGTCCATCGGCCGCCCTGCAATCGCCTGTGGCCAGCGCCACTCGGCCGGAAAGGGCCAGACCTGCGCCGTGGGCAAGACCACTGCATCGAACCGGTCAAACATCCGCGCCGCCGTCGCATACCAGCGGCTGCGGATCACACTGGCCTCATAGACCGCCTGCGCGCTCAGCCCCTGACCCTGCTCGATCTCCCAGATCGTCTCGGGCTTGGTCTGCGCCCGGTGCTTCGCATTCTCATACAACGCCCGCTTTCCACCCGCCGACAGCATGGCCCGCAGGGTCACCCAGGATCGCCACAGATCGCCCGCAGGAAAGGGTGGCGCCAACACCTCAACCACCGCGCCCAAATCTTCCAGCACCCCCAATCCCGCCTCGCAGGCCTGCAGAATCCCCGGCTCCATAGCATAGGCGCCGCCCCAATCGCCCAGCCAGCCGATGCGCAGCCCCGCAACTCCCCGGTCCAGCCCCGACAGCAGATCCGGCACGGGGCGGGGAAACGGCGCCTCAGCGTTCTCGCCCGCCAGCACGGCCAGAAATCGCGCGACATCCTCAACCGTCCGCGCCATCGGCCCCTCGGTTGCCAGCGTTGCCAGATGCGTCTCGCCCACCGCGTCCGAGGGCACCAGCCCCCAGGTCGGCCGCATCCCATAGACGTTGCAAAACCCCGCCGGATTGCGCAAAGATCCCATCATGTCGGACCCATCCGCCACCCAGACCATCCGGGCCGCCAGCGCCGCCGCAGCCCCCCCCGATGACCCGCCCGCCGTGCGCCTGGGGTCATAGGGGTTCCGTGTCACCCCGAAAACCGGGTTGAACGAATGCGACCCCTGGCCCCATTCCGGCACATTGGTCTTGGCCGTAAATACCGCCCCCGCGCCACGCATCCGCGCCGCCAAAAGATCGTCCTTCACCGGCACATGGGTCGCATACACCGGTGATCCCCAGGTGGTCCGCAGTCCCGCCGTCGCCACCAGATCCTTGACCGCCAAAGGAATGCCATGCAGCCAGCCCGCCGGCGGCTGATCATCCAACGCCCGCGCTTCGTCCATCAACAGGTCCGGATCACGGCACGACACCAGCGCGTTTACCGCCCCGTTCACCGCCCGGACGCGCGCCAGATGCGCCGCCATCACCTCGGATGGCGCGACTTTCCGCGCATGAATGGCGCGCGACAACGCAGTTGCAGACCACTCCAGCATGACATTCACCTTGGCTGAAATATTCGCGGGGTTTGGGGGGGCACCCCCAACGCCTTGGACAAAAGCAATGTGCCGGGGCCGCTTTGGCCCCGGCACACCGCCGGATCATGGATCGATCACGGGCCGCTTACTTCTGCAGTTCGGTCCAGATCGCGGTCTGATAGTCCAGCGCCTTGCCGGTGCAGCTGACGACGAATTGCCCAGCCTTGGCCAACTCGGCCGACGGCACGATTTCCGGCGCGGTCTTCATGTCTTCGGGCAGGAAGGCATCTGCGCCCTTGATCCCGTTGCCATAGCGCGCAAAGGCCGACAGCATCGCGGCGTTTTCCGGCTCCATGATGAAGTCCATGAACAGATAGGCGTTGTCGACGTTCTTGGCATCGGCCAGCAGCACGACCGAGTCCATCCACAACCCATAGCCTTCCTGCGGATAGCCATAGGCGACATCCGGGTTCGCCAGACGCGACCGCATGGCCGATCCGTTCCAGTCCACGGTGGCGGCATAGTCGTTGTTGCTCATCTTTTCGATGGTCGAATAGTCCATCGACAACCACTTGGGCTTGGCCGCCAACAGGACGTCGCGGACCTTCTTCATCACTTCTGGGTCTTCGGAACAGACCTCGCCACCCTCATACATGGTGGCCAGTGCCAGCACATCGCCCATCTCGGGCAGGACGTTGATCTTGCCGACCAGTTCCGCCGGCGGGTCCAGGAAAATCGCCGAGGTGTTGATGTTGCCGCCATAAACCTTGGTGTTCACCGATACCCCGGTCGATCCCCACTGGAACGGAACCGACCATTTGCGGCCCTCATCCCAGGCGACATTCATCCACTGGTCTTCGATGTTGGCGTGGTTGGGCAGGCGTGACAGGTCCAGCTCCTGGCTCAGGCCCTTTTCCTTGAAGATGCTGATGAAGCCCGCCGAAGGCACCACCAGATCAAAGCCAGCGGCCCCGGCTTCGATCTTGGCCAGTGCTGTGTCGTTGCTGTCATAATCGGTGATGGTTACCTTGACGTCATATTTCTCTTCGAACTTCTTCACCATCTCGGGGCTGGTGTAATTGCCCCAGTTGTACAGGAACAATTCCCCCTCGGCGGCAGCCAGCGTGGTGCTGCCCATCAGGGCGGCAAGTGCGATCATCGTGGTCTTCATTGGTCTCTCCTTGGTTGGATCTTGATAAAGGCTGCGGTTCTATGACCGCTTTCTGTTCAGCAGGAAGAACGCCGACAACAACACCAGCGTCAGCGCCAGCAGCATTGCCGAGATGGCGTTCACATCCGGTTTCATCGCGCGGCGCAACTGGCCCAGCATATAGGTGGGCAGGGTGTCCTGTCCCGGTGATTTGACGAATTCGGTGATCACCACATCGTCAAGGCTGATCACAAAGGCCAGCATCGCCCCTGCCATCACCCCCGGCAGCAACAGGGGCAGCGTGACATGGCGAAACGTCTGCCAGCCCGAGGCATAGAGATCCGCCGCAGCGGTTTCCAGCGTCAGATCCATCCCCTCCAGCCGCGCGCGGATCGGCATGTACGCAAAGGGGATGCAAAAGGCCGAATGCGCCAGGATCAGATAGCCCAAGCCGGAATACCCGGTGATGGATTTGATCGAGGCAAAGAACAACAAGAGCGCCACCGCGGTGACGATCTCGGGCACCATCAGGGGCTGGTTGATCATCACATAGATCGCGGTCTGGCCCCGAAAGGCGCGGCGCCGCGTGGTGCCCAATGCGGCCATCGTGGCCACCGTGGTGGCAATCACCGCGGCTGAGACTGCGATGATCAGCGAATTCACCGTGGCCAGCCGCACCTGATCGTTTTGGATGGCAATGCCATACCATTTCATCGAAAATCCGCCCCAGATCGACGGGCTGTCACTGACGTTGAATGAATAGAACACCAGCGTGAAGATCGGGATATACAGCACCAGAAACACGATCACCGCGATGGTGGCAAAGCCGGGCAGGCTGGTGACGGAAAAGCTGCGCTTAGACATCCCGCTTTTCCCCATTGATGGCGCGCACATAAAACAACAGCGCGATGGTGACGACGATCAAGAGCAGCATCGAGATTGCCGCCCCCAGAGGCCAGTTGCGGCCCTGACCGAACTGCAATTCGATAAAGTTGCCGATCATCATCAGCTTGCCCCCGCCCAGGATTCGCGGCGTGACATAGGCCCCCAGGCAGGGAATGAAGACCAGAATTGATCCCGCCACGATGCCCGGTTTGACGATGGGCAAAATGACCCTGCGCAAGACCTGCATCCGGCTGGCGTAAAGATCATATCCCGCCTCCAACAGGCGCATGTCGAACCGGTCGATGGCGGCGAACAGCGGCAGCACCATCAGCGGCAGATAGACATAGACCATGCCGATCAGCACCGCAGTATCGGTATAGGTGATCTGCAAAGGCTCGGCGATCAGGCCGGTCCACAGCAGAAATCCGTTCAGAATGCCCTCGTTGCGGATCACCTGATTGATCGCAAAGGTGCGGATCAAAAGGTTGGTCCAGAACGGAATGGTGATCAAAAACAGCCAGACCGCCCGCGCCTTGGGCGGCCGGGTGGCGATATGCCAGGCCGTGGGAAAGCCCACCGCCAGCGTCAGGATCGTGGTGATCAAGGACAGTTTCACCGACCGCCAGAAGATGATCAGATTGCCGTCGGCCAGCTGCAGCGTGTCATCAAAGATGTCGCGCACGACAAAGATTTCGGTCCAGCCCTTGGTTGAAAAGATCCATTCCACATTGCCGTATTTGCCCGGCGTCAGAAAGGAATAGACCAGCACGATCAGCAAGGGCCCGATCGCCGCCGCCATCAGCAAGATCAGCGCCGGGATCGACAGTGCCCAGCCGTTGCGGGTGGACCGTCGCTCCAGCTGTTCTTCGGCGGGGCTCATGCTCAGTCCTCCACCAACTGGGCGGCACCTTCGGCAAAGCTGACGCCCACCTCCTGGCCCCTGGTCATCTCAGTCGCCCCCAAAGCCGGGCTTTGCTGACGCACCACGATCTCGGTGCCGTCTTTCAGCGCCACATGGTAATGCGTATCGGTCCCGAAATAGACCAGCGAGGTGACCGTGGCGGTGATCGCATCCGGGCCGACGGGGCCCAGCCGAACCTGCTCGGGGCGCACCGTCACGGTGGCTGCACGGCCCTTGTCCACCGCGCGCAGGGCGCTGACCGCGATCCGGTCGCCGGTGGCCAGACGCAGCGCGCCTTCTTCGGCCACTCCGGGCAGGAAATTCGTCTCACCGATGAAACTGGCAACAAAGCGGTTTTTCGGCGTGGTGTAGATTTCCTTCGGGCTGCCCACCTGCTGCAATTTGCCGTTCGACATCACGCCGATGCGGTCCGACATTGTCAGGGCCTCTTCCTGATCATGGGTCACAAAGACAAAGGTGATGCCGGTTTCGGTCTGCAACCGCTTCAATTCGATCTGCATTTCCTTGCGCAGCTTCAGATCCAAGGCACTCAGCGGCTCGTCCAGCAGCAAGACCTTGGGCTGCGGCGCCAGCGCCCGTGCCAGGGCCACCCGCTGTTGCTGGCCGCCCGACATCTGCGCGATCTTGCGATCCGCCAGCGCTTCCAGCTTGACCAGGGCCAGCATCTCATCAGTTCGCGCACGCACCTCCGCCGCCGGTTTGCCCTGCATCTGCAGGCCAAAACCGATGTTCCGCGCCACCGTCAGATGCGGAAAGAGGGCGTAGGATTGGAACACCGTGTTCACCGGCCGCTTGTTCGGCGGCATCGTGGTGATGTCGGTGTCGTCCAGAAAAATGGTGCCGGCGGTGGGCATCTCAAACCCCGCGATCAGCCGCAACAGCGTGGTCTTGCCGCAGCCTGACGGGCCCAGCAGGGTGAAGAACTCTCCCCGCCGGATATTGACCGATACGTCATCCAGAGCGCGCACCGCGGCGCTGCCCTGGCCAAAAGCCTTAACCACATTCCGGGCCGAGATTGTCACCTCTTCGGTCACTCTCGCATCCCCCCTGATTTACCGTTTCTTTTGATCATATTGCGCGGCCCTCGTTCGGAAATGCAAGCCATTCCTTGCGCTCACCCCGCCATCGGAGCGCGTTTGGCCCCCCAGGGTGCGGCGGACTCAATCTCGGCACAAAGCGCGATCAACCGCTCATCGCGGCCAAACGCGGCGGCCAGGTGGATGCCGATGGGCAGGCCGTCAGCGGACCAGCCCAGAGGCAGGCTGGCGGCAGGTTGACCGCTGGCATTGAACACCGCGCAGAACGGTGAATAGGCGAAAATCCCATTAGGGCCAGTACGATAGGCGACGTAGTCTTCGGTGTCATGGCTGAACCGGCCCACCTTGGCGGGAGGCTCGGCCAGGGTGGCGGACAGCAGGATATCGGGGCCGCCGTCGAACAGCGCCGCCATCTGGCGGCCAAAGTCATGGATCTCGCCCACCGCCTCCAGATAGCGGGTGGGGTCCAGCGTTTGGGCATGGGCACAGGCTCCGCGGCCGACGCCTTCAACCAGATCGGCAGTCAGCGGCCGTCCGTTCAGCGCGTGGCGAATCCCCAGCGCCGTGCCAACGGCCACGATATCGGTCCAGGCCCGCATCATCATCGGCACATCGGCCTTCGGCAGAACCGGCTCTACCCGATGCCCCAGGCTTTCCAGCAGGCGCCCGGTCGCCCGCACCGCCTCGGCCACTTGCGGGTCAATCGGCTCACCGGTCAAGGTGGTGTCGCAGATGCCGATCCGCAGCCGGGCCGGCGGGCGGCTGATCGCCGCCGCATAGCCGCGATCCAACGGCGGCGCCCAATAGGGCGCGCCCAGATCGGCCCCTTCGCAGGCGTCCAGCATGGTCGCCGTGTCGCGCACCGACCGCGTCAGAAAGCCGTCAATCGCCATTCCCGCCCAGCCCTCGCCCGCATAGGGGCCATCAGGCAGTCGCGCGCGGGTGGGTTTGAACCCGAACAGCCCACAGCTCGAGGCCGGTATCCGCACCGATCCCCCGCCGTCCGAGCCATGCGCAAAGGCCACGATCCCCGCCGCCACCGCAGCCCCCGCCCCGCCGGATGACCCGCCCGAGGTGTGATCCAACCCCCAGGGATTGCGCGTCGGCCCGCCATAAACGGCTGACTCGGTCGCCGCCCCGATCCCGCCCTCAGGGCTGGTGGTGCGCCCGAAGGTCACCACGCCGGTCGCCTTGATCCGCGTGAAAATACTGGAGTCGCCGGAATATCTGGTATTGGCCAACAGCCGTGATCCGTTATGCGACGGGTAATCCCGCGCTTCTATCCCCAGATCCTTGATCAGGAACGGCACACCGCGAAACGGCCCGCGTGGCAGGCCATCGGCAATCGCCTTGCGCGCGACACCCTCTTGCATCAGCACCACCGCGTTGATCGCCGGGTTGCGCGCCTCAACCGCCGCCAGCGCCGCGTCCAAAAGCTCGGTCGGCGTGACCTCACCCGACGCGACCAATGCCGCCAATGCGGTTGCGTCCTTTTCCCCCAGATCTCCGATTTTCATGCCCGACTCACCCTGTTGCCCCGGCGCTGCTCTGTGCGCGCCACGCATGCTGACCATCCGGTCCCGCCCGGGTCCAGCCCCGATTTGGCCTGTCACGGCAAAATCATACCCCCTCGCGGCGGGCGGTTGCGACACAGCGCACAACCCGTGCGACATCGGCGCGCTTGGCCGCTTGACAGCCCCCGCAGACGGGATATGCAGGATGGGCCTTCGGTTCCGGGTGTCAAACCCCGGATGAAAAGGGAATGCGGTGCAAATCCGCAGCTGCCCCCGCAACTGTAAGCGGCGAGCGCGGATGGAATTCGCCACTGGAGCAATCCGGGAAGGCCCATCCAAGCGTCGACCCGCAAGCCAGGAGACCTGCCAAGGTGATCACCCTTACCGGTGCGCGAGGGGCGCCCCGGCAGGCGGCTTCCGCCAGAGGTGACGTTTCACCCGTCGGCGGCAAGGGCAACCTTTCCCAAGACATATCGCTTATGGGGCCGCAAATGGCCCTTTGGGAAAGGATCCACCCATGAAACGCCTCGCCGTTTCCCTGATTGCCATTCTGGCCGCATTGCCCGCACAGGCGCAGGATATCGAACTGTCCGAAATCGTCATCAGTGCCCTGCGCACCGCGGTTGAACGGATACGGACCGGCGTTTCGGTCTCAGTCGTCGATCAGGCCGATCTGGACGCTGCCCGCGACACCTCGCTGGCCAATACGCTGGCGCGCCTGCCGGGCGTGTCTGTCACCCAGTCCGGCCCAATAGGCTCAACCTCTACGCTGCGGGTGCGTGGCGCGGATGGCAAATACCTTGCGGTCTTTGTCGATGGCATCAAGCTGTCAGACCCCTCTGG
>JBATPI010000167.1:0-7478 GCA_049291415.1 Paracoccaceae bacterium | reverse complement strand
CTTCAGCACCACATTGTCCAACATGACATCTGCCACGAGGCGCTTCAGCCTGGCGTTCTCATCCTCGAGCTGCTTCAGCCGTTTGGCATCCGACAGGTCCATCCCGCCATATTTGGCCTTCAGCTTGTAGAACGTCGCAGGGCTCAGCCCATGCTTCCGGCACAACTCGGCCGTCGGCAAGCCAGCCTCTTGCTCGTTGAGCATCCCGATAATCTGTCCATCGGCAAAACGACTTTTCCTCATGACATCTGCTCCTTCAGGTTGGGCAGACTCTACATTACGGTGAGGGAACTTCAGGGGGGCAGGTCAGTAACAGTGGCCGAATGGGGTCCCGTCCGGCCTTCGCCGCCGATTGGAGGACGTGCTTTCGGCTCGGAGTTTCGGGCTGCTGAACCGCTGCGGGTTTACCGTAGTCCCCAACTGCTGGGCAGGATGGGGCATCATGATCAACACAACGAACAGGTTTCCCCCGAAGTGCGTGAACGCGCGGTGCGACTGGTGTTGGACAATCAGGGCCAGCATGGATCGCGTTGGCAAGAGGTCCTGTCGATTTCATCAAAGATCGGCTGCGCCTCGCAGACCTTGAATGACGGGGTCTAGAAGTCCTGAGTTGATAGCGAAAAGCGGGCCGGTGTCTGCGACGATATGGCTGGAAAGATGCAGGCCCCTGAACTCGGGACCCGTTCGTTGCGTCATCCACCGTCGCGGCCCATGGCGCAGCCTCGAGGCCGTCGATTACGCCACTCTCGAATGAAACGACTGGTTCAATAACCGCCGCTGCCGCAAGTCCATCGGGAATATCCCACCCACCGAATCCGGAGCAAACGACGACGCAGCACCGGAAACTGAAGCCATGGCCGCGTAACTGACGTCAGTCAGCCTCCGATCCGCTCGTCGCTATTGATGTCCAGAAAGGGGGCTCAGATAGTTGACGATACGGACCGTCTTGATAGCCGCCCTGATGACATTGCGGAAAGCAATTTGTGTTCCGGATGTTGGCTTTCAGTGAAAGATGTTCAGATCTTCATCAGAGAACGGACAAGCAGGTAATGCTGTCTTTTCAATAGCCCGTCGACGGCAGACGTGTCCCGCAAACCCGCCCTTACGGCCTCAGGCATGTCGACTGCCCGCAGCTCTCACCCGGATCAGATACAGATCCACCGTCCCGTCGCGGCGCACCTCAACCACCTCATGCCCCGCTTGCGCGCAGAAATGCGGCAGGTCCACCGCTGCCATCGCGTCGGTTGCCCGCACGCACAGCACCTGGCCCGGCGCCATCATCATCAGCCGTTTACGCGCACGCAAAACGGGCAGGGGGCACAACAGCCCCTCACAGTCGATAACATGGTGCCAGTTGCTCATGCGGGTTCTTAGCGCTGCGTTCGGCATGTGACAATCCAATCCCGCCGATGTGACCATATGCGCCATCGTCCCCCCGTGACGCGCGCGTGCCCACGGGCTAAGACAGGGCAAAGGGGACACGATGTTTGACACTTCCATCCTTGACGCAGGCTTGGCCCTGTCAACGCTGCTGGCGCTGACGGGCGGGCTGTTGTCGTTCCTGTCGCCCTGCGTCCTGCCGGTGGTTCCGCCCTATCTGGCCTATATGTCCGGCATTTCGATGTCGGAGATGACCGGCCCGACCGAGGCGCGGCGGCGCGTCATCCTGCCGGCCCTGTTTTTCGTGCTGGGCCTGTCGACAATCTTTCTGCTGCTGGGCTTTGCCGCCTCGGCCTTGGGGATCTTTTTCCTGACCAATCAAGAGGTGTTCAACCGCATCGCCGGGGTCATTGTCATCATCTTTGGCCTGCATTTCATCGGCGTCATCCGCATTCCGTTCCTGATGCGAGAGGCGCGGCTGGATGCTGGCGATCAGGGTGGCAGCGCCTTGGGGGCTTTTGTGCTGGGGCTGGCCTTTGCGGCCGGATGGACGCCCTGCAACGGCCCGATCCTGTCGGGCATCCTGACCATGGCCGCGCGTGAGGCCGATGTGACCCGCGGCCTGTATCTGATGGCGGTCTATTCCATCGGCCTGGGTCTGCCGTTCCTGTTGTCGGCGATTTTCATCAGCCAGTCGATTGGGGTGATGCGGCGTCTGCGCCCTCATATGCGCAAGATTGAGATTGCCATGGGGGCATTGTTGATCGTGGTCGGAGTGCTCTTGTTCACCTCATCCTTCTCGATGGTGTCAGGCTGGATGCTGGACGGGATGGAGCGGCTGGGGATTCCGCTTTTAGGCTAAGCCCTCTTATTTCCGCCAAAATTTCAGGGCATCCTGCCGCGCAAGGATGGGGCCATGACGACCAAACCAGCACTTCGGCAGCCTGACGCTGCGAGAAAACCGTTTCGCCGCCGGGTGTTCTACATTCCCGGCTATGACCCGTTCCACCCCCGCCGCTACCGCGAGTTGTTCCGCAAGGAAGGCGCCGCGCAGGCGAGGATCAGCGGATACTCCCTTGATCTGAAACCGAAAACTACCAAAGGCCCCTACGGCTGGCATGCCACCGGAACGATCCAGGGCCAGACCGCAGAGGCCGAAGTAGAGGTTTTGGTCTGGTCCGATATCGTCAAGAAATCCATGTCGAATTCCATCCCCGCCACCTATCTGCAACTGGTCCGCACCGCCTGGGCCTATATCGGATCGGGCGCGCTTTTCCGGCTGATGCGGCTGCGCAAGGGGCCGATGATTGCCGCCCTTTACCCGATTTTCTTTCTGCTCGGGCAGTTGGCCCTGTCCGGTCTGACGGCTTGGGTCCTGGCCAATGTCGTCACGCACTTCACCCATTGGGTGCTGTGGTTGCCGGTGTTCGTGGTCGTTCTGGTGCTGGCGTTGCGCTGGTTCCGGTCCATCGACAACAAGGTCTTTGCCTATTACCTGATGCATGATTACGCCTATTCTGCCCAATCCGGCGGCGCTAACCCCGCACCCCTGGAGGCCCGGATGGCCGAGTTCCGCGCCACCATCCGCGCCGCAATGGACAGTGATGTGGATGAGGTTCTGGTCGTCGGCCACTCGTCCGGTGCGCATCTGGCGGTCTCGATTCTGGCCGATTTGCTGCGTGACGGTTTGCCCGCGGCGCGCCCCGCTCTCGGCTTTCTGTCGCTGGGCCACGTCGTTCCGATGGTCAGCTTTTTGCCAAAGGCCCAGCGATTGCGCGCCGATCTGGCCTATCTCTCGACGCGCGAAGAGATCACTTGGGTTGATGTCACCGCCCCGGGCGATGGCTGCGCCTTTGCGCTGTGCGATCCGGTTGCGGTGACCGGCGTTGCGCCTTTGAATCAGAAATGGCCGCTGGTGGTGTCTGCCGCCTTTACGCAAACGCTGTCGGAAGAGCGTTGGAAAGAATTAAAGCGGCGCTATTTCCGGCTGCATTTTCAATATCTTTGCGCATTTGACCGGCCCGGCGACTATGACTACTTCCAGATCACCACCGGCGCACAAACCTTGGGCGCGCGCTATGCCAATCGCGCCCCGTCAAAAAGTCGTATTACCAAAGCGGTGAACCGTTATAAAGATCTGGCATGACCGATTGCCCGTTTCACCCGCCCAAACCGACGCCGCGCCCGGATCGGGTGTCTCTCTTGGGCTATTTGCGGCTGTTTCGCCGCGACATATTGTCGGCCCAGCCTGCGCGGCTTTACCGGGCGTGGATGGCCGAGTTTCGCACGCCGTTTTTCCGCAGCTATATGGTGAATGATCCCGTTCTGGTGACCCGGGTGCTGAAAGAGCGCCCCGGCGATTTCCCCAAATCGAACCGCATCCGCGAGGGGTTGAATCCGCTGTTGGGCAATTCGGTCTTTGTGACGAATGGCGAGCAGTGGAAACGCCAGCGCCGCATCATCGACCCCGCGTTTGAGGGCGGGCGGCTGAAAGACACCTTTCCCGCCATGCTGGCCGCGACACAGTCGGCAGTTGCGCGGATGCCGCAAGGTCTGGTCGAAGTCGAAGAACAGATGAGTCACGCCGCGGCGGATGTGATCTTCCGCACCCTCTTTTCGATCCCGATCGAGAATGAGGTGGCGGCCCGGGTGTTCCACGAATTCCGCGCCTATCAACGCACCCAGCCTTTGCTGAATCTGGCCGCCTTTCTACCCTTGCCGCGCTGGTTTCCACGCCTGCATCGCCGAGCCACCACCGCCTCGGCCGCCGTGATCCGCGGGTTGATTACCCAGCTGACCGAGGCCCGCGCGGATGAAATTGCGGCCGGCACAGCGCCGGATGATCTGGCGACCAAGATCATGACCACCGCTGACCCCCTGACCGGACAGCGGTTTCAATCGGCCGAGATGGTCGATCAGGTAGCGATCTTTTTTCTGGCGGGGCATGAGACCAGCGCCTCGGCGCTGGCATGGGCGCTGTATCTGGTGGCGCTGTATCCGGGCGCGCAAGAGCGGATCGCGGCCGAGGTGGCAGCCTTGTCCGATTTCCCGACCTTCTCGGATATTGCCCGGCTGAAGTTCACGCGCGATGTGTTCCGCGAAACTCTGCGTCTCTATCCACCCGTGCCAATGATGGTGCGCGAAAACACCTGCCCGGAAGAGTTTCGCGGCCGCAAGATCGCCCCCGGCGCGCAGGTCGTGCTTAGCCCCTGGCACCAGCAGCGCCACGAACGGCTGTGGGCCAATCCCGATGGGTTTGACCCGGATCGCTGGCAAACGGCTGAGGGGCGTGAGTCGTCCCGCGTGGCTTATATGCCGTTTTCGGCCGGGCCACGGGTCTGCACCGGGGCGGGCTTTGCCATGGTCGAAGGGCCGCTGTTGCTGGCCATGCTGGTGCGGAAATTCCGGTTTGACCCGATTGAGGGATGTGATCCGGTGCCGGTGGCCCATCTGACCGTGCGCGCAAAGGACGGGATCAGCCTGCGTGTCAGCCTGCGTTAGAAGAAATATACAAACCAATGGCTTGCAGGACGAAGCTGAGAGATTGGATCAGCCAATCTCGACGCGGTAGCTTTCGATCACCGTATTGGCCAGCAGCTTTTCGCACATCGCCTTGACCTCGGCCTTGGCCGCGGTCTTGTCGGTGGCCGCCAGATCCAGCTCAATCACCTTGCCCTGCCGTACGCCATTCACGCCGTGAAAGCCCAGGGTTCCCAAGGCATGCCGGATCGCCTCGCCCTGCGGGTCGAGAACCCCGGATTTCAGCATGACGGTTACGCGGGCTTTCATGGCAGGGCCTCCGGGTCGGGTTCAGTTGATCAAGGTTGGCTTGGTGGTGTGGGTGACGTTTGAGGGCATGACCCCCAGCCGCCGTGCCAGTTCGGTATAGACATCGGGCATCGGTGCCGGATCGGGGATCGTGCCGTCGGGCCGCTCGGGCTGACGCAGATCCCACAGGCGGCAACTGTCCGGGCTGATCTCATCGGCGACGATCAGGCGCATGAAGTCGCCCTCCCAGACCCGGCCCACTTCCAGACGGAAATCGGCCAGACGGATGCCGGCACCCAGCATCACGCCGGACAGAAAGTCGTTCACCCGCAAGGCCAGCGCGATGACGTCATCCAGATCCTGCTGGTTGGCCCAGCCAAAGGCGACGATGTGTTCCTCAGAGACCAGAGGTGTGCCCAGCTTGTCGTCCTTGAAATAGTATTCGACAATCGGACGTGGCAGCGGCGTGCCTTCGGGAATGCCCAGGCGCGCGCTGATGTCCCCGGCGGCAAAATTGCGCACCACCACTTCCAAAGGCACGATCTCGGCCATGCGGACCAGTTGTTCACGCATGTTGATACGGCGGATGAAATGCGTCGGCACACCGATGGCGTTCAGCCCCGACATGAAGAATTCGCTGAGGCGGTTGTTCAAAACGCCCTTGCCTTCGACGGTGACCGGCGGCTCATCCGTCAGGGTGGGGGCGCCGTCATCCTTGAAATACTGGATCAGGGTGCCGGGTTCGGGGCCCTCGTACAGGACCTTGGCCTTGCCCTCATACACCTTTTTGCGCCGTGCCATGAACTCTCCGATACCGGGGGGCAAGGCGGGGTGGCCGTGCTGCCTCACTTGCTGTGCGGGCTATAGTGCAAGGGGCGGCGGGTCGCAAGTCTGCGGGGGGCTTGCGTGCTTTACCCTTGCGGTGATGCGCCGCGATGGGCATATGACAGTCAAACCAACACATTCTTGCGCCGGGGGCCGCCATGACCACATTCGACGACCGCGAAAACGCATTCGAGGCCAAATTCGCCCATGACAGTGAAATGCAGTTCCGCGCCGAAGCGCGCCGGAACAAGCTGGTCGGGCTGTGGGCGGCGGACCTGTTGGGCAAAACCGGCGATGCAGCGGCCGAATACGCCATAGAGGTGGTGCAGGCCGATTTCGAAGAGGCCGGGATTGAGGATGTGGTGCGCAAGGTTGCCGCCGATCTGGCTGGAAAGGCCAGCGCCGATGAGATCCGCGCCAAGATGGCCGAGATGCTGTCGGTGGCCCAGGCCCAGTTGATGACCGAAATCTAAGCACTGGTTTCGCACCCTCAAGGCCGCGCTCCCCCAAGGGATGCGCGGCTTTTTCATGACTTCGGCCGCGCGATGGCGGCGGCGTTAACCGCAGTTTCACCGCAGCGGCCTAATCCTGACCCCCAGACCATAGGGGCAAGGGCAGAATGGCATCACAGCTGACGGCAATCGCAGGCGCGCTTCGGGGTGCCGATGGCCGGGTGACACCGTGGCGGCAGGGCGGGCTGGCGGTGCTGGCTACCTCTGGCTTTGGGCTTTTGCTATGGCACCGGCTGCAAGAGCTGGAAGGAGCGGCGGTTTTTGGGGCGGTGGCGCAGGTGCCTTTTGGGGCTTGGGCGGCGGCGCTCTTGGCGACGGGGATCAGTTTCTGGGCCGTCGGGCGCTATGATGAGGCTGTGCATCGGCATCTGGCCACCGGCGTTCCCGGCAGGCAGGCGCGGATGGCGGGGTTTTGCGGCATCGCGCTGTCGCAGATGCTGGGGCTTGGCGTGGTTACCGGCGCGCTGGTGCGCTGGCGGATGCTACCGTCGCTGACGCTGTGGCAAGCGGGGCGGCTGACGCTGGCAGTGTCCTTGATGTTTCTGGCGGGCTGGGCGGTGGTCACGGCGGCGGCGGTTCTGCTGTTGGGCGGACCGTTGCGCGGGGGTGCGGTGACGGCGCTGGGGCTGGCCATGCTCGGTATGCTCTTGGGGCTGATGCCGCTGCGCGGCTGGCCCAATCTTTACACATTGGCGCGGATGGTTGCGCTGGCGTCGGTGGATTGCGGAGGTGCGGCACTGGCGTTTTGGTGCCTGTGGTCCGGTGCGCCGCCATTGGACGTGGTGGTGCCGGTGTTTCTGCTGGCCTTGGGCGCGGGGCTGCTGTCTGGCACGCCGGGCGGGATCGGCGCGTTCGAACTGACTTTGCTGGCTCTATTGCCAGTGGGCCATGACCCGGGTGCGCTGGCGGCGGTTCTGGCATGGCGGGGCGTGTATTTCGTGCTGCCCGCCCTGTTGGCGGGTGCCCTGTTGCTGCGGGGGCCGCGGGCAGCGC
>JBATPI010000166.1:0-1538 GCA_049291415.1 Paracoccaceae bacterium | reverse complement strand
GTGATGAACTTCTCTCCAAGGTGGATCGAGGGGACTTCCAGGAGCTCTTCATCGAAGACCTCAACTGGCTCGCGCCGGACATCAAGCAGACCGTGAGCGTGACCGACGACGACGGACGCGCGGTAAGCGCCCGGAACGTCGCCTCGTACAAGGGCCTACGTGTGTGGGTCTGCGACGAACGGCCAGGCTCCGCCCTCGAGGCCGAGCTCGATCGCCTGATCTCGAAGACCACCACGGACCGGTTGGTTATCTTCGACGGTAACAAAGACCAAGTTTGGCGATGGCCCGTGCGGCGAGCCAAGGACGGATCCGTCACCTCGCGGCTGACAAGCCACCGCCACAAGAAGGGCGACCCCGACCCCAAGTTCGCGGCCCGCCTCGACATCATCCGTATGCCGTTCGACGTCGTCCTCGACGCCAACGCCGTGCTCGGCAAGGTCCGGAACGCGTTCGACACGGAGGCCCAGAACGAGTCGAAGCGCGCCTCCAGACTGATGGCGAACATGTACGCCGCCGTCGAGAAGGCCTACCCAACCGACGCCGACCCCAAGAAGCGGGATCACGAGATCTCGGTGGCCCTTGCCCGGGTCCTCTTCCTCATGTTCGGCGATGACACCGAGATGTGGCAGACCGACGCCTTCCGGAATGTGATCCAGCACGAGACCCGACCAGACGGCTCCGACCTTGCCCGCGTGCTCAACGAGCTCTTCACCTTCCTTGACACAGCCAAGCCCGACCATGTGCCGCCCGGCTTCGAAGGCTTCAAGTACGTCAACGGCGGCATCTTCAACGAGAAGTTCAAGCTGCCGACCCTAGGTAAGGACTTCCGCAGCGCCATCCTCGAGGCGTGTGCCGTCGACTGGTCCGGCATCAGCCCCGCGATCTTCGGCTCGATGTTCCAGTCGGTCCGCGACGCCGAGACCCGCCGCGCCCTCGGCGAGCACTACACGTCGGAAGAAAACATCCTCAAGACGCTCAACCCGCTCTTCCTTGACGCACTCAGGGACGAGCTGGCCGCCGCCCTTGCCCGCGACACCACTCAGAAGAAGGTCAACTCCCTCAACAAGCTCTGGGATCGACTCGGCGCCATCCGCTTCATGGACCCTGCATGCGGATGCGGCAACTTCATCATCGTTGCCTACCGCGAACTGCGAGAGATAGAGCTCGAGGTAATGACCGCCCTGGCCGACCTTAGGGTGGCCCCGGGCAGTTCGACTCTCGATGCTGACTGGACGAGGCTGCTCAAGGTCTCGCTCGACCACTTCTACGGCATAGAGATCGACGAGTGGCCAGCGCGCATCGCCGAGACCGCGATGTTCATGATGGACCGACAGTGCGACCTCAAGCTTCGGGAGCGCTTCGGTCAGGCGCCCGAGCGCCTTCCCATCCAGCGAGAAGCCAAGATTGTGGTGGGCAACGCCCTGCGGCTCGAATGGAGCGACATCCTCGCGGCCAGCGAACACGTAGTAGTGGCTGGGAACCCACCGTTCCTGGGCCACAACAGCCGAACCGCGGAACAATCTTCCGAACTCCGAGAT
>JBATPI010000165.1:0-32247 GCA_049291415.1 Paracoccaceae bacterium | reverse complement strand
CCCCCGGCCCATCCGCAAAAAATCACGCCAGCATGGAAATCGGATTTTCCAGGCTGTCCACCACCACTTTCAGGAACTGTGCCCCCAAGGCGCCGTCGATCACACGGTGATCCACCGATAGCGTCATCGACATAACCGTCGCCACGCCGACCGAGCCATCAGCCAGCACGACCGGTTTTTTCAACCCGGCCCCCACGGCCAGAATACCGCCATGCGGCGGGTTGATCACGGCGTCGAAATTCTCGATCCCCATCATCCCCAGGTTGGAAATCGCGAACGACCCGCCCTGATACTCATGCGGTGCCAGCTTTTTCGTTTTGGCCCGGGTGGCCAGATCCTTCATCTCGGCCGACAACGCTGACAACGTTTTTGTGTCCGCATCGCGCAGGACGGGTGTGAACAGCCCCCCCTCCACCGCCACGGCAACCGCCACGTCAGAGGGCTTCAGCTTCAGCACCCGGTCGCCAGCCCAGACCGCATTGGCATCGGGCACGGCCTGCAAGGCCACAGCGCAGGCCTTGATGATGAAGTCATTGACCGACAGCTTGACGCCACGCGCCTCAAGCCCCTTGTTCAGCTGCTCACGGAAGGCCATCAGCGCGTCCAGACGCACCTCACGGCGCAGATAGAAATGCGGGATGGTCTGCTTGGCTTCGGTCAGCCGGGCCGCGATGGTGCGGCGCATGCCGTCCAAGGGCACTTCGACAAACTCGCGGTCGGCATACATCTTCAACACGGTTTCTGCAGACATTCCCGCGGCCATGGCCGCTTTGGCCGGGGCAGGGGCGGCTGTTGCTGCTGGTGCTGCGACCGGTGCCGCTCCGGGCGTGGCGCCCTCGACATCGGCCTTGACGATCCGGCCATGCGGCCCTGATCCCTTGACCGCGCCCAGATCCACGCCCTTTTCCTTGGCAATGCGTCGCGCCAAGGGCGAGGCGAAAACCCTCGCACCTGATGCGGCCACAGGGGCGACAGCCGGCGCCGCCTCAGTTGATGCGGGTGCTGCCGTTGCGGCAGGTGCCGCTGCAACCGCCACCGGTTTGCTGGACGAGGCCGCAGGCACCGCCTCTCCCTCTTCCACCATGACAGCGATCGGGGTGTTGACTTTCACCCCCGCCGTGCCCTCGGCGACCAGAATTTTCCCGACGATCCCTTCATCGACAGCTTCAAACTCCATCGTCGCCTTGTCGGTCTCGATCTCGGCAATCACCATGCCGGATTTGACGGTATCGCCCTCTTTGACCAGCCATTTGGCCAGCGTGCCCTCTTCCATCGTCGGGGAAAGGGCCGGCATCAGAATTTCGACAGCCATGGTTTCACCTCACCGGTAGCAGACGGATTTGACGGCTTCGACAACCTCGGCGGTTGTTGTCAGTGCCAGCTTTTCCAGATTTGCCGCATAGGGCATCGGCACATCCTTGCCGGTGCAATTGATCACCGGCGCGTCCAGATAGTCGAAGGCGCGCTGCATAATGACCGCGCCGATATGGTTGCCGATGGCCCCCACCGGGAAGCCCTCTTCCACGGTCACGCAGCGGTTGGTCTTCATCACGCTGGCCAGCACCGTATCATAATCAATCGGGCGCAGGGTGCGCAGGTTGATCACCTCAGCGCTGATGCCTTCCTTGGCCAGTTCATCCGCCGCTTGCAGCGCATAGGTGCAACCAATGCTGAAGGTCACGATGGTCACATCGGTGCCATCGCGCAGGATGCTGGCCTTGCCGAAGGGGATGGTGAAGTCGGGGTCGGTCGGAACTTCAAAACTCCGCCCATACATGATCTCGTTTTCCAAAAAGATCACCGGGTTCGGGTCACGGATCGCGGTTTTCAACAGGCCCTTGGCGTCGGCCGCCGAATAGGGAATGCAGACCTTCAAGCCGGGAATGGCTGCATACCAGGCCGAATAGTCCTGGGAATGCTGTGCGCCGACCCGCGCCGCTGCGCCATTGGCACCACGGAACACGATTGGGCTGCCCATCTGGCCGCCCGACATATAAAGGGTCTTGGCGGCCGAGTTGATGATGTGGTCAATCGCCTGCATGGCGAAGTTGAAGGTCATGAACTCGACAATCGGCCGCGTTCCGCCCCAACTGGCACCGACCGCGATGCCAGTAAAGCCATGCTCGGTGATCGGCGTGTCAACCACGCGCTTGGCGCCGAATTCGTCCAGCAGGCCCTGGGAAATCTTGTAGGCGCCCTGATACTCGCCAACTTCCTCGCCCATCAGGAACACTGACGGATCAGCGCGCATCTCTTCGGCCATCGCCTCACGCAAGGCTTCGCGCACGGTCATGGTCTTGGTCGGGCCTTCGGGCAGATCGGAATGCGGCCAGCCCTTGGCGGCCTGCATCGGGGCAGGGGCGGCGGCAACGGTGGGTGCGGCCTTTGCCGCCTCGGCAGGGGCCGCAGGCTTGGCCGCCTGAGCGGGGGCCGCGTCAGCGACGCTTTCGCCCTCTTCCACCAGCACCGCAATGGCTGCGTTGACTTTCACGCCCGCGGTGCCTTCGGCCACCAACAGCTTGCCCACGATCCCCTCATCGACCGCCTCAAACTCCATCGTCGCCTTGTCGGTCTCGATCTCGGCGATGATCTGGCCGGATTTGACCACATCGCCCTCTTTCACCAGCCATTTGGCCAGCGTGCCTTCTTCCATCGTCGGAGAAAGCGCGGGCATCAGGATTTGCGTTGCCATGTCTTTCCCCCTTACGCGTAAATATCGGTCCAAAGCTCGTCCGCAGACGGCTCCGGGCTTTCTTTTGAGAATTCGGCGTCCTCATTGACCTGCGCCTTGATCTCTTTGTCGATGGCCTTCAGATCGTCGTCCGACGCATGGCCGCCTTGCAACAAAAGCTCGCGCACATGCTCGATCGCGTCCTTTTCTGACCGCATCTTTTCTACCTCTTCGCGGGTCCGGTATTTCGCCGGGTCCGACATCGAGTGGCCGCGATAGCGATAGGTCATCATTTCAAGGATATACGGCCCTTTGCCTGCGCGGCAGTGCGCCACGGCCTTTTCGCCAGCCGCCTTGACCGCCAGCACATCCATGCCGTCAACCTGCTCACCCGGAATGCCGTAGGCCAGACCGCGACCATAAAGCGTGGTCGATTTGGTCGACCGCTTCATGCTGGTTCCCATGGCGTAGCCATTGTTTTCAATAACGAAAATTACCGGCAAAGACCACAGCTCAGCCATGTTGTAGGTCTCATAGACCTGGCCCTGGTTGGCTGCGCCATCGCCGAAATAGGTGAAGGTTACGTTGTCATTGCCCAGATATTTGTCGGCGAATGCCAGGCCCGCGCCCAGGGGCACCTGCGCCCCGACAATGCCGTGCCCGCCGTAGAAGTGCCGCTCTTTCGAGAACATGTGCATGCTGCCGCCCTTGCCCTTGGAGTAGCCTCCAATCCGCCCGGTCAACTCGGCCATGACACCCTTGGGGTCCATGCCACAGGCCAGCATATGGCCGTGATCGCGGTAGCTGGTGATGCGCTTGTCGCCCTCTTTGGACGCGGCCTCAAGGCCGACAACGACAGCCTCTTGCCCGATGTACAGATGGCAAAACCCGCCGATCAGGCCCATGCCATACAACTGGCCGGCCTTTTCCTCAAACCGCCGGATCAGCAGCATCTCACGGTAATACTTCAGCAACTCGTCCTTTGAGACATTCGGTCTCGCTTCCGGCTTTTTGGCCATTAGCATCTCCTCCCACGGAAAAGGAATAGTTCAACGTTAAACCATCTATACACCTACGGAGTTTATTGGGTCAAAGCAAAATTTCCCCGCCGACGCGCAGGGGCTGACATGTCACCTATGTGTTTTTGGCAGGGCTGGTTAACCGGGAAAGGTTCAGGTCGCGTCAGCGGATGGTGATCTCGTCCGACCGCATATAGCCCAGCACGTCGCGGGCCTGTTGGTCCAGCAGATCCAGATCCAGATAGGCGTCCGACAGGCGATGCGACAGGTTTTGCACCTGCGCCAACTCGGCCTTCAGCTTGTCGCGCTCTGCCCGCAGTTCTTCGGCCTCGGCCGCGATCTCGACCCGGCGGAACACGCCGTAATCCCCCTGCACAGCGGCAAAGGTGAAATAGGCCCCCAACGTGAAGGCCAGGGCAAAATAGATCAGGCCGCCCAGATTCTGTCGTGCCGCCGCGTGGGTCATTTCTGTCCGCCTCAACCGTTCACTGCCCCTCTTTGCGGGGGCATATCCGGACCATGCCACAGCCAAATCTCAAAGGGAATTCCCGAAACCGGAGAATTCCCCCATTTATTCATTCTGTTGCAACCTGTGTTCAGCCTGCAACCGAAGCGGCGTGGATGCTGTCGATCGCGTCTTTCAGCATGGCATCGAATTCAGCGTCGGTCTGGCGCGCACTCAGCCCCTCGCTCAGCGCACGGCTGAAGCTGGCGATCATCCCGCGGTTGCGCGCCAGAATCGCGTTGGCTGCCGCGCGAGAATGGCCGCCCGACAGCGCCACCACTTTCAGCACCTTGGGGTGTTCGATCAGGGACGCATAGAAGTTATCGACTGATGGCAGGCTCAGCTTCAGCATGACCTGAGCGTCACCCAAAGCGTCCAGCCCGCGCAACAGCGCGTCGCGCAGCATCACCTCGGCCTGCGGTTTGTCGGCGATGGAAATCGTCACCTCAGGCTCCAGGATCGGCATCAGCCCATGGGCCGTGACCTGCGCGCCGATGGCAAATTGCTGGTCAACCACTGCCTGAATACCTTGCGCATTGGCGGCAGAGATCACGCTGCGTTCCTTGGTGCCATAAATCCCCGCCGTGACCGCGCGGGCCAACAGGGCGTCCAGATCCGGCATCGGCTTCATCAGCTGGCAGCCATCAACCTCGGCCTCCAACCCCTTGTCGATCTTCAAGAATGGCACAACATGGCGGGTATTCCACAGGTATTCTGCCGTTGGCACCCCATCGACCATCCGGTCCATGGTCTGCTCAAACAGAATCGCCCCCACCACCTTGTCGCCGGTAAAGGCGGGCGACTTGATGATGCGCACGCGCATGGCGTGGATCAGATCGAACATGCCGCTCTCATCCGACCAGGCGCTGTCGGGCACGCCGTATTGCGCCAGCGCCTTGGGGGTTGAGCCGCCCGATTGGTCCAGCGCCGCGATAAAGCCATGCCCCTGGGCAATCTGTTTCGTCATCTCGGCATTGGCCATGGCACACCCCCTTGGTTGAACTCGCCCCTTTGGCATAGCTTTGATGCCGCCGCCCTGCAATCTGGCTTAGCGCTAACGGCGGCGCAGAAAGAACGCAGCCACCCGCAGAACCACCGCCTTGGGGGCAATCCGGGGCAGAAAGGCAAAGATCTTGTTGTCTAGGCCGGGCACGGCAACCCGGCGGCCTTCTTTCATCGCCGCCCAGCCTTTCAGTGCCACGGTCGCGGCTGATGGCATCGGCAGGGATTGTATCCGCGTGCCACTCTCAAACCCACCGCTGCGGAAAAACCCGGTTCGCGTCGCGCCAGGGCAAAGGGCGGTGACGGTGATTCCGCTGCCGCGCAGCTCATGTGCGACGGCTTCGGACAGGCTGAGCAGATAGGATTTGGTCGCGTGATAGATCGCCATGCCCGGTCCCGGCATATAGGCCGCGGTCGAGGCGACGTTCAGGATACGTCCGCCCGCGCCGTCTGCCATCGCGGTGACGGCTTCTTTCATCAGAGTGGTGGCCGAGACCACATTGACCATCACGCTGGCCATTTCCCGCCCCCATTCGCCGCGATCCGCAAACGGTCCGGCAGCGCCCAGACCGGCGTTGTTGACCAGAACCGCAATCTCACGGCCCGCAGCGGCTGCGGCCCACAGGCGTTCGGCGGCCCCGTCAATCGCCAGATCGGCGGCAATCACCTCAACCGTCACACCGTAGGCCGCGCGGATCTCAGCGGCCACCTCCTGCAGCAGATCCAGCCTGCGCGCGGTCAGGATCAGATCGAACCGGTCCTCGGCCGCCAGCCGCGCGAATTCGCGCCCCAAGCCCTCGGACGCCCCGGTGATCAGCGCCCAGGCCACCGCTTCAGCCCATCAGCGCCGTTACGCCGGGCAATTCCTTGCCTTCCATCCACTCCAGAAACGCGCCCCCGGCGGTTGAGATAAAGGT
The DNA here is from genome assembly GCA_049291415.1 of Paracoccaceae bacterium. GTDB lineage: Bacteria > Pseudomonadota > Alphaproteobacteria > Rhodobacterales > Rhodobacteraceae > Pseudogemmobacter. The sequence continues at coordinate 26,133 of JBATPI010000165.1, read as the reverse complement.
GAACGCATCCGCCGCTCCGGCCCCGTTCAGCGCCGCCACCGTATCTCCCCCCCCGGCAACCGAGATCAGCCGCCCCGCCGCCGTCAGCCGCGCCGCCTCGGCCGCAGCCGCATTGGTCGCCGCATCAAAGGGCGGAATTTCAAACGCCCCCAAAGGCCCGTTCCAAATCAGTGTCGCCGATTGGCCCATGACCGCCTTTAGCCGTGAGACCGTCTCGGGGCCGGCATCCAGAATCATCGCATCCGGCGGGCAGGCATTGACGCTTACCGTCTGGCACGGCGCCCCGGTTTTGAATTCGCGCGCCACCACCACATCCACCGGCAAGTGAATGGCGCAGCCCGCTGCCTCGGCCTTGGCCAGAATTTCCAGCGCCGTTTCTGCCATATCCCGCTCGGCCAAGGATATGCCGACCTCAATCCCCTGGGCCACAAGAAAGGTGTTTGCCATGCCGCCGCCAATGGCAAGATGGTCAACCCGTGTCACCAGATTGCCCAAGAGCTCCAGTTTGGAAGAGACTTTGGCCCCCCCCACCACCGCCATCACCGGGCGCGCAGGGTTGCCCAAAGCGGCCTCCAAAGCGCGCAGCTCCTCCTCCATCAGACGCCCGGCACAGGATGGCAGCAGCCGGGCCACCCCGGTGGTTGAGGCGTGGGCCCGATGCGCGGCCGAAAACGCATCATTGCAAAACACATCGCCCAAAGACGCCAGAAACTGCGCCATTTCGGGATCATTGGCCTCTTCCATCGGCGAAAACCGGGTGTTTTCGACCAATACAACAGAACCGCCGGGCAGGGCGTCAATTGCAGCGCGATCCGGCCGCTCCATGAAGGTGACGCTCTGCCCCAAAGCCGCCTCCAGCGCTGGCTGCACATGGCGCAGGCTCATCTCCGGCACCGGTTTGCCCTTGGGCCGGCCGAAATGCGCCAGCAGCACCACCTTGCCGCCGCGCGCCTGAATGTCCTTTACAGTCGGCACAATCTTGTCGATCCGCGTGGTGTCGGTCACGCGAGACCCCTCAATCGGCACGTTGATATCCACCCGTGTCAGCACAACCTTGCCGGCCAGGGCGATGTCATCCAGCGTTTTCCAGGCCATCGGGCGTCTCCTTCGGGGTCTGTTGGGGCAGGGTTCAGGCAGCGGCCCCCGGCAATGTCTGGCGCAGCATCGCGCGCCCGTCAACCGATCACGCCCATTTGCTCTTTCCCTTGGCCCGCGTCGCCGCTAGTTTCTCGCCCGACCAGAAAACCTGAAGGAAAGACCGATGGCCGAGATCAAAGACCCAGAAAACACCATCATCCTGACGCTGAAAGACGGCGAAGTGGTGATTGAACTCTTGCCCGCCGTTGCCCCCAAGCATGTCGAGCGGATGAAGACGCTGGCCCGCGCCAAGGCCTATGACAACGTGGCTTTCCACCGCGTGATCGACGGTTTCATGGCCCAGACGGGCGATGTGGAAAACGGCAACATGGAACAGGACTTCAACCTGCGCCGCGCCGGCACGGGCGGGTCCGAGCATCCAGATCTGCCAGCCGAATTCTCAAAGGTGCCGCATGCCCGCGGGTCGATCGGCGCTGCGCGCAGCCAGAACCCGAATTCGGCCAACAGCCAGTTCTTCATCAACTTTGGCGAGAATTCCTTCCTGAACGGACAATACACCGTTTACGGTCAGGTGATCTCGGGCATGGAGCATGTCGACAAGATCGCCCGGGGCGAGCCGCCCGCCGCGCCCGACCGCATGATCACCGTCCGGGTGGCTGCCGATGTTGCATAAGATCCTTGCCGCCACGCTGTTGCTGGCAACCCCCGCCTTTGCCGAAGGCGAACCCGACGGCCCCGGCCCCAATCTGGTGATTGAGGTCGCGGGGGCCGCCAATGGCCAGATCGTCGTCGACATGCTGCCGGACCTTGCGCCCAAGCATGTGGCGCAGATGACGGCGCTGGCTGAATCCGGGGCCTATGATGGCGTGGTGTTCCACCGCGTGATCGACGGCTTCATGGCGCAGACAGGCGATGTAAAATTCGGCAAATCGGGCGGTGATCTGTCCGGTGCGGGGATGGGTGGGTCGGATCTGCCTGACATCCCGGCCGAATTTTCGGACGTGTCCTTCCAACGTGGCATTGTAGGTATGGCGCGGTCGCAAGATCCGGACTCGGCCAACTCGCAGTTCTTCATCATGTTCGCGCCGGGCACGTTTCTTGACGGCCAATATACCGTCGTCGGTCATGTCGTCTCGGGAATGGAGGTGGTGGATGCCATCGCCAAGGGCGAACCACCGGCCGCACCAGACGTGATGACGAAAGTCTCCGTTCAGCCCTGATGGGGCCCCGTAGGATGGGCAATATTGCCCATCCTACCTTAGCCTAGCCCAGCACCACCAGCGCGTGACGCTTTTTGCCGACGGTCAGCTTGACCGGATCGGCCAGTTGTCCGGCACCAAAGCGCAACCCAGCATCAGTGACGATCTCGTCATTCACCTTTGCGCCGCCCTCGGCCAAAAGCCGTTTGGCATCCTTGCCACTGGCCGCCAGCCCGGCCCGAACCAACAGCTGCACGATCCCGACGCCATCGGCCACCTCATCTACCGTCAGCGTGACGGTGGGCAGATCATCGCCGATACCGCCGCGCTCAAACACTTCGCGCGCCGTGGCCTCGGCCGCCGTTGCCGCATCAGCACCGTGCAACAGCGCTGTCACCGCATTGGCCAGCACAATCTTGGCTTCGTTGATTTCTGCCCCGGCCAGCGCCCCCAGCCGGTTGCATTCCTCCAACGGCAGCTCGGTATAGAGTTTGAGGAACCGCCCCACATCTGCGTCTGTCGTATTGCGCCAGAACTGCCAGAACTCATAAGGGCTGAACATATCGCCATTCAGCCAGACCGCGCCATTCTGGCTTTTGCCCATCTTCTTGCCGTCTGAGGTGGTCAGGAGTGGCGAGGTCAGGCCATACACCTCTCCTTCAATCACCCGCCGCGTCAGATCAACGCCGTTGACGATGTTGCCCCACTGGTCTGATCCGCCCATCTGCAACATGCAGCCATAGCGGCGATGCAGCTCCAGGAAATCATAGGCCTGCAGGATCATGTAGTTGAATTCCAGGAACGACAGGCTCTGCTCGCGGTCCAGTCGCGATTTCACGCTCTCGAATGACAGCATGCGGTTGACGCTGAAATGTCGCCCGATGTCGCGCAGGAACCCGATGTAATTCAACTGGTCCAGCCATTCGGCGTTGTTCACCATCATCGCATCGGTCGGCCCGTCGCCGAACTGCACATAGGGGGTGAATGCCCGCTTGATCCCGGCGATATTGTCGTCGATCTGGGCATCGGTCAGCAAGGGGCGCTCATCAGCCCGAAACGACGGATCGCCGATCTTGGTGGTGCCACCACCCATCAAGACAATCGGCTTGCCGCCTGATTTCTGCAGCCAGCGCAGCATCATGATCTGGATCAGACTGCCGACATGCAGCGACCGCGCTGTGGCGTCAAAGCCGATATAGCCCGGCATCCCACCCTTGGCGCAGGCCTCGTCCAACGCCTGATAATCGGTGCAATCGGCGACAAAGCCGCGGCTGATCATCACGTGCATGAAATCCGATTTCGGATGGTAGGTCATAGGGCACCCGTGCTTTAAGATGCGGGCGGTATAACGGGGCAGGGGGCGAAGGGGAAGATGGCGAAAGGTAAGGCCGATCTGGCGGCGATCTGGGCACTGGGCGCGATGTCGGGCACCTCACTGGATGGGGTGGATGCGGCCATGGTGCTGACCGACGGCCAGTCTGTCACCGATTTTGGCCCCCACGCCTACCGCCCCTACACCCCGGCCGAGCAGGACATCCTGCGCGCCGCCTTTGGCAAATGGCCCAATGATCCGGGCGTGGCCGAGGCGGCCCAAGTGGTGGAAACCGCGCATGTCGAGGTGATGTCGCGGTTTTCCGGGGCCGGGGTGGCGGGCTTTCACGGCCAGACCTTGGCGCATGACCCGCGTGGCCGCGGCACCCATCAGGCAGGAAACGGCGATCTGCTGGCGGGGGTTCTGGGCCTGCCGGTGGTCTGGGATTTCCGCACCTCCGACGTCACTCTGGGCGGGCAGGGCGCGCCGCTGGCACCGTTTTTCCACTTTGCGCTGGCGAAAAAGATCGGCGCGACCGCACCCGTGGCCTTTCTGAACCTTGGCGGTGTCGGTAATCTGACCTGGGTTGACCCCAGCCAGCCCGCGCCCGAGGTGCCGGGGGCTTTGTTGGCCTTTGACACCGGTCCGGCCAACGCGCCGATCAATGATCTGATGCGCGCGCGATTGGGCAAGGCGCAGGATGACGGCGGCGCGTTGGCCGCCAAGGGTCGGGTGAAAAAAGAGCTGATCAAAGACTTTCTGACCCACCCCTATTTCTACCGCATCCCGCCAAAATCACTGGATCGCAATGACTTTGCAGCTCTGCTTCAGGCCGTCAAACCGCTGTCCACCGCCAATGCCATTGCCACCCTGACCGCCGCCGCCGCCGCCGCCGTGGCCCGCGGGGCCGAGCATTTTCCCGCGCCCATCAGCCGCCTTCTGGTCACCGGCGGCGGGCGGCACAACGCCACCCTGATGCGCCATTTGCGCCGCAAGTTCACCTGCCCGGTGGATCCGGTCGAAGCTGCCGGTCTGAATGGCGACATGCTTGAGGCGCAGGCCTTTGCCTATCTGGCGGTGCGGGTGATGCGCGGCATGGCGACATCCTGCCCCGGCACCACTGGCGTTCCGGCGGCTGTAGGCGGTGGGCAGATCAGCCGGCCCTAACGGCCGGTTTGCGCCGCAGGATTGACCACGAATAGATCACCAGTGCGGCCCAGATAAAGACAAAGGCCACCAGCTGGGTCTGTGAGAACGGCTCATCAAACAAGAACACCGCGGTCAGAAAGATCAGCGTCGGCGCGATGTATTGCATGATCGCGATTGTCGACAACCGCAGCCGTTTCGCCCCGTTGGCGTAAATCATCAAAGGTCCCGCCGTCACAATGCCACACCCCAGCAGCAGCCAGGTATCGCCTGGCACCCCATTGGCAAAATGACCCGTGCCAGACCACCACAGCCAGCCCGCATACCCCAGGCCAAAAGGCAGCAGAATCAGCACTTCAAGTGCAAAGCCCTGATTGGGGCCGATTGGCAGGCGGCGCTTGAGATAGGCGTAAAAACCCCAACTGAACGTCAGGCCCAGCGCCACCACCGGCAGCCGTCCCGCCTCCCATGTCAGGATCGCCACCGCGATGATGGCCGATGCAATCGCCAGCCACTGGATGCCGCGCAGCCGCTCTTTCAACAGAACCGCGCCCAGAAAGATTGAGAAAAGGGGATTGATATAATAGCCCAAAGCGGCGTCCAGCGTGTGCCCAGAGCCGATGGCCCAGACATAGATCCCCCAGTTCACCGAAATCAGCGCCGCCGTGACGCCCGCCATGGCCAGCATCTGCGGATTGCGCAATGCTGCCTTCAGATCGTCGGTCCGGCCCAACCAGGCCAGCACCACCAGTGCCACGGGAATGGACCACAGCACCCGGTGGGCAATCACCTCGATCGGCGACACATGCGCCAACGCCTTCATATAAAGCGGTAAAAAGCCCCACAAAAGATAGGCGGCCAGCGCATAGTAAAAGCCGGCGCGGCTGTCGCCGCCTTGATCAACAGGCTGGGTCATTTCCTTGCCTTATCCCGGGCCACAGATCCCCGCCATGCTGAAAATGTGCCCGCTACAATCGCCGCGACAGATAGTCCTTGGTAAAGGCCGCATAGCCGGGTGCGGTCACCTGTAGATGCTGTTGCATGCGCAGATGCAACTCTGGCAGGCGGTGGAACGGCACCGACGGATAGACGTGATGCTCGACATGATAGGGCATGTTCCAGGCCAGAAACCGCACCAGCCGATTGGTAAAGGTGGTGCGCGTGTTGCAAAACATGTCAGAGACATAGGGGCAATCGCCATGCTCGGCCAAAAGATACAGGCGCAAGGCGGGCTGGCCCAGCAACACCGGCACCAGCCACAGCCAGATCACCAGCGGCGACCAGATCAGGCTGATCGCCGCCAGCGCATAGATCGCGGCCATGGCGCGCGCTTCGGCCACAATGCGCCGGCCGGCTCCCCGGGGCAGATAGTCGCCCGAAACCCGGCCCCTGACCAGCTGCGCCATCAGTTTTGCCTCGGCCCCCCAATAGGGCAGGCCTGACACATGCCAAAGCCAGGCCCGCAGATGTGCCGGTTTGGTGCCGTCCAGTTCGGGGTCTTTGCCGGGGATATTGGTCCAACGGTGATGCGCCAGATGGAAATAGCGGAACCACTCGAACGGCAGCACCAAAGCGATGCCACAGACCCGCCCGACCCAGGTGTTCAGCGCCTCTGATTCAAACGCGGTACGATGGGTGCATTCATGCTCCAGCGTGAACAGAAAAACGATCAACACGCCCTGCACCGGCAACAGCGCCCACCACCCCGGAACGCCCGCCGCAATCGCCACCGAGACGGCAAGGATGGCACCGAGATGCAGCGCCATATGCCGTAATCCCGGCGCATCCGTCGCGCGCGTCAACGCCTCGCGGTCGATGGGCGGCAGGCTGCTGACAAACTCGCGGTGGTCCATCGCGTTATTCCTTTGCGGCAAGCGTCCAGTCGGGGGCTGCCATCTCAAACCCCGTAAACCGAAAACCGGGAGAGACGGTGCAGGAAACCAATGTCCAGTCGCCGGTGGATGTGGCGGCCTGCCACCAGCCCTGCGGCACCAGGATCTGCGGGTTTTCACCGCCCAGCAGGTCAGGCCCCAGGGTATGATCTTCGGCCGCCGTCTGACCCATCGACAGCATCAGCGGCGCGCCGGCATGCCACATCCAGATCTCGTCGGCGTCCACACGGTGCCAGTGGCTGCGCTCGCCCTTGCGCAGCAAAAACAGGATGGCGGTGCCGCTGGGGCGGCCATTGATCTGCGGGCCTTCCCAGGTCTGGCGGTACCAGCCGCCCTCGGGATGGGGCTGCAGCGACAGGTGCTGAATGATCTGATCGGCGGTCATATCTCTTTCCACATCCCGGGGGACAATCCGTCAATCGTCCAGTCGCCGACACGGGCCCGGATCAGCCGCAGGCAAGGCAGGCCGACGGCGGCGCACATTCGGCGGACCTGCCGGTTGCGCCCCTCACGCAGGGTCAGCTGAATCCAGCCGTCCGGCACGGTCTGGCGCACCCGGATCGGCGGAATGCGCGGCCACAGCCAGTCCGGGGCGGCAACGGCGCTGGCATGGGCCGGCAGGGTGGGTCCGTCTTTCAGGGTCACCCCCCGGCGCAGCGCCTGCAGCGCCGTTTCATCCACCACGCCTTCGACCTGCGCCAGATAGGTCTTTTCCATCTTGTGCCGCGGATCGGCAATCTGCGACTGCAACCGCCCGTCATCGGTCAGAAGAACCAGCCCCTCGCTGTCACGGTCCAACCGCCCGGCGGGATAGACGCCTTTCACCGGCACCACATCGGCCAGCGTCGCGCGGCCCTGGCTATCAGTGAACTGGCACAGCATGTCATAGGGCTTGTTCAGCACGATCAACATGGCACATGCCTAACCCGGCCCAGCGCCGCTGGGCAAGCGAATGCCGCGCCTCCACCCGATCCAGTGGCCTTGGGTGCAGGCGCGACGGGGCCGTGGGCTTAACCGCGCAAAATGCTGCGACCGGCGTATTCTGCCGTCTCACCCAGCATTTCCTCGATCCGGATCAACTGGTTATACTTCGCCAGCCGGTCCGACCGCGCCAGGCTGCCGGTCTTGATCTGCCCGCAGTTGGTTGCCACCGCCAGATCGGCAATCGTCGAATCTTCGGTCTCACCTGACCGATGGCTCATCACATTGGTGAAACCGGCGCGGTGGGCCATATCGACGGCCTGCAGCGTCTCGGTCAGGGTGCCGATCTGGTTGACCTTGACCAGCATGGAATTCGCCGTGCCGCGCCGGATGCCTTCGGCCAGCCGCGTTGGGTTGGTGACGAAGAGGTCATCGCCGACCAGCTGGATCTTGTCGCCCAGACGTTCGGTCAACAGCTTCCATCCGTCCCAGTCATCTTCCGAGCAGCCATCCTCGATCGACAGGATCGGGTAATCCGCCGCCAGCCCGGCCAGATAGTCGACATTTTCGGCAGCGGTCAGGGTTTTCCCTTCACCTTCAAGGGCATATTTGCCGTTCTTATAGTATTCCGTGGCCGCGCAATCCAAGGCCAGATAGATGTCTTCACCCGGGCGATAGCCTGCCTTTTCAATCGACTTCAGAATGAAATCCAGCGCCGCGCGAGCGGACGACAGGTTGGGCGCAAAGCCGCCCTCGTCGCCGATCCCGGTGGACAGACCCGCCGCCGACAGCTCTTTTTTCAGCGTGTGGAACACCTCGGACCCCATCCGTACCGCTTCGCGGATGTCATCCGCGCCGACCGGCATGATCATGAATTCCTGAATGTCGATCGGGTTGTCGGCATGCGCGCCGCCGTTGATGATGTTCATCATCGGCACCGGCAGGATGCGGGCCGAGGTGCCGCCGACATAACGGTACAAGGGCTGGCTGGAGTATTCCGCCGCCGCCTTGGCCACCGCCAAAGACACGCCCAGAATGGCGTTCGCGCCCAGACGGCCCTTGTTCGGGGTGCCGTCCATCTCAATCATGGTGCGGTCGATGCCGACCTGCTCGGTGGCGTCAAAGCCGACCAGCTCTTCGGCAATCTCGCCGTTCACGGCCGCGACCGCCTCCAGCACGCCCTTGCCCATATAGCGCGCGGCGTCGCCATCGCGCCGCTCTACCGCCTCATGCGCGCCGGTCGACGCGCCCGACGGCACCGCCGCGCGTCCCATGGCACCGCTTTCCAGGATCACATCCACCTCAATCGTGGGGTTGCCCCGGCTGTCCAGGATCTCGCGGGCGTGGATGTCTATGATCGTGCTCATGGCGGTGTTTCCTATGGGTGAACTGATGCGGTTGCCCCGGTTTAGCGCTCATTTGCCGTAAGGGAAAGACGCCTGTTGCGTGCGCGTTCGCGTGCAAAGGTATACAGGCCCGATCCGACGACGATGGCGGCCCCGATCAGCGTGGAAAGATTGGGGCGTTCATGCAGGAAGGCCACCGCCAGGATGATGGCGAAAACCAGCCGGGTATAGCGGAACGGAGCCACCGCAGACACCTCGCCCATCCGCATCGCCGCCACCACGGCGTAATAGCCGAACAGCCCCATCACCAGCGCGCCGCCAAGGCCCGCCCATTGCCCGGGGCTGGGTGCGGTATAGCTGTCGCCCATCAGCACCATCAACAGCGCGCCCGCCGGCACCAGCCCCAGATAGGCCCAGGCCGCCACCTGAAACGTGCCGATCCGCGCTGGCATCACCCGCGTGGACAGATCGCGCACGGCCAGCATCAGGACACACATCACCGTCAATAAACCAACCGGATCAAACGCCGCATTCCAGGGGCTGAGAATCACCATCACCCCACCAAACCCCACCAGAATCGATGACCAGCGCCGCCAGCCCACCTTTTCGCGCAAGACCAGCGCCGCGCCCGCCACCACGACCAATGGTGACGCTTGCAAGATCGCCGAGGTCATCGACAAAGGCGCCAGCGCCAGCGCCACGATATACAGCATCGCGGCCACCGCCTCGGCCAGTGTGCGCATCAGGGGAATAAGGCCCAGTGCATCCCGGCTGAGCACCGGCTGACGGTTGCGCGCAGCCAGCGCCCAGAACACCAGCGCGCCGACAAAGCCGGTCAGCGCCAGCACCTGACCGGGGGGCAGAATTTCGGCCACATGTTTCAGAAACAGATCCTCAACGGCGAAAAATGCCATTGAACCCGTCATCAACAAGGCCGCGCGTGAATTCTCGGCAGCAGAGGCAGCAGTCATCCGTGCCCCTTTCGGCCAAGCTGTTGGGCTGCCTTACACTGCCGCGCCGAGGAACGGAACCTTAGCGGTAGATATGCGCGACGCCCGCCCTGTCATGCAGCGCATTCACCTCTGTCGGGGTCAGTTCCAGCGCCTGGGCCAGATTGTGCAGGTATTGCGCCTCAGGCTGGCTATCCAGGTTTATCGCGGTCAGTGAGGCCAGATAGACCTGCGCCTCCATCCCGTTCGGCACCATGCGCGCCAGCCCGTCAATGTCCACAGGGCGGGTCAGTTCGGCATTCACCGCCTGCACCTCGGCCGGCGTGGCGTCGCCCATGGCCTGCATCAGCCGGGCCTTTTCATCTTCGTCCAGTGCGCCGTCGCACTTCACCGCCTGAATGATGGCGCGCAGCATCAATGCTGCCGAAATCTCATCTTCGTCTTCGACCGGCATGGGGCCGGGGCGGGCGGCAAGACCGCCCCCCAGAACCGAGCCCAACAGATCGCCCAAGCCGCCCCCCGCCGGGGTCTTGCCGCCCCCCGTGAACCCGCCAAGAATGCTGTCCAACCCGCCCTTCGGCGCATTGCTGCGTGTCTTGGTTCGCTTTTGCCCGGTGATTTCTTCCAACAGATCGCCGCCGCCATCAGTGCGGGTTGACCGGGTGGACCGGCGCGATCCGCCCAACAGATCGCCCATCATATCCTGCAACCCGCCGGTGGTGGCCTTTTGCGTTTCGCGCGGGACCGGGGTCTGGCGGGATTGACCGGGCGACGCCTGCGCGCTGCCCTTGGTCAGAACCGACACCCCTTTGGCGATCGCCACGCCCAGGGCCACCTTCATCAACGTCTTTGCCAAACTGCCCATCTTGTCCCCGATTCCGATGCTGCCGACACATGCCGGGCGCGCTGTGGCATCAGCCTTGCTTGCACTTGGGCACCGGTCAATTCAAAAGACTTGCCTGAGACGGGGAATTTCACAGAGGCAGCATCACATCATGCCAAAGGATCGGTTGGACGGCGCAGGTCTGGCGATTTTGCTGGGGGTGCAAAGCCTGCTGGCGGTGAACCAGATCACGGTCAAGCTGGTGAATGCAGGTCTGCAGCCGGTGTTCTTTGCGGGTCTACGCTCGGCCCTGGCGATCGGGTTTGTCTGGGCCTGGCTGGCCTGGAAGGGGCGCCCGCCGCGGCTGCAACGCCACGTTCTGGGGCAGGGGCTGTTGATCGGCGCGGTCTTTGCCGCCGAATTCCTGCTGCTGTTCGTCGCACTGGATCTGACCACGGTGGGCCGGGCCTCGGTCTTGATGTATTCGATGCCGCTGTGGTTTGCCTTTCTGGCGCATTTCGGGCTGTCAGAGCGGATCACCCCGCCAAAAGCCGCTGGGCTGGCGCTGGCCTTTTGCGGCACGGCCTGGGCCATTCTGGCTGGCGCGCGTGGTGGCGAGGGCAATCTGATCGGCGATTTCTGTGCGCTGGGGGCGGCGCTATGCTGGGCCGCCACTGCCTATATTGCCCGCCGCCCGGTGATGCGCCAGATCGGCCCCGAGATGCAGTTGTTCTGGATGGTGCTGGTTTCAGCGCCCCTTTTGCTGGTGGTGTCGCCACTGTTTGGCCCGTTGATCCGCGATCTGCAGCCGATCCATCTGGTTTATCTGGGGCTGCAATCATCGGTCGTGGTGGCGGGCGGATTCATCACCTGGCTGTGGCTGCTGTCGGCCTATCCGGCCTCAACGGTGGCGGCGTTTTCTTTTCTCAGCCCGATTCTGGCCATTCTGTTCGGGGCGCTGGTTTTTGGTGAAACCCTGTCGCCGGCGATTCTGGGGCCGGGCGTTCTGGTCGCGCTGGGAATTATCCTGATCAATCGGGCCGCGGCATCGCGCCGCGGCTGAGAATCGTCCACGCGATTCCGCCCGTCTTTTCCCCAGCTGAACCAGACTCTCAGCCCCCCGCCGCAACCGGGCCGTATCCATGGTAAAAGCGGCGTAGTTCACAAAATGCTCCAACCCTTTTCCACAGGGCTGCCCACAACCCTGAAGTGCCTGAACCGCCGCGGCGCTGAAATCCGCGTGATGTGGCCGTGATACCGTCAAGGTAAAAATCCTTCAGAAGTGTAAAAAAAGAGTTTGAACCGCCCCCTCAAATACGACAGTTTGTCGTAGCGGTTCGGCAAGACACTAAATCTAGTGCGAGCAGGCAAAAGCAGACATCCTCGGATTTGGCCCGCTGCAAGGCGGTGCCAATCACCTGCCCGGTAGTTTCGGGCAGGGCGGCCTTGTGCGCTTTGACCTGTGGATGGGCTGCGAAACGGACACACCCTGCCGGCTGAAGGCAGCGGATTCAAAAGGGACTTGGGGCAATGAAGATCGAGCGGAAGTTCACCAGTGAAACCACTGGCGCCTATGGCGCGATGGATTTTACCACCACCATCTCTGAAATTCGCAATCCCGATGGCACCGTCGTTTTCAGGAATGACGCGGTCGAAGTGCCGGCCGGCTGGAGTCAGGTCGCCAGCGACGTTCTGGCGCAAAAGTATTTCCGCAAGGCCGGCGTTCCGGCCATCGCCAAGCGCGTCAAGGAAAAGGGTGTGCCCGAGTTTTTGTGGCGGTCGATCCCCGATGAGGACGCGCTGGCCAAACTGCCCACCGATGACCGCTATGTGGGCGAGACCAGCGCCAAGCAGGTGTTTGACCGTCTGGCGGGCGCCTGGACTTATTGGGGCTGGAAGGGTGGCTATTTCAGCTCTGAGCCCGACGCTTCGGCCTATTATGATGAGATGCGCTTCATGCTGGCCCGCCAGATGGCAGCGCCGAACAGCCCGCAGTGGTTCAACACCGGGCTGCATTGGGCTTACGGCATCGACGGGCCGTCGCAGGGTCACTACTATGTTGACCACAAGACCGGCGCCCTGACCAAATCGGCCAGCGCCTATGAACACCCCCAGCCCCACGCCTGCTTTATCCAGTCGGTCAAGGATGATCTGGTCGGCGACGGCGGCATCATGGATCTGTGGGTGCGTGAGGCGCGGCTGTTCAAATACGGCTCGGGCACCGGCACCAACTTTTCATCCTTGCGCGGTGAGGGTGAGAAACTGTCGGGCGGCGGCAAATCCTCGGGCCTGATGGGGTTTTTGAAAATCGGCGACCGCGCGGCGGGCGCGATCAAATCGGGCGGCACCACGCGTCGTGCGGCCAAGATGGTCATCATCGACACCGATCATCCTGATATTGAGGATTTCATCAACTGGAAGGTGATCGAAGAGCAAAAGGTGGCCTCGCTGGTCGCTGGCTCGAAAGTGCATGAGCTGAAACTGAATGAGATCTTCACCGCCATCCGCACCTGGGATGGTTCGGCCGAAGATTCCGTTGATCCGGCGAAAAACCCCGCCCTGAAGGCCGCCATCCGTGGCGCCAAAAAGGCCATGATTCCCGACACCTACACCAACCGCATCCTGCAATATGCCCGTCAGGGTTTCACCTCGATCGAATTCCCCACCTATGACACCGACTGGGATTCAGAGGCCTATGTCACCGTCTCGGGTCAAAACTCGAACAACTCGGTCCGCGTCACCGACTCGTTCCTCAAGGCGGTCCGCGATGACCAGCCGTGGGAGCTGATTCGCCGCACCGATGGCAAGGTGGCGAAAACCATTTCCGCGCGTGAGCTGTGGGACCAGATCGGCCACGCCGCCTGGGCCTGCGCTGACCCCGGAATTCAGTTTCATGATACCGTCAACGCCTGGCACACCTGCCCCGAAGATGGTGCGATCCGCGGGTCAAACCCTTGTTCGGAATACATGTTCCTGGACGACACCGCTTGTAACCTGGCGTCAATGAACCTGCTGACCTTCTTTGCCGACGGCAAGTTTGATGCCGAATCCTACATCCACGCCACGCGCCTGTGGACCGTGACGCTGGAAATCTCTGTCATGATGGCGCAATTCCCCAGTCAGGAAATCGCCCAGCGCAGCTATGATTTCCGCACCCTTGGTCTGGGTTACGCCAATATCGGCGGGCTTCTGATGAACATGGGGCTGGGCTATGACAGCGTCAAAGGCCGTGCCCTCTGTGGTGCGCTGACTGCGATCATGACCGGCATCTCTTATGCCACCAGCGCCGAGATGGCGCAGGAGCTGGGCCCCTTTGCCGGCTACCAGCGCAACCGCGATCACATGCTGCGAGTTATCCGCAACCACCGCACGGCCGCGCATGGCCGCAGCGGCGGCTATCTGGATGTCAACGTCAAGCCGGTGGCGCTGGATCACGCCAACTGTCCCGACCAAACCCTTGTCACCCTTGCCAAATCCGCCTGGGATGAGGCGCTGTCCCTGGGTGAGCAGCACGGCTATCGCAACGCCCAGACCACCGTAATCGCGCCCACCGGCACCATCGGTCTGGTGATGGATTGCGACACCACCGGGATTGAGCCTGACTTTGCGCTGGTCAAATTCAAGAAACTGGCCGGCGGCGGCTATTTCAAGATCATCAACCAGTCGGTCCCCGCAGCCTTGGAAACCCTGGGCTATGCCAGCCATCAGGTCGCCGAGATGGTCGCCCATGCGGTCGGCCACGGCTCTATTGCGCAGGCCCCCGCCATCAACCACACTGCGCTGATCGGCCATGGTTTTGGTCCGGCCGAGATTGAAAAGATCGAAGCGGCGCTGCCCTCGGCCTTTGATATCCGTTTCGTGTTCAATCAGTGGACGCTGGGCGCCGATTTCTGCAAAGGCACGCTGGGTATCCCGGATGAGCGGCTGAATGACCCGACCTTTGATCTCTTGCGTCACCTCGGGTTCACCAAGGCCCAGATCGACGCCTGCAATGACCATGTGTGCGGCACCATGACGCTGGAGGGCGCGCCCTTCCTGAAGACCGAACACTATCCGGTCTTTGACTGCGCCAACGCCTGCGGCAAGACCGGCAGGCGCTATCTGTCAGTTGAATCGCACATCCACATGATGGCGGCGGCGCAGTCCTTCATCTCGGGCGCGATCTCAAAGACCATCAACATGCCGAACTCGGCCACCATCGCCGAGACGCTGGCCGCCTATGAGCTGTCTCATTCGCTAGGGATCAAGGCCAACGCGCTCTATCGTGACGGATCGAAACTGTCGCAGCCATTGGCCTCGGCCCTGATTGACGATGACGAAGAGGCCGAAGAGATCCTGGCAACCGGCTCGATGCAGGAAAAAGCCGCCATGATCGCCGAAAAGATCGTCGAGCGGGTGATCGTCAAGGAAATCGTCCGCTCCAACCGCGAGAAATTGCCCGAGCGGCGCAAGGGCTATACCCAAAAGGCCATCGTTGGCGGCCACAAGGTCTATCTGCGCACTGGCGAATATGCCGATGGGCAGCTGGGCGAGATCTTCATCGACATGCACAAGGAAGGCGCTGGCTTTCGCGCGATGATGAACAATTTCGCCATCGCGATCAGTGTCGGCCTGCAATACGGCGTGCCGTTGGAAGAGTTTGTCGAGGCTTTCACCTTCACCCGGTTTGAACCGGCTGGCATGGTGCAGGGCAATGACTCGGTGAAAAACGCCACCTCGATCCTGGATTACATCTTCCGCGAGCTGGCAATTTCCTACCTGGATCGCACCGATCTGGCCCATGTCGCCCCGAAGGGCGCTGCGTTCGACGATCTGGGGCGCGGCGATCAAGAGGGCAAGCGCAACATCTCCGAGATCACCGATCAGGCCGCTTCGCGCGGGCTTGAGGTGCTGCGCCAGATCTCCTCGACCGGCTATCTGCGCAAGCGGCTGCCGCAAGAGCTGATCGTGCTGCAAGGCGGCGCCGGGGCCACAGCCTTTGCGACGGGCACCGATCCGGTGACCACGCTGAACATGCTGGTGCCCGAAACCCGCATAACGGCCGGCTTTTCCGACGGCGCGTCCGCCTTCGCGATGGGCGCGGCCACGGCACCAGACCACCGCATCAAGGCCAAGATGCAGGGCTATACCGGCGACCCTTGCGGCGAATGCGGCAACTACACGCTGGTCCGCAACGGTACCTGCCTGAAGTGCAACACCTGCGGCGGCACGACGGGCTGTAGCTGATTTGAGATTGGGTTGGGGCGCGTGTCGTGTTCCACGTATTTCGCTACTTAACGGCCGAAATTTCGATCTAACCCATTGATTTAATGACCCCTGCCTTTTGGCAGGGGTCATTTCACTTTCTTGGTGACCGGATGCCGACCCCTTATTTCCGGCTGACTCTGCGGTGCCAATCGCGGCGTTGCGTATGAATGGTCGCCTGATTGCAGCCAAAAAAGCCGTGTTCGAACGGTCGATCTTGCAAGCACTGTGGGTCTTCCTGATCTCGAACGACCAGACAATCAGGCCAGGATGCCGAAGCGGGCGACCTAAGGGCAGGGGCCTCTTGGCAGGTCGCCGCTACCGGTGATGATTTTGGTGCCATGCTCAAATGCAATCGCTGCCCTGCAATGCCGGTGGTCGCCGCCAGAATCACGCAGCTTGGCAGCGGCGGCTACCTCCAGCGACACCGAAATCTCTACGCTACCTTGACGTAGGCCGGCGGGATCAACCGAACGTCGTGGCCCAGCTTGCCGATCTCGCGGCCCCAAAAGTGGGCGCCGCCACAGGCTTCCACAGCAACAACGCAAGGTGACACCTGCCCGAAGAACTCCAGCACCTGCGCTCGCCTCAACTTCTTGCGCAGAACCGCCTGGCCTGCGCCGTCCGCTGCGTGGCCCTGAAACACATTCTTCGCCAGCCTCTCGGCGATTGCTGCGCATTCGCCTGCCCGCCGACGGATCGACACCGATCGTGATAACCGCCGACATGACCGCTCCCCTTTGTGGATCCTCGCAGACCTACCTTGGCACATCAATGCGGTCGGGGGGCGGTTACCACATCAGAGCCCATCAAGTTGCGAATTAGGTGAATCAGTTTTCAAGAAAGTTGCAAAAAGGCATGTCAATATTGCATATGAATCAATTGCTTATGAAAATGCAAGTCGCAAGTTAGCTGAAACACAACAGCAATCAAACGGCGCGGTTCCCAGCGAACGGCACCGTTTCGTCATGCGCTTTCGTGTTGGCAGCCGGCATGACAACTGGGAACAGGCTGCCAATTTTACACTTGCAGAATTGCGGGAAACGTCCGTTACTGACGGCAATGAACGGGAGACTGCCTTAGGTGGCCACGCAAAACACAGCCCAATCCGCGCCCGGCGCAGGCGCGGCCGAAGAGGCGATCCGGGTTGAGGATCTGCACAAATCTTTTGGGGCGCTTGAGGTGTTGAAAGGCGTCTCGCTGACCGCCAACAAGGGCGATGTTGTCGCCATAATCGGCGGATCCGGCTCGGGCAAATCCACCTGTTTGCGCTGCATAAATTTCCTGGAAACTCCCAGTTCCGGCCGCATCATCATCGGCGGCGAAGAGGTGCAGATGCACCCGGACGGATCGCCCGCCAACCGCCGTCAGATCGAACGGATCCGGACCCGGTTGGCGATGGTGTTCCAGTCCTTCAACCTGTGGACCCACCGCACCCTGATCGAGAATGTCACCGAAGTGCCGGTGCATGTGCTGGGCGTGCCCAAGGCCGAGGCTCATGATCGCGCCATGGCCCTGCTAGAGCGGGTGGGGCTGGCGGAAAAGGCCAAGGTCTATCCGTCGTTTCTGTCGGGGGGCCAGCAACAGCGCGCCGCCATCGCGCGGGCGCTGGCGGTGGACCCGTCGGTGATGCTGTTTGACGAACCGACCTCTGCCCTGGACCCCGAACTGGTGGGTGAGGTGCTGACCGTGATCCGCGATCTGGCTGCCGAGGGCCGCACGATGATTCTGGTCACGCATGAGATGAAATTCGCACGCGAAGTGTCGGATCATGTGATCTATTTGTCCGAAGGTCGGATCGAAGAAGAGGGCCCGCCCGAACAGGTGTTCGGCGACTCCAAATCTGACCGGCTGAAACAGTTTCTGAAATCCGTCGCGTGACGGCAAAACCAAACAAAAGGGAGACTTCCATGAAACTCAAGACTTTACTGGCCAGCGGTATCGCCGCCATCGCCCTGACCGCAGGGGCCGCAATGGCCGAACAGGTCAAGATCGGTATTGCATCAGAACCCTATCCGCCCTTCGCGTCGCTGGACTCATCGGGTGTCTGGGGCGGCTGGGAGGTTGAGATTGCCAATGCCATCTGCGCGGCCGAAAAAATGGACTGCGTGATCACACCAGTGGCCTGGGACAGCATTATCCCCTCGCTGACCGGCAGTCAGATCGACGCTATCTTTGCCTCGATGTCGATCACCGAAGAGCGGATGCAGACCATCGACTTTTCGGACAAATATTATAATTCGGCAGCCGTGATCGTGGCCCCGAAGGGTTCTGACCTGGCCGCTACGCCAGAAGGTCTGGCGGGCAAGATCCTGGGGATCCAGGCCTCGACCATTCATCAGGCCTATGCGCTGAAATACTTTCCGGGTGCGGCCGAAATCCGGGTCTATCAGACCCAGGATGAGGCGAACCAGGATCTGGCGGCAGGTCGCATCGACGCGGTGCAGGCCGACAACATCGCCATGTCGGCCTTTGTCGATTCCGAAGGCGGCGCCTGCTGCGAGATCAAGGGCAGCGTCGCCGACGATCCGGCCATTCTGGGTCTGGGCGTGGGCGCGGGCGTTCGCAAAGGTGACGACGCGCTGCGCGAGCAGATCAACGCCGGGATCAAGGCGATCCGCGCCGATGGCACCTATGACGCGATCACAAAAAAGTACTTTACCGTCGACATCTACGGCGGCTGAGCGCGCTTCGTGGATCAAGTGATCGAGTTGCTGTCGTTCTCCCCCCCGGGTTGGGGGGGGAACCTTTTGCGTGGTTTGATGAAATCGCTGCAGATCGCCTTTGGCGCCTATGGTCTGGGGCTGCTGATCGGTCTGGCCGGAGCCTATGGCAAGCTGTATGGCGGCCCTATCACGCGCGATCTCTTGGCGGTCTACACCACCATCGTGAGGGCCTTGCCCGAGCTGATCCTGCTGTTGCTGCTGTATTTTGTCGGCACCGATCTGGTCAACAGGCTGGCCGCGCAAATGGGTTATGGCGTGATCCAGATCAATGGCGTCATCGCGGGCATTGCGGTGCTGGGGGTGGTGCAGGGCGCCTATGCGACCGAGATTCTGCGCGGCGCGATCAAGGCCATACCAATCGGCCAGATTGAGGCCGCGCGCGCCTATGGCATGGCGCCATTCCTGCTGCTGCGCCGGGTCACGATCCCGGCGATGATGGCCTTTGCCATTCCGGGGCTGGCAAACCTGTGGCTGATTGCCACCAAGGACACCGCCCTTCTGGCGCTGGTCGGCTTTAGTGAGCTGACGCAGGAAACCCGACAGGCCGCGGGCAGCACAAAGGCCTATTTCACCTTTTATCTGGCCGCGGGGGCGATCTATCTGTGCCTGACTCTGGCCTCGGGCCGGGTGTTTGCCGTGGTGGAAAAATGGGCGCGCCGCGGCCAGCCCAGCCTGCGAAAGGCCAAGGAATGACGGGATTGCGCGCCTGGCTGATGCCGCACCGCGTGGTGCTGATCGTCATGTTCGCGGCGCTGGTCCTGTGGTGCGCGCTGACCCTGCGGTGGGATTGGATTCCGAAATACACCCCCCTGGCCCTGCAGGGGATCTGGCGTACGATCTGGTTGTTGGTGATCACCTCAATCCTGGGATTTTTGCTGGCGGTGCCCTTGGGCATGGCACAGGCCATCGGGCCCTGGTATCTGTCTGCCCCCGCCCGCAGCTTTTGCACCGTGATCCGCGGCACGCCGCTCTTGCTGCAGCTTTTGCTGATCTACTATGGAATAGGCTCGCTTTTCCCGCTGTTTCCATGGATCCAGGACAGCTTTCTGTGGCCCTATCTGCGCCAGCCCTGGCCCTTTGCGGTGCTGGCGCTGACCCTGTCCTATGCGGGCTATGAGGGCGAGGTGATGCGCGGCGCCTTTGCCGGTGTGCCGCGGGGCCAGCTGGAAACCGCCGATGCCTTTGGCATGACGCGCTGGACCAAATTCCGCCGGATCTGGTTGCCGCAGGCGATCCAGAGCGCGTTGCCCACGCTGGGCGGCGAGACCATCCTGCAGATGAAGGCAACGCCTTTGGTGGCCACCATCGCCATCGTCGATGTTTATGGTGCGTCAAATCAGGTGCGTTCGGCGACATTGCTGGTCTATGAGCCGCTGTTGCTGCTGGCGGTGGTCTATCTGGTGATTGCGGGGATCTTGACGCTGGCCTTTCGTAAGCTGGAAGACCGGGTTCCAGTCAAAGGACACTAGGTCGGCCTGACCGATCCGTGACTTTCCCTTTGCGCGCAGACACCTATAATTTGACATGACAGCGCAGCGACGGAAACTCAGCCCTGCGGCGTATATGTTGAAACTGTGCAGGACATTGCCCTTGGCCGATCCCCAGCCCGCCCCCCAGCCTGATCAGCGCCCCGATCTTGCCCAACTGGCCCACGTATCGGCCAGCCGTCGCAGGCCGGGCTGGTTGTGGCTTTTGCTGCTGGCAGCCTTGGTAGGGGCTGGCCTATGGGTCTGGACCAGTCGCGGCCCTGCCGCCGCGATCCGCTATGACACGACCGCGGTCGAACAGGGATCGCTGATCGTCACGGTCACCGCCACCGGCACTGTGCAGCCGACGACGCGGATCGACATCTCATCTGAACTGTCGGGCACCATCTCGGCGGTTCTGGTCGATTTCAACGATGAGGTGATTGAGGGGCAGGTGCTGGCCCGGCTGGATGACACCACGCTGCGCGCCCGGCTGACCACCGCCGAGGCGCAGCGCGATGCTGCCACCGCGCGCCTGACCCAAGCGCAGGCGACGGCGTCCGAGACCGCGGATTCCTGGCTGTCGACACAAGCGTTGGATGCGCGCGGGCTGGCCACGCGCACGACCGTTGTCGCTTCAAAGGCCGCGCATGACCGGGCAGAGGCTGCGGTGGCCATCGCCCGGGCCGATCTGTCGCTGTCCGAGGCCAGCCTGGCCGAGGCGCGATCCGATCTGGCCAAGGCCGAAATCCGCAGTCCGATCAAGGGCATTGTGCTGGATCGCGCCGCCGATAAAGGCCAGATCGTTGCCGCCACGCTGAACGCGCCAGTGCTGTTCACCCTGGCCGAAGATCTGGCACGGATGGAGTTGCAGGTCGCCGTGGATGAAGCCGACATTGGCCGCGTTGCGGTGGGCAATGAGGCCGGGTTCACCGTCGATGCCTATCCCGGCCAGACCTTTCCGGCCCAGATCACCCAACTGCGCTATGCGCCCGAAGAAACCGCCGGCGTTGTCACCTATAAGGCGGTGCTGTCGGTGGACAATGAAAGCCGCCTGCTGCGCCCCGGCATGACCGCCACCGCCACCATCACCGTGGACAGCCAGGACGACGTCTTGTTGGTGCCGATGGCCGCGCTGCGTTATGCGCCACCGGTGCAAGAGGCCGAATCGCGGTCAGGCAGTGGCCTGTTGGGCTATATCATGCCGCGCCGTCCCGGGGCTGCGCGGCAAAAGGTGGATGGATCATCGCTATGGGTGCTGCGCGGCGGGCAGCCGGTCAGGGTCTCGGTGACGCCGGGCGCGTCAGACGGGCGGGTGATGGCGGTCTCATCCGATGATCTGGCCGAGGGCGATCTGGTCATCACAGATCAGCGTGAGGCGGGCTGAATGCCGCTCTTGATCGAATTTCGCAACGTCTCGCGCCGCTATGGCACAGGCGAGGCTGAGGTGCGGGCCTTGGACGGGGTGGATCTGACCATCAACAGCGGTGACTTTGTCGCCATCATGGGGCCATCGGGGTCCGGCAAGTCGACGGCAATGAACATCATCGGTTGTCTGGACCGGCCAACGGGCGGGCAATACCTGTTTCAGGGCACCCCCGTTGAGGGACTGACGCCCGATGCCCGCGCGCTGTTGCGGCGGCACTATCTGGGCTTTGTGTTCCAGGGCTTCAACCTCTTGGCCCGCACTTCGGCACTGGAGAATGTCGAACTTCCCCTGGTTTACAAGGGTCTGCCGCGCAGCCAGCGCGAGTCCCGCGCCCGGTTGGCGCTGGCCAAAGTCGGGCTGGCCGGGCGTGAAGCGCACCATCCGTCGCAATTGTCGGGCGGCCAGCAGCAGCGCGTCGCCATCGCCCGCGCGCTGGCCAGCGACCCGATGATCCTGCTGGCAGATGAGCCGACCGGAAACCTGGACAGCCAGCGCGGCCACGAAATCATGCAGCTGTTGCAGGCGTTGAACCGCGATGACGGCATCACCATCGTCATGGTCACGCATGAGGCCGACATCGCCGCCTATGCCCGGCGTCTGGTGGTGTTCACCGATGGCCGCATCAGCAGCGATACCGCCAGCGGGGCCCCAGATGCTGTATGAGGCGTTCAGATTGGCCGTTCGGTCCATCATCCGCAACAAGCTGCGGTCGTTCCTGACCATTCTGGGCGTGGTGATCGGCGTTGCGGCGGTGATCGCCATGGTGACGGTGGGGCAGGGATCGTCCCGGCAGGTCAGCGCCAGCGTGGAATCGCTGGGCTCTGACGTGCTGATCCTGCGACCGGGGCGGCGGTTTTCCGGACCCGGGCCGCGGTCCGGGGGGCGCGCCTTTACCCTGCGCGATGTCGAGGCGCTGGCCGTCTTGCCCGTCGTAGGGCAACTGGCCCCGATCTCGACTTCATCCCAGACCGTGGTGGCCGGAAATGCCAATGCGCAGACCCAGATCACCGGCACCACGACCGCATGGGTAGAGGTGGCAAACTGGAAACTGGGCGCGGGTCGCACCTTTACTCTGGGCGAGGAACGGGCGGGCCTGCCGGTCTGTATCATTGGCCAGACGGTGCGCAGCACCCTGTTTGGCCCGGCTGATCCGATTGGTCAGACTATCCGGATAAAGTCGATCGCCTGTCAGGTGGTGGGCGTTCTGGCCCCAAAGGGGGCGGGCAGTTTCGGTCAGGATCAGGACGATCTGGTGGTGATGCCTATCCGGCTGTTGCAGCGCAGATTGACGGGCAACACCGACGTGGGCTCAATCCAGATTGCACTGTCATCAGGGGTTCTGGTGGCCGACGCGGTGCCGCAAATAGAGGCGCTGATGCGTGAACGTCGCCGCATAACCATTGATAAAGAAGACGATTTCTCTGTCTCTGACATGAAAGAGGTGGCGTCAATGCTGAACTCTATCAACTCGGTTCTGTCGGGGCTATTGTCGTCCGTTGCCGCGGTCAGCCTGCTGGTGGGCGGCATCGGGATCATGAACATCATGCTGGTATCAGTGACCGAACGCACCCGAGAGATCGGTATCCGGCTGGCGGTAGGGGCGACCGCGCGGCAGGTGTTGACCCAGTTTCTGGTTGAGGCGGTGGCGCTGTCACTGCTGGGCGGGGCGGTCGGCATCGTGGTGGGGCTGACAATGGCCTGGGGGGCCAGCCAGATGATGGCCATTCCCTTTGCGCCAGACCCGCTGATCGTGGCGCTGGCCTTTGGATTCTCGGCGGTGGTGGGCGTGGTGTTCGGGTTCTTTCCGGCCCGACGTGCGGCCCGGCTGGACCCGATCGACGCACTGCGCCATCAGTAACGCGGGTTTAGGGTTCGAACCGCATCGGTAAGGTAAAGCTGTAAGAGGCATCGGTTAACCCCTTGGGCGCTTTGGGAAATCTTCCAACCGTCTTTACCGCCTTCAGCGCCGCGGCATCCAGGGCCGCATTGCCCGAAGAGGCGACGACAGAGACCCCCAGCAACTGTCCCGCTGGTGCCAGCGTCAGCCGCACCTTGACGGTGCCCGCGGCCCCTTTGGCGGCTGCGGGATAGGATCGCTTGCGCTCAACCTTGCTGCGCACAGCGCCGCCCCATTCGGCCCGCAGATCCTTTATCCTGCCCTTGGTCAACCCGGCCTTGGCGGTGCCATCCGTGCCTGCCGCAACACCTCCACCGCTGCCCTTGGCCGGTTTGCCCCCGGCATCGGCATTGGCGGCTTTCGGCGCGGCTTTGGCCTTTTTCACTGGCTTATCAGCAGGTTTCGGCTTTGCGGGCTGGGCTTTTGGTTTTTTCGGGACGACCGTTTCCGCCACGGGCAAGTCGGGCGGCGGCGGTGTGGTCTGCGAAACCACCGGGCCCACCTCTTGCACCGGCGGGGCCAGCGTGGACAGTGCAGGGCGTGCGACCGCGGTGTCTTCGGTGGCAGCCGGGGCCATGGCCAGATCACCCTGTGGCATTTGCGGGGCCAGGTCGGGCGCGGAAATTTCCAACTGCGGTTGTGCAGCACTGACCAGATCGGCGGGCGTCAGAAGCTGCACCATAAGGGCCGGGCTTTCAGGCAGGCTTTGCGCCGCGTCGCCAGCCTGACCCGCCGCCTCGGCGCCGGTCAACAGTCCTGAGCCAAGCGCAAAAGCCGCCACCCCGTGCAGCGCCGCCGAGGCCGCCAGCGCGGCCCATAGCCGCCTGCGGCGTGGCGTGGGGCTTATGGCAGGGGCCCCGGCAAGCCTGATCCCCGTGGCAGGCACCAGTGCGCATGAGGGACGCCGCAAAGCCGGCCCCAACTTCGGTCTTGCGATGATCCCGCTTCCATCCATACCCGGCCACTTCCGCGCCTTTCAGACCGGTTGAGGGGTGCGCGCCGGGGGCGATGTTGTCAAGTCCGGCGCAGACCTGCGCTGCCCTGTTTGCGACATGCGCCGCCCCATTCGCAACTGGAACCTTGCACTTGCGAATGGGGCTGTT
Source organism: Paracoccaceae bacterium (assembly GCA_049291415.1). GTDB lineage: Bacteria > Pseudomonadota > Alphaproteobacteria > Rhodobacterales > Rhodobacteraceae > Pseudogemmobacter. The sequence continues at coordinate 1,581 of JBATPI010000165.1, read as the reverse complement.
AGAATTTGGGGTATGAAGGCACCTGAAAAAACCCGACGACTGACCAAGGCCCTGCGCGATGGCGGCGTACGCGTGACGCGCCAGCGCGAGGCGCTGTTGCATGTGTTGAACGAGGCCGAAGATCACCCCGATGCGGCCGAATTGCACCGCCGGGCACGGTCATTGGATGACTCGGTGTCCCTGGCGACGGTTTACCGCACGCTGACCGTGCTGGAGCGTGAGGGCGTTGTGCAGCGCCATTCGTTCGAGAATGGCGGCGCTCGGTTCGAGGTGGCCGATTCCGCGCATCACGATCACATCGTTGATCTGGATACCGGTCAGATCATCGAATTCCATTCCGAGAAAATCGAAGAACTGCAGCGCCAGATCGCGGCCGAGATGGGTTATGAGATAGAACATCACCGGCTGGAGATGTATTGCCGCAAGAAGTAGATTCTGATTGTTGGCAAAGCCGGGGGGCCAGCCCCCCGGACCCCCCCCGGGATATTTGTGCCAAGATGAAGGGCCAATTCCTGATCAGGGTGTGATCAGATCCGCAGGCAAAAGTTCGGCAATCTCGCGCCGGAAGGGCAGTGCGTCGCCGATGGCGGCTGTGTCCAGCCCTTCGGCCCAGGCGCGGCCTGCGTAGGTGGCCCAGGCAATGGGGCCGGGGGCAGCGGCGTCACCGATAAGGTGCAGGGTTTTTATGCCCGCCGCTTCCCAGTCCAGCGCGCGGGTGGCGTGAAAGAGGGCGTCATCCGGGATGCGGCTGGTGACCATGACGACGGCGTCGGCGGGGATGGTGCTGGTGCGGCCTGTCCAGGTGCAACCCAGGGTTATCTCTTTTTCACCAATGGTTTCCGGGGCTTTGCTCAGGTGAACTTCCACGCCTATGTCCAGGAGGCGACGCATGATGGTGGCCTGTTCCAGGGTGTTGTCGGTCCATTCGGCGACCTTGACCGCAGGAGTGATGAAATCGACCCTGCACCCGCGGGAGATCAGAAGTTCGGCCAGGACCGAGCCCATGTAGAAGTGATCGTCATCGTATAAAGCGACGCGGCCGGAAGTCGGGCCTGCGCCTGCCATCAGGTCGTCAGGGGTGAAGATGGGCATCGCGGCGTCGGTCGGAATGGGGTGCAGGTGCAGACGGGCGACCGCGTCGGCGCGCCAATGGGCGCCGGTAGCGATGGCGATGTGGTCGGTTTGCATGCTCAGCAGGTCTTCGGGGGTCAGGCGGCTGTCGCGGTAGATGTCGACGTTGGTCATGACGGCCATCTGGCCGGTGCGATAGTCCGCCACGCGACCCCAGGCCGACAGACCGGGGAGGGCGCGTTCGCGGGTGACACGGCCGCCCAGGGTGGTGGTGGCCTCAGCCAAAGTCACACGGTAGCCGCGTCTTGCGGCCTGCAGAGCGGCCTCTAGCCCGGTTGGCCCGGCGCCAACAATCAGGACGGAGTCGGATGCGCCTTTGGGGCGGGCGCGGTCGGGGTGCCAGCCTTTGCGCCATTCCTCCATGAAGGCGGTGTTCTGGGTGCAGCGGCTGATGCTGCCGGTCATGTCGCCAGTCACGCAGATATTGCAGCCGATACATTCGCGGATGTC
>JBATPI010000164.1:0-36924 GCA_049291415.1 Paracoccaceae bacterium | reverse complement strand
GGCTTTTGGCTCCCGGTCAAGAGCAATACGCTCCCCTCCCGGCGCCTTTCCGCCGTGACTCTGCTTGCGCTGAAACATATCAACGGGCAAAGCCACAGATCCGGGGGCCACCATGCCTTTCCCTCTCGCCGGCAAGACGGCCCTTGTCACCGGTGGCGCCCGCGGCATCGGCCTTGCCGCCGCCCGTGCCCTGGCTGGTCTGGGTGCTAGCGTCACCTTCACCGCACGCAGCCCCGCAAGCCTTGCCGCCCTTGAAGGCACCGCCAACGGCGTCCTTTGCGACATCACCAACCGCGCCCGCCTGGCCGAAGTCACCGCGCCCGGCTTCGACATCCTGGTGAACAACGCCGCCACGATTGCCCCCATCGGCCGCATCACCGAGATCACGACGGAGGCCTTTTCGGCAAGCATAGAGACGAATCTGATCGCACAATTCGACGCCATCCGGCTCTGCCTGCCGCCCATGCTGGCCAGGGGTCGCGGCACAATCGTCACCATCTCCTCCGGCGCGGCGCATCGCCCGCAAGAGGGCTGGTCGGCCTATTCGGCTGGCAAGGCGGCGCTGGCGATGCTGACGAAATCGGTGCATCTGGAATACGGCGCGCAGGGCATCCGCGTCTTCTGCCTCGCACCAGGTGTGGTCGATACCGGCATGCAGGCGGCAATCCGTGCCTCCGGTCACAACCCGGTGTCACGACTGCCGCGCGAAAGCCTCGCCCCGGCCGAAGAACCTGCCCAGGTCGTCGCCTGGCTCTGCACGGCGGCGGCCGATGCCCTTTGCGGCCAGGAGCTTGACGTCCGCAGCCCGGATCTGCGCGCCGCTGCCTGACTTGCGCCCTTGGCCTGACGGCTTCCGCCCGCTAACCTGTCTGCGACCAGACAAAGGAACCCCAGATGAAATTCTTCCGCTACGGCCAACCCGGACAGGAAAAGCCCGGCCTTCTGCACACCGATGGCACTTTGCGTGACCTCTCCTCCCATATCCCTGATCTGGCGGGCGATGTGCTGACCCGCTTGCCCGATCTGGCCCGCATTGACGCTGCCAGCTTGCCCGTCGTGCCCGGCAGCCCCCGCCTTGGCCCCTGCGTTGGCGGCACCGGCAAATTCATCTGCATCGGGTTGAACTATTCCGACCATGCCGCCGAAACCGGCTCAAAGGTCCCGCCTGAGCCGATCATCTTCATGAAGGCAAATTCCGCCATCTGCGGCCCCAACGACCCGATCCTGATTCCCCGCGGCAGCGAGAAAACCGATTGGGAGGTGGAACTGGGCGTCGTCATCGGCAAGCCCGGCAAGTACCTGACCAAGGCACAGGCCCTTGATCATATCGCCGGCTACTGCGTCATAAACGACGTCTCCGAGCGCGCCTTTCAGACCGAACGCGCTGGCCAATGGACCAAGGGCAAAAGCTGCGACAACTTCGGCCAGACCGGCCCCTGGCTGGTAACCCCTGACGAGGTCCCTGACCCGCAGAACCTGAAGATGTGGCTCAAGGTCAATGGCCAGACCATGCAGGACGGCACGACTCAAACCATGGTCTACGGCGTCGCCCACCTCATCGCCTACCTCAGCCAGTTCTTCACCCTCCACCCCGGCGACATCATCTCCACCGGCACGCCCCCCGGTGTCGGCATGGGCAAGAAGCCGCCGCTTTACCTCAGGGAGGGCGACACGGTTGAACTCGGCATCGACGGCCTCGGTATCCAGAAGCAAACCTGCAAACAGGACTGACCCCGCCCTTCATCTTGGCAAAAATATTCCACGTGGGTCCGGGGGCGTGAAGCCCCCGGCCTTTCCGCCCAGCGCAAGCGCTTACAAAACGTAGCGCGAAATATCCGCAGACCGCGCCAGCGTCCCGACATTCGTCTCGACGAAGGCTTCGTCCACCACGACCTCGTCGCCTCCCCGGTCCGGCGCGGTAAAGGACAGCTCCTCAAACACCCGCTCCATCACGGTATAAAGCCGCCGCGCCCCGATATTCTCGACGCTGCGGTTCACCTCGGCCGCAATCCGCGCCAGGGCCGCAATCCCGCCGTCGGTGAACGTCACCGCCACGCCTTCAGTGCCCATCAGCCCGGCATATTGCAGTGTGAGCGCGTTCTCTGTCTCGGTCAGGATGCGCACAAAATCACCCTCGGTCAGCGCCGCCAATTCAACCCGGATCGGCAACCGCCCCTGCAATTCAGGCAGAAGATCCGATGGCTTGGCAATGTGAAACGCCCCCGACGCGATGAACAGCACATGGTCCGTCTTTACCGGCCCGTATTTGGTCGAAACCGTCGTCCCCTCGATCAACGGCAGCAAATCCCGCTGCACCCCTTCGCGCGAAACATCCGCCCCGCGCGCATCCGCCCGCGCACAGATCTTGTCGATCTCGTCCAGAAACACGATGCCATTCTCCTGCACCGCCTCCAGCGCGGCCAGTTTCACCGCCTCGTCGTCCAGCAGCTTGTCCGCCTCCTGCCCGATCAGCACATCATAGCTTTGTGCCACCGTCAGCCGCTTGCGGCTGCCCCGCCCGCCAAAGGCCTTGAACAGATCCTGCAGCCCCTGCATCTGCATCTCCATCCCCGGCCCGCCGCCCATCATCGGCATCGCCGGGCCAGCATCGACCACTTCGATCTCGATCATGGTACCGTCCAGCTCGCCCCGCCGCAGCTTGCCCCGGAACATCTCGCGCGTCTGCTCGCGCGCATCCGTCCCGGCCAGCGCCTCGATCACCCGATCCTCAGCCGCCGCCCGCGCCTTCTCGGCCACATCCTCGCGCATCCGCGCCCGCGTATCGGCAATCGCCACATCCATCAGATCGCGGACGATGGAATCCACATCGCGGCCGACATAGCCCACCTCGGTGAACTTCGTCGCCTCCACCTTCAGGAATGGTGCCTTCGCCAGCCGCGCCAACCGCCGCGCAATCTCGGTCTTGCCCACCCCAGTCGGCCCGATCATCAGGATATTCTTCGGATACACCTCATCCCTCAAATCATCCGCCAGCCGCTTCCTCCGCCAGCGGTTGCGCAAGGCCACCGCCACCGCCCGCTTGGCATCCTTCTGCCCAATGATGAACCGGTCCAGCTCCGACACGATTTCCCGAGGCGTCAAATCAGTCATGCTTCACTCCGGCATGGAATAGGGCGGCAACCGTCCCTTGCCGGGAAACTCCGGCAACAGCTTCATCACCCGGGCCCGCAACTGCACCCACCAGGTGCCAATCGCGGTGATGAGGGCGCCCAACACGATCAGGATGAAAATCCATTGCGACCCGTCGCCTTCGCCCATCACCCAGGCAATCAGCAGCGCGATATAGGCAATCGCCGCCGTCAGAAAAGACCGCCGGTCAATCACCAGCGCCAGCAGGGTGATCACCAGCAGCGCCACCGCCAGCAACCCGATCCGCCCCGACCCGCCCCCGCTCAACAGTGTCACCGCCACCGTGTTCACCAGCGCGGGCGCTGCCAGAAGGTGACACCAGAACGCCGTCGCGGCATGCCGCCCCAGCCGATGCGGATCGCGGGTGTCAAACCACATCCCCACCAGAAACGCGCCAATCCCGAACCCCAAGGTCGCCGAGGCAAACACCGGGCTTTCGCGCAGATCGAACAGCCCGTCCATCCCCCCGCGACCCATCATAAAACCGGTCAGATTCGTGGTCGAAGCAGTCAGCGCATAAATCGCACCTAACACGAACATCCCGGTCAGAAAGGCCGAGAACGGCAGCCGGAACCGCCGATACCACGCCACCATTCCCGTCGCCGCCAGTGCAAAGGCCAACACCGCGACCGCCCGCTCATCCATCCCGCCTTTACCCAGCAGCGTCCCCGCAAAGATGAACAGCCCCGTCCCGAAGGCCGTCGCCAGCACCATCGACGGCAGCGTCATCCGCCGCTTCAGTGTGAAATATCCCGCCCACCACCAGGCTATCCCCGCCGTCAGCAACGGCATTGCCACCAGCAGGCCAAAGCCGCCGAACCAGACCAGCATCGCCGAAACCCCGCTCAGCAGGATCACCAGACCGATCGAGATGAAAATCTCCGAAAACCCGCGAAAGAACTCGAACGGCTCATCCTCAGACGGCATCATCGCCCGCCGCCCCTCGCGCGCGTCCACCAGCGCCCGCAACCGCGCCGCCTGCGCTTCGTCCAATATCCCCGCCGCAACGGCAGACCGCAGATCCTCAGGCGTCATTCACAGTCACTCCATAAATCCAGCTTCATCTTGGCAAAAATATCCCACGGGGGGTCCGGGGGGTGTGAACCCCCCCCGGGCTCTGGCCCCAAAGGGTCACGCTTTCCGTATCGTCTCCACCGTCAGATTCCCGTTGGTGTAGACACAAATATCCGCCGCAATCGCCATCGCCTTGCGCGCCACCTCTTCGGCTGACAGATCCGAGTCCATCAGTCCCCGCGCCGCCGCCAGCGCAAAATTCCCGCCAGATCCAATCGCCGCCACGTCATGCTCCGGCTCCAGCACATCGCCGGCGCCGGTCAGCACGAACAACTCGGCCCCATCGGTGACAATCAGCATCGCCTCAAGGTTCCGCAGATATTTGTCCATCCGCCAATCCTTCGCCAGATCAACACAGGCCCGCGCCAACTGCCCCGGACTGGCCTCCAGCTTTTTCTCCAACCGCTCCAGCAGGGTGAATGCATCCGCCGTCGATCCGGCAAAGCCGCAAACCACATCCCGGCCTCCCGGAGACAGTCGCCGCACCTTGCGCGCCGAACCCTTGATGACTGTCTGCCCCAGGCTGACCTGCCCGTCGCCCGCCACCACAACCTCGCCGCCCCGGCGCACCGCCAGGATCGTCGTCCCGTGCCACCCCGGGAACCTGTCTTCTGCCATGCTCTGAACCCTTGTCTGTCGCGCCGAATATGGCGGTCATGTCCCGAAGGGGCAAGGGACGACGCCTTTATTGACAGCGCGGCTGACTATGCCCACAGTTTTCGCAGCCGATGCGGGCTTTCACATGATCCATCCAAAGCGTGACCTTCTTCTGGCACTGATGATCCTGGGCGCCAGCCTTCTGGCCCTGACCTATGCCGCGTTTGGCCCCGGCGTTTTCGATTCCAGCACGCCCCGTCAGGTTGCTTTGGCTGCCGGTGGGCTTGGCGCATTCTTTGGCAGCTTTCTCAGCCTCAACTTCTGGCGGGCGGTGCGTCTGTCGCAGCGCCTGGCCCAAGGCAAGGGGGCCATCGCGGTCTGGACCATTCAGCCCGACCAGATGCGCGCCTTTCTTGCCGCCGACACCCGGCTGGAGGGGCCGCGCAATCTGTGGCGCCCGTCGGTTGAGGCCACGCAAAGGCCGGTCACCTTCGCTTTCGGGCCCGAAGTGATCGTGGCGGACGGTATGTTGTACAGTATTCCCAGCGCTGGAATGCAATCCATGCGTGGCGTCACTCTGCGCCCGTGGACGCCCCCGATGCTAGAGTTCTCGACCCAGATCGTGACCACGCGGCCTGGGGTTGTGGGCGGCCTTCTTACCGTCAAAAGCCTGCTGCGGGTGCCCGCGCCCGATCTGGCGCAGGCCGTGTCGCTGCGCAGATATTATCAGGGCATTCTCGACGGTCAGACGGTCATAGCGCCCGGCCGCTGGATCCTGCGGATAAAGCTGGGCCTGTGGGGGGCTGCCGTGGGTGCGGCCAGTGCATTGACTGGCTGGTTTCTGGCAGGGGCCACACATTGGCGGGCCGATGATCTGTCGGGGCAGATCGCCCTGCTCATGCTGCTGACCGGGCCTTTGCTGATCCTTGGAGGTCTGGTGCTGGCGCTGATTGCTTGGCGCCTGCACAAAATTCAGCATGGCCGACGCTGACTTGCCGGGCCGCCAAGCAAAAGGGGCCGCAGAGGCCCCTTTTCTTATCCCGCCGTAAATCGTCGATCAGATCGCCGACTTGATCCAGGTTTCCAGCGCCGCTTTCGGGGCCGCGCCCACCTTGTTCGACACCACTTCACCGCCCTTGAACAGAAACAAGGCCGGAATGCCGCGCACACCCAGAACTGCTGGGCTATCGGGGTTCTCATCCACGTTGATCTTCACGATCTTGACCTTGCCGGCATATTGCACGGCCAATTCTTCCAAAGCGGGCCCGATCTGGCGGCACGGACCGCACCATTCGGCCCAGAAATCCACCACCACCGGAATGTCCGATTTGCGGACCTCGGCGTCAAAGGTGGCATCGGTGACGGCGACGGTTGCAGCGCCCATGCTCGTATCTCCTGAATGGAATATGTCGGTCACAAATCTATGGACCGCCCCCTCAAACGTCAAGCTGTAGTGGCACGGTCCAGTGCATCCCTCACGATATCGCGATCCAGCTGCATCAGCTGCCCTGTTGCCGTCCAAAGGATCGCCACCTCGATCCGCCGCTCGGGATACAGCGCGGCCATTGCCTCTGCATAGGCCCCCAGCTGGCGCAGATACCCCTCGGGCACCGCTGTGGTCTCGGCTGGAACCAACGCGTTGGATTTGTAATCCACCACCGTCACCACGGCGTCCGTCACCACCAGCCGGTCAATGCTGCCAGTCAGGATCTGCCCGTTCCAAGGTAGCGAAAACCCCACCTCAGCCAGCGAATCCGGGCCAAACAGCCAACCCAGACCGGGGTCCGCCATCAGCCCACGCACCAGCGCCACCAGATCGGGCGTTGCCGCCAGACCGGCCGCCAATCTATCCTGTTGGGTGGGATCAAGCCCATGAAATCGCTCTAGCAATTGATGCAGAACGGTGCCGCGCGCCATGGCATCCGGGTCGCCCTCGGCATCACCCGGCAGGGTCTTGGCCCCGCCAAGATCCGATGGTGACAGCGCGCGGACAGGCTCAGGCGCTGGGGGGGCCGCGCTGCTGGCCCAGTCCGGTAAAGTCACAGCCGTTGAGGGTTCCGGGGCCGCAAGCTGTGGCGGATGCCACGCCCCCACCTCATGCCGGAACCGACCATCGCCGATCTGCGTCAGCCCCAGCCCGTCGCCCGCCACCCGCAGCATGTCATACCAGGTTCCCGGCTTTGCCTCTCCGGCCGCGGCCACGATCAGCCAGCACCGGGCCCGTGTCACCGCGACATACAGCAGCCGCAAATTCTCGGCCTCGCGCATCGCCATCCGCGCCGTATCTGCCTGTAATTGCTGCGCAGTTGCCTCGGCGCGGGGTAGCCCCCAAATCGGCAAACCGCTAGCCAGCGTCATGATCGGCAGCTCATTCGGCGCGCGGCTGATCGTGGTTTCGGGCAGGATCACGATCGGCGCCTCCAGCCCCTTTGAGCCATGCACTGTCATCACCCGGATGCGGTGACCTTCGCTGTCGGCCTGCCGCTTGGCCTGCACATCGCCCGATTCCATCCAGACCAGAAAGCCGGTCAGGCTGGGCACATCGACCTGCTCATAGGCCAGAGCTTGCGACAGCAACTCATCAATCCCATCCGCCGCCTCCTCGCCCAGCCGGCCCAGCAACAGCCGCCGCCCGTCATGCCGGGTCAGGATCCTTTCGATCAGTTCATGCGGGCGCAGGAATTCCGCGTGATCGCGCAAATCGTCCAGGATTACGCGAACCGGTGTCAGCCCATCATCATTGCGCAAGGCCTCCCACAAGAAACCCTTGCGCCCATGCGCCAACCGATACAGCGCATCTTCTGTCAGCCCGAATAAGGGTGAGCGCAGAACGGCCGCCAGCGACAGGTCGTCATCCTGGGTATCCAGGAATGACAGCAGCGCCAGAATATCCTTGACCGCCAACTCTTCGGTCAGGGTCAGACGGTCGGCCCCGGCGATGTTCAACCGCTGCTGCTTGCAGGCCCGGATCAGCGTCTCGAACAGCCCCTTGCGCCGCCGCACCAGGATCAGAAAGTCGCCCTCATGCACGGCCCGCACCGCGCCCTGGTCGGTGATCCGCACCCCGTCGTCGATCATCGCGCGGATCTCGGCGGCGATCTGGCGGGCCAGCAGGGTCTCGGCGGTCTCAAGGCCGACCTGATCCTGCGGTTGATACCACAATCCCTTTTCGGCCTTTTCCGGCTTGTCCACCGGGGGCCAGAAATCCACCCGCCCGGGCAGCCCTTCATGGAACGCCGCATGGTCCAGCACCCCACCCATTGCCGTCTGCCGGTCGCCCAGAAACGTCAGGTCGACCAGCCGCAGAATTGCGCTGGAAGACCGAAACGAATGGATCAACGGCAGTTCAACCAGCGCCAGCCCAGCCGCGAAAAAGCGCTGCAAGAACCGCGCGTGCATGTCGTCAAATGCCGCCACATCGGCACCCTGAAACGAATAGATCGACTGCTTTTTGTCGCCCACCACAAACAGCGTGCGCGGTGTGGCATGCCGGCCCAATCCGGCGGTGAACTCGGCTGTCAGCAGCTCGATCAACCGCCATTGCGGTGGGCTGGTATCCTGCGCCTCATCCACCAGAACATGCGCGATACCGCCGTCCAGCCGATACAGAACCCAGGCCGACAGCGAGGGGTCGGTCAACAGCTGCGTTGCCTTCAGGATCAGGTCGTCGAAATCCAGCCAGCCGCGCCGGTCTTTGGCCGCCTGATAGCGCGCCAGAAACGGCCGGGCAAAGCGGTGCAGCGCCGTGGTCTTTTGCAACAGGGCCAGCAGCAAGCGATCTTCCCGCGCCGATTCCACGCGGCCCATCAGGGCGTTCAGCACGTCTAGCCTCGCGCCCAGCGCAACCTGCGTGGCTTTGGTCGGAAAGCTGCCGATCTTGGCCTCGAACGGTGCCTTGGTCTTTTCGCCGTTCAGAAGCAACCCTTCCAGCGCCGCCAACACCGCCAGAGACGGGTGTAGTGGCAACAGCGCCTCCAGCCGGTCCCGGGCTTTGTTGTCATTCGCCCCGCCCGCCGCCAGCACCGGCAGCATCTGCCGGATCAGATCGTCTTCCGTCCCCAGAAACACCCGCGCCAGCAGGCTGTCTTCATCCAGCCCTTCCGGCACACCCAGCGCGGCGCGCAAGCCGTCCCCCACGGGTGCCGCGTCAAAGGCGGTGCGGCTGGTGATGATCCGGTCCAAGAGCTTGGCCAGATCGCCGCTGCCCTGCGCCAAAAACCCCTCAAGCACTGATGCCTCGGACCCCAGCGCCATCTCTTCCAGAATTTCGGACCGCAGCAAAAGGGCAGAGCGGTCGTCAATCTCGGTAAATGCGGGGCTGACCCCGGCTTCCAGCGGAAAGCGGCGCAGAAGGGCGGCACAAAAGCTGTGAATGGTCTGGATTCGGATGCCTCCTGGCGTCTCGATCGCCTTGGCAAATAGCTGCCGCGCCTGCCGCAACCGCTGATCGGTCAGCCCCTCACCCTCGCCCAGCGCGGCCAGGCTGTCGCGCAGGGCTTCGTCCGGTGCCATTGCCCAGGCGCCCAGCGTCTTGAACAGCCGGTTCTGCATCTCGGCCGCCGCAGCCTTGGTATAGGTCAGACACAATATGCCCAAGGGGTCGGCCCCGCCCAGCAGTAGCCGCGCCACCCGGTCGGTCAAAACCCGCGTCTTGCCCGAGCCGGCATTGGCCGTCAGCCAGGTGTTTTCCGCCGGGTTGGCAGCCGCGATCTGGCGCTGAGTGGCCTCATTCATCCGATGTCCTGCCCCTCTGCCGCGGACGCGATGGTCCATTCCCCCAGCCGTGCCAGATGGTCAAAATCGCTAAGCCTGGGCTTTTCGGTGGCCGAGCGTTGGGCCGTGAACCCGGTTTCGCGGGCCTGATAGGCGGTGATCAATTGGGTCAATTGATCCAGCAGGGTGTGGATCGCCTCTTCGGTCAGCACCTCATCGGTGGTCTTCAGCCCGGGCTTCATCGCCTGATACGAGATCTGGCTGGTCAAGCGCGGGCCCAAAGTTTCAAAGGCCCCTTCCAGCGCCATCACAGCCGCCAGATGCAGCTGTTTGGCGTGCTGGTCCATGTCGGCCTTCGTCGGCGGCTCACCCGTCTTGTAGTCAATCACATGCAGGGTGCCATCCGGCAACAGGTCAATCCGGTCCGGTTTGCCCGTCAGGGTGAAATTGACGCCGCCCAACCGCAACGCGGCCTTTTTCTCCAGCAGAACCGGCGTGCTGTCCTTACCCAGCGTGGCCTTGGCAAACGGCAGAGCGATGCGCGCCATCCGGCTGCGCCACTCGGCGCGGGCGACGGGCCAGGGCACGTCTTCGGCCAGCACATCTTCGGTGATCTGCATCAAGAGGGCGGCGGCCTCTTCGGGCTGCGGGGGCAGGGGGGCGGCCTTCAAAAACCGCTCCAGCACGCTATGAACCACCTCACCGCGCAGCCGGAAATCGGCCTCGGGGCGCAGGGGGCTTAATGCGCGCAGACGCAGGATATGCGTGGCATAGATGTCGAAGGGGTTTGAGATCAGCCGTTCAACCTCGGTGATTGACAGCTGGCGCGGGCGGGCGGCCAGTGGGGGGCGGGGCGAGGGGCGGCCTGCCGCCGGAATGACCGTGGGCCTCTCCAGCGCCAGCGCCTGCCGCAGCACCTGATTGCCCCGATCCTGCATCGCCTGCAACGCCTGCGGCCCCTGTCCATCGGGCAGACCACGCATCAGGTTCATCAGCCGGTTCAACCAGCGCGAGGGCACAGTCTCCGCATCGGCCGTACGCTTGGCGTGGCTGAGAACCACCTGCGGTGCTGCGACGGCCATCTGATAATCATGTGCTGACAGGCCCACCCGCCGTTCGGGCAGCAACAGGCCGGCATCGCGGCGCAAACGGCGATTCAGCCAGGGGTCCGGGGTCGGCGCCTCAGGCCAGGACCCTTCGTTCAGCCCGGCCAGAATCACCAGCTCTGCCCCCTGGATTCGCGCCTCTTGCGCGCCCAGAATCTGCACCCGCTCATCTGCCAGAATGGTCTGGCGTACCTGCCTGCCTGCCAGAACGCTGGCCAGAAGATGCGCGTAATCACTGGCTGACAGGCGCAGACTGTCGGGGGCCTCTTGCTCCAGCTCTTCCATTGCGGCGCGGGCGTCGGCTCCGGCCTCTTTATCCCACAGTCCACCTGCGGCTGGGCCCGCCAGCGCCTCGGTCAGGGCGCGGTGCTGCTGGGCCAAACGGGGCAGGAGGCCTGCCGTTACCTCGGCGAGGGCGGTGATCAACGCGGCAATCGCAACGCCCCACTCTGCCGCGCCCTCATGCTTTTGTGCCGCGGCCCAGCCTTGCAGGAAAGCTGCATCCGGGAAAGGCGGCCCCCTGCGCCGCAAGTGCAACTCCAGATCGCGGGTCAGCAAGAGATGGGGCCCGCGGTCAGCCCCCGACTGCGTCAGCGGGTGCTTCAGGATCGCCAGCAACTGGTCCGTGGACAGGGGCTGCCCCAGCGCATTCGCAGTCAGTCGCAACAGCCGCCCTGGCGCGGTTTGTTGCAAGGGCTGACCGGCGCTGTCATCGGCGCGCAGGCCCCAGCGGTCCAGCGCGGCGGCCACCCGGCGCGTCAGATCGCGGTCGGGTGAGATCAGACAGGCGGTCTTTCCAGCCTCAATCGCACCCCGCAACAGATAGGCCACCGCCTGTGCCTCATGCCGGGGCGAGGGTGCCTCGATCAGCGTCATATCCGCGGTGGCCGCCATTAAATCGCCCAGCTCTGCCCCGTCTCGCAGCCATTGGTCAGTCACCGGAGCAGGCCGCAGTGACAGCGAGATCACCCGGTTCCGTGCGGGTGATGGCGGCGGTGCGTCATGCCAGGCGTGAACCTCTGGTCGCGTCAGATCCAGCGCGGCCATCAGCGCACGCAGCCGATATTGCGGATGCGCTTCATGGGTCAGCGCGTCGTCCATTCCCTGCCACACCTCGACCGGCAGATCGAAATCGAAACCGGGCAGCACCACAGCCCCCTGCGGCAGCCCGGCCACCGCCTGCATCAACAAGGCCGTCGTGCCGCGCGACCCGGTGGATCCGGCCACCAGAACCGGATCCGCGGGCGGCTGATCCTGCCAGTGGGCAATCAGGCGCTGCACCGCGACTCGCTGGCGGGTCTCCGTATCGGGGCGGCTGTCATCGGCAAAGAACTCCTCGGCCAGCGTCATGAAGCGCTGGGCGCGCGCCCAATGGGCCGAGTGGTCGGACACGTCCAGCCCCGCCACCCGTTGCGGCGAAACCCCTTCGCCGCGCATCTCATCCATCAGTCCGGCCAAGCTGTCGGCCAGATCAAACAACGCTGATCGCGGGGCCAGGCTGGGGTCGGCGTGCAACAGGCGATCGATCAGCACGGCCAGCTCCAAGCGCCGCCCTAACGCCGAGGCTGGCCGATCCGCGCCCGCCAACAAGGGGTCATCGGCAAGTTCGGTAACCAGCCGAAGACGTGGCAGAAAACTGGCCCCGCCCGCTGCAAACAGCGCCATCAGCCGCCGTCGCATCCGCGCAGTATTGACGAAAATCGTTACCCTGGCCAGCCGGTCGGGCGGGCCGTCACCCAGCCGGGCCATCAGCCCGTTCAGCAGTCGCGCCGGAAAGTCGACGCCGGGCGGCAGGCCATAGATACGCGGACCGGGGATGGTGAACATCAGCCGCCCCCCAACATGGCTTCGGCGGCGGCCAACCCGGCCGGGCTGCCGACATCACACCAGTCGCCGTCATATCGCAGGGCATAGGCGCGGCCTGCGGTGATCATGCCGTTCCAGACAACGTTCAGGGAAAACACATCCTCGGGCCAGGCGGCAACTGGCGCGGTTTGCAAGATCTGTGCGCCCAGATAGACGACACCCTCGGCTCCGCCCGCGCGGCTGATCCGGCCCGCATCGTCCTGAACGAAGTCAGCTTTTCCCACCCGCCCTTTGACCCGCGCGGCATCCTGCACCAAGAGCAGCGCATCCATGTCTTGCGGCCGCCAAGCCGCCCGCAACAGCGTCAGCGGATTTGCCCCGCGCCACACCGCATCAGGGTTCAGCGTCATCACCGGCCCTGGGCCCAGTAGGGGCAGGGCCCGCTTCAGCCCGCCGCCGGTTTCCAGAATCTTCTCAGGCTCGGCACTGATCCTCACATTGGATCCGGCCAGGTGATCGGCCACCATCGCGCCCAGATAATGCGTGTTCACCACGATAGGCCCCACTCCCGCCGCCCGCGCCAGATCCAGCGCCCGGTCCAACAGGGGGCGGCCCAGCACTGGAATCAACGGCTTGGGCCGGCCCGCCGTCAGCGCACCCATCCGCGTGCCGAACCCTGCGGCAAACAGCATCAAGGGCAGGGGGCTGTGCTGCATCTGGCGATGATCCGTGACAGGTTTTCAGGGGTAGGTTCGGGCAGGATTGCCAGACATTCGGCGCGCAGCGCGGCCAGGGCAGGGTGGGCCAGATTGCGCATCAACTGACCCCAGACCCGCGGGATCAACGGCACGTAGCCCGGCTTGCCCGACACCAGACACAGCCGGGCAAAGATGCCCAGAATGCGCAATGCGCGCTGGGCACCGATCGTGGCATAGGCGGCGTTCAAATCGGCAACGGACAGGCCTTTGCCCGCAGCAAAGCGTACCATTCCTGCGGCCTCGGTTTCCGGCGCCACATCGCGCCGCGCGTCTTGCAGCAATGATACCAGATCATAACTGGTCTGGCCCATCTGCGCCTGTTGGAAATCCAGCACTCCCACCCGGGCCAAGCCCGGCCGGTCTGGCAGCCACAGCAGGTTCCCGGCATGGTAGTCGCGCAGGATCAGGATGCGCCTAGCGTCCGCATATGCGGTCATCGCGGCAGCCAGCAGCGCAGTGTAGGTGGTCGAGTCCGGGGCCTGGCCGATGATCGCGGCCGCATAAAACTGCGGGGCATAGCCTGCCGCGGCGGCCCAGTCGGCGGCTGACAGGTCGGGCACAGCGTCGGGTGGCGGGTTGTCCTGCAGGGTCAGCAACACGTCGGTGGCGGCTTCATACAGCGGGCGCTCCAACGCTGGATCGGCTTTCAAGACCGAAGTGAACAGCGCATCGCCCAGATCTTCCAGCAGCACCAATCCTTCAGCGGCCTCTGCCTCCAGGATGCGCGGGGAAGACAGGCCCAGGCTGGCCAGATGCGCTGCGATGCGAATGAAATCTGCCGTGTCATCGGCGGGGCCGGGGGGTGAATCCATCAAGACGGCCGTTTGGCCGGATTCGGTCAGCCGTTCATACTGGCGGGCGCTGGCATCACCGGCCAGATGCACCCGATGTGCCGAGGCCCATCCGGTCCGCGCCAGAAATGCCATCTTCTCGGCGTGACGTGCCGCGGTCATGTGGCAACCCCTGCGATGTTACAGACCCCAGCCGCTTTCAGCGCGCGCAGCAGTGCCGGGGGGGCGCCTGTCAGCATGGCACGGCGGGCATCGCCGTGGTGCGCCAAGGTCAGGCGAATAGGATGCGGCGGTAGATAGGGGCCCAGCCGGTCGGGCCATTCGATCAACACGATCGCAGTTTCCATCGCGTCGGTCAGGCCCAGTTCTACCACCTCATCGGCAGAGGTCAGGCGGTAAAGATCGGCATGCCAGATCTCACAGGTCGGCCCATCATAGGTTTGCACCAGCGTATAGGTGGGAGAGGGCACTTCGGTCCCATCCCCGATCAGCGCCCGGATCGCGGCCCGAGCGATATGCGACTTGCCCGCCCCGACCGGTCCGTCCAGCAAGACGGTATCCCCCGGCCGCAATGCCCGGCCCAGCGCCGCACCAAAACGGCTGGCGTGATCTTCGTCACATAGTAAAAGGGTGGCACTGCTCGGCTGGGGCATCGGGCGAATCTACCCGCCTGCCCGCCGACCGCAAGCACGAAGCGTTATGCGATCAGCACGGCCTGAACGGCAGGCTCATCATCGCCAAGCCGATCCAGCCGCTTTTGCACCGCAAAGGCCACCAATGTTGAACCATGCGGCATCGGGCTGACCCGGCAGGCCACCGCCCGACCATCCAGCAGACGAAACTCTCCATCCCAGGCCTCTCGCTCACCCAGGGTGCCGATGTATTCCGACAGATCGTTCCATAACAAGCTGGGTGCTGATAGCTCGCGCCAGCCTTCGATTGCGATCGGTCGTCCGATATCGGCGATGGGCGAGGCCTCTGGTTTGCCCCACAGCGCGGCATAGGCCTTATTCGTCATCACCAGATTTCCGTCGTGCGAAAAGACCGCAACGACCGAGTCCATTGCGTCGATCACCGCCTGACCCAGCTCCAGGTCCGCGCGATAGCGGCGGGTGCGCATCATCTCGTTCGAGATGTCCTCAAACAGAAAGGCCAGTGCGCCGTTCGGGTGGGGCCGCCCTGTGATCCGGTAGGTTTGGCCCGAAGGCAGGCTCCAGGTTTCCTCAAAGTGGCCCGAGGCGGCGGCCTCTTCCAGCGCCACCATCTGCTTGCGCCAGCTGCGATAATCCTTTGGCTCAGGGATCATCGACCGTTCGCGCATCGCATCCAGAAATGCGGGCAGGGTGGGCCGTGCGATCAGCACCTCGGGCTGCAGCCCGGTCAGGTCCAGAAGGGCCGGGTTGAACAGCTGCAACACCCGGTTGCGGTCAAAGATCGCCAGACCGATGGGCAACTGCGCAAAGGTCTTGGTCAGGGTCTGCATAAAGTCTCGCAAGGTGACCTCGGCCTGGATCAGCCGATCGGCGGGCAGGGCGTAATATACCGTTTCTTCGTCCTTGGTTGTGGCAGACACCTCATACCAGTTGACTGCCTGGCCCACCCGGACTGACCGGCGCTGCGTCTGGCCTGCCTGGAATTCGGTCAGGTCAAATATCTGCGGCAGGGGCCAGGACAGATCCTGTCCCACCTCCAGCGTTTCGGCAGCCTTCAACAGATAGGCACCGTTGGCCCAGATCACCTGTCCATCCGGACGCACCCGCCATATCAGCGCCGGAGAATGGGCAACAACCTCACGGATTGCTGTCAGCTCTTCGTGGCGGGCCACATCCGAGGCGCCGTCGCGGTGCGCCAAACGCTCTTCGGTATCGCTGTCCAGCAGGGTCAGCCGGGTCAACCCGCCCACGCTTTCCGCCCGCAAGACCAGTGGCTGGGCCAAGTCCTCGCGTGAGCATAGAACGAATCGCCCCTCTCGTGGCAGGCCTTCCAGTCGGCGCGACAGGCCGGGAAACATCGGTTCCAGATGGGCCAGGGCGCGAAACCACGGCCCACCCGCACCCTGATCGTCTGTCACCAATTCCCGCGCGGAGGGTGTGGCGTCAACCAGCGCGTCCCCGTCAAACAAAAACACCGTCCCGGGCGTTTTCTCGTTGAAGATCGACAGCTTCGGCACCGCATTGCGTTGATTGAACGCCGACAGTGCGAATAGGCTGGATAGTGAAATCAGCATTGCCGTTATGACAAGGCCAAAAGCAAACGTCAGATCAAAGTCCATTACCGTCCCTGTCCCCTGGGCGCGTTATTCCGACAACCCTAGGGTGCGGCCGGTTAATGGTGCGTTAACGCAGATTGAGTGTCGCCCCCTGCGGCACCCCTGCCACAGCTCAGGGTAGAAACGATCGGTTCGGAGCGCCTGTCAGACCTGGCGGAGCGGCCAGAGCGTCTATCGGCCAGACTGCCTGAACCACGGCACCACAGCGATCAGGCCGCTCTTCGGGGCGCAGAAACGGGTCGGTGGCATTTGCAAAGGTCAGCTGGGCACCCGACCGCTCCAACAGCGTTTTGGCGATGAACAGGCCCAGCCCCATGCCTTCGTATTCAGGGCGTTGGCCCATCTCTTGTTCGGGCCGGCGAGAGCGCACGAACGGATCTCCGATGCGCCCGATCACATTTGGCGGATAGCCGCTGCCATTGTCGGTGATAGTGATGGTGATCTGCTTATGCGTCCATTCCGCTTCTATCCAGACCGCATTGGCCGCGAAATCGACGGCGTTCTGTATCAGGTTGCGCAGGCCATGTACCACCTCGGGCAGGCGCAGGATGATGGGCTGGCGGTCAGCGCAATCGGCGGCGGCGCGCATGTCGAAATGCAACACTTTGCCGCGCGCGGCATGCGGTTCTGCGGCCTCTCGCAGGACCGACTCCAGGGGGGCCTGGCGCAGTTGAAGATCGTCTTTCCCGGCGCGACCCATGCCGCGCAGGATGTCGCGGCAGCGGTCGGCCTGATCGCGGATCAATTGCGCGTCGGACAAGAGATCGGGCTGGTCGGCCAGCTCATCCATCAGCTCAGCGCTGGCCAGTTTGATCGTGGCAAGGGGGGTACCCAATTCATGCGCGGCAGCCGCCACGACGCCACCCAGATCGGTCAGCTTCTGTTCCCGCGCCAAGGCCATCTGCGTCGCCAACAGCGCCTCGGCCATGGCGCGGATCTCTGTCGCCACGCGCCGGGCATAAAACCCCAGGAACAGGATCCCGACCACGATCGACAGCCAGAATCCCACCCTGAACAGCGCCGGGATCGTCAGCTCTGCCCCATTGGCCAGACGCATCGGCACATGCAGGAACGTAACTGTCGTGACATAGGCAATGGCCACGGCCCCCAGGATCAGGGTTGTCTGCAGCCGCAACGCGCTGGCCGAGATTGTCACCGGCGCCAGGATCAGCAAGGCAAACGGATTTGTCAGCCCTCCGGTCAGATAGATCAGCGCGGCCAGCTGCGTCATGTCGAACAGCAGCGTCAGCAGGGCTTCTTGCTCTGTCAGGCGGCGGTTTTGCGGAAAGATGAACGAAGCCGACAGGTTGGCAATCGCCAGCGTGCCGACAACCACATAGCAGGCCCCCAGGGGCAAGGTCACGCCCAGATACGCGCTTGCCACCGTGATCGCCACGATCTGGCCCAGAATGGCGGCCCACCTCAGCAGCACCAAGGTGCGCAACCTGACCCTGTTGCTGTCGGTATTGCCCATTGGAAATCCCGGCGTGAAGCTGCGCTGCATTGTCAGTTTTTCCATCCCGCTGATCCAAGGCATTGTTAATGGCGCCAAGACGGGTAATCAATGCAGCGTGTCCGCAGCGATGCCGCGGCACCAAAAAGGCAAGAAAAAGAGGTTACAGACTATGGAACGGAACCTGGCTATCGGTGCAGCGGCGGTCCTGGCGGCGTTGATCGGGGGCACCGCCCTTTATCTGACGCTGGCGGGCGGAAAGTCCGATGAATTTGCCCAGTGCCGCAGCGGGCAGGTTGCAGGCGCGTCGATCGGCGGGCCCTTTACGCTGGTCAATGGGGCCACTGGCCAGACCATGACCGACAAGGACGTGATAACGAAGCCGACGCTGATCTATTTCGGATATACTTTCTGCCCGGATGTCTGCCCGCTGGATATGTCGCGCAACGCAGAGGTCGCCGATATTCTGGAAGAACAGGGCATGGATCTGGGTCTGGCCTTCATCACCGTTGATCCAGAGCGGGATACGGCGAAGGCCGTGGCGGATTTCGCGGCCAATATCCACCCCAAGGCAATTGGCCTGACCGGCACGGATGAGCAGATCCGCGTTGCCGCCAACGCCTATCGCGCCTTTTACCAAAAGCAGGACTCGGACGATGAGTTTTACCTTGTCAACCATTCGGCATACACCTACCTGATGCTTCCCGATCAGGGCTTTGTGGATTTCTACAAACACGCCGCCCCCGCCGACCAGGTCGCTGAAAGCGTCGCCTGCTATCTTGGTGCCAGTGCGGCCAGCAATTGACCCGCACAGCGCCGACAGGATCAAGGAACGAAAGGAAAGCGAATGGCTGAAGACATGACAGCTCAGATCGGTCCGGATCGCACGCTATTGCTGGTCGATGACGATGAGCCGTTTGTCAAACGGTTGGCGCGTGCGATGGAAAAGCGTGGCTTCATTCCCGAAACCGCCGAAAGCGTGGCGGCGGGCAAGCTGATTGCCCAGACCCGGCCTCCGGCCTATGCGGTGATTGACCTGCGGCTGGAAGATGGCAATGGGCTGGACGTGGTGGAAACCCTGCGCGACAAGCGGCCTGATTGCCGCATTGTCGTGCTGACCGGGTATGGCGCGATTGCCACCGCAGTTGCTGCGGTCAAAGTGGGTGCAATTGACTATCTGTCAAAGCCGGCTGACGCCAATGATGTGACCAATGCTCTTTTGGCGCGCGGTGAAGCCCTGCCCCCGCCCCCCGAAAACCCGATGTCCGCCGACCGCGTTCGGTGGGAGCATATTCAGCGTGTATTCGAGATGTGCGAGCGCAATGTTTCGGAGACCGCGCGGCGTCTGAATATGCACCGTCGGACGTTGCAGCGTATTTTGGCCAAGAAAAGCCCGAAATAGCCAAAGCCAATTTGCATTTTTCTGAATGTTGGATTAGGCGCGTGTTACAGAAACGCGAAAGGATATGATATGAATATCGACATGACCACTCTTTCGCTGAAAGAGTTGAAGGACCTTCAATCGCAGGTAGCAAAAGCGATTGCGTCCTTTGAAGACCGTAAAAAGAAAGAAGTCCTTGCGGAGCTTGAAGAAAAGGCCCGCGCCATGGGGTATTCCCTGGCCGAGCTGACCGGCACCGCAGTGACGCGCAAGCGGTCTCCGGCGGTGGCAAAGTATCGCAACCCGGCCAATGCCGCAGACACCTGGTCTGGCCGTGGTCGCAAGCCGCGCTGGTTTGAAGCTGCGCTGAAGGCCGGCAAAAAGCCCGAAAGCATGGCTATCTAAGATTGCGGCCTATCGGCGCATGAATCGCCAGATCCCACCCGGGGTCTGGCGTTTTCATTTGCGGCCAACGCTCAGGCGCAAGTGGCCAACAAGGTGGCATGGCGGGCAACGAAATCGGCCCGCACCTCGGCCGGAGGGCGCAGGCGAATGTCCAGCCCTCGGATCATCGCGGGGGAGGGGCGGCCAAACAGCTTGTCCGCCTCGGCCTCGGCAAAACCTGCAATCTGCACGGCCTCTAACCAGGCCGAGATCTGATCCGCCGTCTTGATAGCCTTTTTGATCGGCACCGGCAGCGCGGCGGGCAGGCCAAAGCGCAGATGCACCGCTGCCGTCAACCGTTCGTCCAGCACGCCATAACTGGGTCCGATGGCGGCCTTGACCGGGCTGATCATGTCGCCGATCACATATTCGGGCGCATCGTGCAGCAGGGCAGCCAATTGCCAGCGTGCGCCCACCTGCGGATTGGCGCGGTCAAACAGCGCCTCGACCAATAGCGAATGTTCCGCCACTGAATAGGGCCAATCGCCGCGCGTTTGGCCGTTCCAGCGCGCCACAAAGGCCAGCCCATGGGCGATATCGTCAATCTCGATATCCATTGGCGTCGGGTCCAGCAGATCCAGCCGCCGTCCCGACAGCATGCGTTGCCACGCGCGGGGTTGTTTCAGTCCTGCCATTCCGGGGCCTTTGTTGTCTAACGGTCGGATCAATGCTATCTGCCCGGCCATCATAGGATCAAGGAGTGCGCCGCATGGCGAAGGATTATATCGTCAAGGATATCGCTTTGGCCGAGTTTGGCCGCAAGGAGCTGACCATCGCCGAAACCGAAATGCCGGGCCTGATGGCCTGCCGCGAAGAGTTTGGCACCACCAAGCCTCTGAAAGGCGCGCGGATCGTCGGATCTTTGCACATGACGATCCAGACCGCCGTGCTGATTGAAACGCTGACCGTTCTGGGCGCCGATGTGCGCTGGGCGTCGTGCAACATCTTCTCGACCCAAGATCACGCGGCGGCGGCCATTGCGGCCGGTGGCACCCCGGTTTTTGCAGTCAAAGGCCAGTCGCTGGAAGAGCATTGGGATTATCTTGATCGCTCGTTCATGTTCCCTGAGGGCGCGAACATGATTCTGGACGATGGTGGCGACGCCACGTTGTATGTGCTCTTGGGCGCGCGGATGGAAGCGGGAGAAGACGTTCTGGCCGTTCCCGGTTCGGAAGAAGAAGTGGTGATCAAGGCGCAGATCAAAAAGCGTATGGCCGCGTCCCCCGGTTGGTTCGCCAAGACCAAAGCGGCCATCAAGGGTGTGTCGGAAGAGACCACCACCGGCGTGCATCGTCTGTATGATCTGCACAAGAAGGGCGAACTGCCCTTCCCCGCGATCAACGTCAACGATAGCGTCACCAAGTCAAAGTTCGACAACAAGTATGGCTGTAAGGAATCGCTGGTTGACGGCATCCGCCGCGCCACCGACACCATGATGGCCGGCAAGGTTGCCGTGGTTTGCGGTTATGGCGACGTGGGCAAAGGCTCGGCCGCCAGCTTGCGCGGCGCCGGTGCCAGGGTGAAGGTCACCGAAGTGGATCCCATCTGCGCGCTGCAGGCCGCGATGGACGGCTTTGAGGTCACCTTGCTGGAGGACGAAGTCGCAAACGCCGACATCTTCATCACCACCACCGGCAATAAGGACGTGATCCGAATCGAGCATATCCGCGCGATGAAGGACATGGCGATCGTCGGCAACATCGGCCATTTCGATAATGAAATCCAGGTCGCCGCGCTGAAGAACCACAAGTGGACCAATATCAAGGAACAGGTCGATATGATCGAGATGCCCTCGGGCGCCCGTATCATTCTCTTGTCCGAAGGCCGCCTGCTGAACCTGGGCAATGCCACCGGCCATCCGTCCTTTGTGATGTCGGCCAGCTTTACCAATCAGGTCTTGGCGCAGATTGAGCTGTGGACCAAGGGCGGCGAATATAAGCCCGGCGTTTATATTCTGCCCAAAGAGCTGGACGAAAAGGTGGCCCGCCTGCATCTGAAAAAGATCGGCGTGAAACTGACCGAACTGCGTAAGGATCAGGCCGACTATATTGGCGTTTCGGTCGACGGCCCGTTCAAGGCCGAGCATTACCGCTACTAAGGCCCAATCCCGGCCAAAACCCGCCCCGTCGCAGCATCCTGCGTCGGGGCGACATTTTTTCCCATTGCCTCACAGGGTTGATGGCCTAAGGTTTGATCGTCTCTCCCAAGGGTGGGGAGCTTTGTCGGTAACGAAAACCATAGTGAGGGCCAAATGGGCAAGCGGGACGAATTGATCGCCAAATATGCAGACGATCTGAAGAACAAATGCAAAATGAACCCGGACATGGACCTTTTGACAAAGGTGACCATCGGCTGCGGCCCGTCGATCTATGACAATGACGCCCAGACCGTCGCCGCGTCGGACAAGGACGAGTTGGAGCGGGTGCAGAAGAATTTTCTCATCAAGAAGCTGGGCCTGACTGCCGGTCCCGCCTTGATGGAGGGCATCAATGCCGTCGTTGAGACCTATGGCAAGTCTGAGCGGAACAAATATCGCGCGCCGTTCTACTACATGCTGGTAAAGCATTTCGGCAAGGAATCCGTCTATAAGTGATCAGCGGCCCTAGGGCCCTTATTGCCAACGTGTGAGCGGGCGGCCATTGTGCCGCCTGTTTGCATATCAGAGGCCGCGATGACCGCCCAACCCAGCCCCGCCCGCACCGTCGAAGCTACTGTGATGCCGATTATTCTGGCCGTCGCGCTGGGGCATTTCCTGAATGATCTGATGCAGTCACTGATCCCGGCGGCCTATCCGCTGTTGAAGGAAAATCTCGCGCTGTCTTTCACCCAGATCGGTTTGATCACCTTTGTGTTTCAGGGAACTGCATCAATCTTGCAGCCTTTGGTCGGGCTTTATACCGACCGTCGACCGCTGCCCTATGCGATGTCGGTGGGCATGGCCTCAACCGGCAGCGGGCTGATCCTGCTGGCGCACGGCCAGAGCTTTGGCATGGTTCTTTTGTCTGTGGCGCTGATCGGGTTGGGTTCAGCGATCTTCCACCCCGAGGCGTCGCGCATTGCCCGGCTGGCTGCAGGCATGCGCCCCGGTTTTGCGCAATCGGTGTTTCAGGTTGGCGGCAATGCCGGGTCGGCGCTGGGCCCTTTGGCCGCGGCGTTTATCGTGTTGCAGCGCGGCCAAACCTCCATCGAATGGTTCGCCGCCGTGGCATTGGCCGGGATGCTGGTGCTGTATGCGGTGGGGCGCTGGTATATCACGGCAGGCGCCGCCCGGGCGTTGGCCCGCAAAGCCCGCACCCGCCATGATGCCCCGCCCCCTGCTGTGGTGCGCCGTGGGATGGCGTTGTTGATCCTGCTGATGCTGTCGAAATTCATCTATTCGGTGTCTTTCTCCAGCTACTACACCTTTTATCTGATCGAGAGGTTTGCCTTGACCAAGACGCAGGCCAACCTGTTCCTCTTTGTCTTTCTGGCCGCGGTGGCGGCGGGAACGCTGATCGGTGGCCCGATTGGCGACCGTATCGGGCGGCGGCGCGTCATCCTGTGGTCGATCCTGGGCATCCTGCCCTATACGCTGGCGCAGCCCTGGCTGCCGCTGTGGCCATCGGTGGTCTGCGCCGCGATGGCGGGGTTGATTCTGGCCTCGGCGTTCCCGGCGATGGTGGTTTATGCACAGGATCTGATGCCGCAAAGCACCGGCATGGTGGCGGGTCTGCTGTTCGGGCTGGCCTTTGGCATTGCGGCCTTTGGTGCCGCGGGTCTGGGCGTACTGGCAGATTACGTTGGCATCATCGCAGTCTATAAGATCTGCGCATTTTTGCCCATTCTCGGCCTTGCCGGCTTTTTCCTGCCGGATGCCAGGCACTAAGGCGGCTTAGACCTTCCACGCGACCAGAACGGCCCCGGCCGCAATCAACGTCACGCCAGCCCATTGTGTCGTACCCAGCCGTTCACCCAGAAAGATCGCAGCGAACACGGCCACCAGCACCACGCTGAGCTTATCCACCGGTGCCACGCGCGACGCATCGCCCAGCTTCAGCGCCCGAAAGTAGCACAGCCAAGACGCGCCCGTTGCCAGACCTGACAGCACGATGAACCACAGGCTTCGCCCCGGCAGATCGCCCAAGGGCTGCCACTGGCCGGTGGCCACCACCAAAATCGCCAGGGCAGCCAGAATCACCACAGTCCGCAACAGCGTCGCAAGGTCTGAATTGATCCCCGTGATGCCGACCTTGGCAAAGATCGCCGTCAGTGCGGCGAATGCCGCCGACAATAGCGCCCAGACCTGCCAATGCTGAAACAGCCCCTGCATCCCCGCCCCCTGTCCCGCCGGGCCGATCTCGGCCCCGATCCGTGCCCCACAGAAACAGCTTTGCCATGCTGACGATAGCTACCACAGCGCATTCGCCATAAATTCTATGTGCTTCGGATTTGCCTTGGCGGGGTAAGTTCCGGTAGAAAGGTCTAGTCAGGGCAGTACGCCCGGGACCCTTTTCAGAACACGTGCGGTGCATAGGGGAGCACGTGGGGTGGATGGAGGGTCCCGTAGGGGTGCGGGGCCCTCCATTTTGTTTTTTCCGCAACAAATCCGTAAACATCAGATCTTCAGGGTTGAACGCCGCCCATCCGGCAGATGATCGCCCATTCCTCTGGGCTGACGGGCTGCACCGACAGGCGGCTGTTGTGGATCAACACCATTTTCTCCAACCCCGACTGAACTTTGCAATCCTCCAGCGTCACAGGCCGGATCAACGGGCGAATCGCACGGATCATCACGCAATCCCAGCGTGGATCCTCGGTGGTGCTGTCCGGCGCGCTTTCGCGGCAGACCTCAACGATACCGACAATCTCTTTGCCGATGTTCGAGTGGTAAAAGAACCCCAGATCCCCCACCTTCATCGCCCGCATGTTGTTGCGCGCCTGATAATTGCGCACGCCGTTCCATTCCTCGCCCGCGGAGCCCTTGGCAAGCTGATGATCCCAGCCCCAGGTGTCAGGTTCAGATTTGAAAAGCCAGCGGTTCACCCGATCACCTTTTTCCATTCGCGGATAACGACCGATTCAAACAGTCCGGCCTTGGCATAGGGGTCCGCCGCCGCCCAGGCCTGCGCAGCCTGCAGATCAGGCACGTCCAGCATGACCAGGCTACCGCACATGCCGCCCGCGTCGTCCAGAAATGGCCCGGCCATCTCTACAACGCCGGTTGCGGCGATATAGGACAGATGTGCCTCTCGATTGGCCTTGCGAACCTCAAGATGCCCGGGTTTGTCGGTGCAGATCAGCGTCACGCGCATGGATTCACTCCTTTAGTCTGGGTTTGGTTGATTGGGGTTGCACTGCCGGTCACGCCTTTGCGCCCTTCTTGCCCGATCCTATCACCGGGGTCGCCGTTTCGTCCAACGGCCAACGGGGCCGGGCGGAAAGGTCGGGGCCATCGCGGCGCCCGGCCTGAAACCGTTCAATCCCCGCCCAGGCGATCATCGCGGCGTTGTCGGTGCATAGCGCCAATGGCGGCGCCACAAACCGCGCCTCTGCCGCATCAGCCACCGATTGCAGGCGCGTGCGAATCGTGGCGTTGGCCGCAACGCCGCCGGCGACAGCCAGCGCGGGCGCATCAAACGCCTGCAGCGCGCGCCGGGTCTTCTCGGCCAGCACATCCGTGACGGCCATTTGAAAGCTGGCGCATAGATCGGCGCGGTCCTGCTCCGTCAGCCCACCTTGGGCGGCAATCAGCGTGTCGCGCGCGCGCAAGACGGCGGTTTTCAGCCCGCTGAACGACAGATCGCAGCCCGGACGATCCAAGAGTGGGCGCGGCAAGGCAAAGCGGCGCGGATTGCCCGTGGCCGCGGTGCTTTCCACATGCGGCCCGCCGGGTTGCGGCAGGCCGAGCAGCTTGGCCACCTTGTCAAACGCCTCTCCCGGAGCATCGTCGATGGTGCTGCCCAGACGTCGAAACGACTCGGGCCCCTCAACCGCCAAAAACTGGCAATGCCCGCCTGAGACCAGCAGCATCAGATACGGATAAGGCAGGCCGTCGGTCAGGCGTGGCGTCAGCGCGTGACCCGCCAGATGGTTCACCCCTACCATGGGCAGGCCGGTTGCCGCCGCCAGCGCCTTGGCCGTCATCAGCCCCGAAAGCACGCCGCCATTCAGGCCCGGTCCGGCCGTGACGGCGATGCCATCCATCTGCATCAGGTCCAGGCCGGCCTCTGACAGCGCCTGCGTGATACACAGATCCAGCCGTTCAACATGCGCGCGTGCGGCGATTTCCGGCACCACGCCGCCGAATTCGGCATGCAAGGCCGATTGTCCCATCACGACCGAGGCCAGGATCTGCGGCTGCCCCTGATCGCACAGCCGGACCACGGCCGCGGCGGTATCGTCGCAACTGCTTTCAATCCCGAGAAAGGTTAGGCTGTTGGGCATGGTTGCGCTTGTGACCACAGGTTGATCGCAGGTAACATCCAGCGGCACCTTGCACAATCCCGAGAGCCTGCCGCCGTGAGCCACGTTGCCCTACCGATTCCCGTTCTGATCACCCGCCCGCAGCCACAAGCTGGCCGCCTGGCAGATGAGATCAGTGTGGAAATGGGTGATATGGCCCGCCCGATCGTGTCCACGCTGATGCAGACCATGGATCTGTATTCTGCCTTGCCCGAAGGGCCGTTTGATGGGGTGATCCTGACCTCAGAAGCGGGGGCTGCCGCGGCGGGGCGCTTGGTAAAAAAGGCTATAACACTGCCAAAACGCGCGTATTGCGTTGGTGTTCGCACGGCAGAGGTGGCGTGTAGCCATGGCTTTGATGCCACAGCAGACGGCGCCACGGCAGCCGAGCTGATGCAGGTGCTGACCCGCGGTCGGACGCCGGGCCGCCTGCTGTATCTGCATGGACGCGACGTTTCGGTGCAGTTGGACCACCTTCTGATCCGCGCCGGTATTCCTGCGGCTGCAGCTGTCATTTACGCCCAGGATCCGCACCCCCTGACGGAAGAAGCGATTGCCGTTCTGTCACGGTCCGGTCCGGTCATTGTGCCGTTGTATTCCGCGCGGTCGGCGCGGTTATTTATGGCAGCTCTGACGCCCGAAATGCACGCTCAAATTCACCCCTGTGTCATCGCGAAACCCGCGCTTTTGGCGTTGTCAGAGCCGCTTTTGGCGCGTGCGGTCGTCGCAGATCATCCTGATGGGGCGGCCATGCTGGCGTCAATTCGCCGCGCTATCCGGGCCTTGTTGCCTTGAAGCTGCGGGCTGTGAGTGGTTATCTGGGATAAAGCATCCTCGGACCAGGAAAGGCCGGGCAAAATGTCGGTAGACGAAAACTCGGACCAGGTCACAGGTAAGGACACGGGATCACCGCTGGAATTGGCTGAGCCACAACCGGCTGAGACGGTCGCGCCTGAAGACCCGATCGCAGACGCGCAACCGCGCCGACGGGGCCGCGGCCCGATCTTGGCTGTGCTGGCACTGGTCGTTGTGGGCGGACTGGGCTTTGCTGCGGCTTGGTTTGACGTGGCAAAGCTGCGCGGTCCGGATCCGCTGCCTGCCCTGCAGGCGGAGGTTGATGCTCTAGGAGCCAGGGTGGCCCAGGCCGACGCGCAATCGCAGGAAATTGCCGCCCTTGCCGCGCGCATTGACGGTCTGACCAAGGTGCTGGAATCGGCACCTGCGCCAGTCGCGGGTGACGTGTCGGCCAGCAGCTTTGCCGATCTGACCAACGCGGTTGCGGCGCTAAAGGCTGAACTGGCGGCGATAAAGGCAACGCCGGGATCTGCTGCCGCAGGCGATATTCGTGCCGAGGTCGATCGCGCGATGGCGGCCTGGGCAGACGAACAATCAGCCAAGCTGCAGGCCGACTCGGAGGCCGCCAAGGCCAAAGGGGCGACAATCGAGGCAGTGCAGCGCATTCGCGCCGCATCGTTGTCTGGCGCACCCTACGCCGACAGCCTGCCTGCGCTGTCCGGGGTGTCGGTCGACCCGCTGATCACAGGGCAGGCTGACACAGGTCTGATGACGCGGGCGCAGTTGGCAGAGGCCTTTCCCGATCCGGCGCGCAGGGCGCTGGACGCATCCTTGCGCGCCAGTGATGGCGGTGGGTTCTGGGGCTTTTTGCGCATCCAGACCGGTGCAAGATCGCTGGAGCCGCGGGAGGGCGATGATCCGGATGCCGTCCTGTCGCGCGCCGAGGCGGCGGTGATAGCGGGCGATATATCGGGCGCGTTAAGCGAACTGGACGGCTTGCCAGCCGAAGGTCAGGCGCAGATGGCCGATTGGGTTTCCCAGGCGGAACAATATCTTGCGACGGAAAAGGCCCTGACGGCCCTTGCCGCTTCAGTTGGGTTGTAAGGAGAGACGCCGGTGATCTGGTCGCTGACAAAGGTTGTTACATTCCTGATCCTGATTGGGGGACTGGCGCTGTTCGGCGGCATCCTGTCGGACAGTGGCGAGCAAATGCGGATCAGCTTTGCCGGGACAGAACTGACCTTAGGCCCGCTGCAGATCGTGATCCTGGGCCTGCTGCTGATCGCGGCGGTTTGGGTTACGCTGAAGGCGCTGGCGCTGCTGTCGGCGACGATCCACTTTCTGAACGGCGATGAAACCGCGATCAGCCGGTTTTTTGACCGTAACCGCGAACGCAAAGGCTATGCGGCGATGTCGGATGCGCTGGTGGCGCTGGCATCAGGCGAACATATTGCGGCGATGAACCGGGCCCGCGCGGCCGAGCGGCTGTTGCAAAAGCCCGAACTGACCACGCTGTTGGTGGCGCAGGCGGCCGAAGCATCCGGCGATAGTCAGGCGGCGGTTTCCGCCTATAAGGCGCTGTTGCAATCCGACACGACGCGCTTTGTCGCCGTGCGTGGGCTGCTGCGACACAAGCTGGCCGAGGGCGATACCGGCACCGCGCTGAAGCTGGCGGAAAAGGCCTTTGCGCTGAAACCACGGCATGCAGAGACACAGGACATCTTGCTGAAGCTGCAGGCCGAGGGGCAGGATTGGAAGGGCGCGCGCGCCACCCTGGGGCAAAAGCTGCGTAGCGGTGCCCTGCCCCGCAGCGTCTATCGCCGCCGCGACGCGCTGTTGGCGTTGCAAGAGGCCAAGGTGGTGGTGGATGAGGGCAGCACCATTGAGGCGCGCGAAGCCGCGATCGAAGCGAATCGCCTGTCGCCCGACCTGATCCCTGCCGCCGTCATTGCCGCCCAGGCACTGACCGACAAGGGTGACAGGAAATCCGCCACCAAGATCTTGAAAAAGGCGTGGGAGGCCCAGCCGCATCCCGATCTGGCCGCCGCTTTTGCCGCGATAGAGCCGGATGAGACTGCCGAAGCACGGCTGAAGCGGTTCAAGGTGCTGTTGGTCATTCGCCCGCAGGACGATGAGACCCGGCTGACCCGGGCCGAACTCTTGCTGTCGACTGGCGATTTTGTCGGGGCCAAGGACGCGTTGGGCACGCTGGCCGATGACCACCCGACGCAACGCTCGCTGGCCATTCTGGCGGCGGCCGAGCGTGGCACGGGGGCCGAAGATGCGGTGGTGCGGGGCATTCTGGCGCGCGCGCTTGCCGCCTCACGCGGGCCGCAATGGTGCTGCGATAAATGCGGAACAGTGCATGAGGACTGGCAGCCGATCTGCAGCAACTGTGACGGCTTTGACACCCTGTCCTGGCGTGAGCCGCCGCATGAGGCCCGCCTTCGCCCCGGCCCGGCAACCGATCTGGGCCCGCTGCTGTTCGGTCACGATCCGGTGCCCGAACCGGAACCGGCACCAGAGCCCGTCCAGATTGAAAAACTGCCGCCTGCCGATGACCCCGATGAGATCTTGCGTCGCGCGAATTAGCGCAGCGCCAGTCTACGGCGACCTGTGCAGCAGGGTTCGGGAATAGTGGTGCCGATGAAGAGACTCGAACTCCCGACCCACGCATTACGAATGCGTTGCTCTACCAGCTGAGCTACATCGGCACACCGCAGGTGCCATAAACGGTTGAGGTGACTCGTGCAAGAAGGAAAACCGCTGGATCCAGTCGGCGCATATGACTGTAAAGCCGTAGCGCAAGGCTGCCATTGACCGGCAATTGGTGGAGACCGCGATGACGCGATCTGAAGCGACAGATACCGATTCCAACTGTGAGTGGACAATTTCAGGCATGGATTGCGGGTCTTGTGCCAGCAAGATCAAGGATGCAGTTGGCCGCTTGCCGGGCGTGGCTGATGTAGAGGTCAGCCTGATGGCCGAACGACTGCGCGCCACGCTGTCAGGGCCCGATGACGCACGCGACCGGGTCGAGGCGACGGTGCGCCAGCTAGGTTATCAATTGTCGCCGCGTGATGCTGCCAGAAGGCTGGGTCATGACAAGTCGACCCATGATGATGGTCACGATGAGCATGACCATGAGACGGCGGGCGAGAAGCCCTCGGGTCATGTACATGACGACCCGGCTGACCGGGGCAAACGCTGGTTTAAAACCGGCAAGGGAAGGCTGGTCATAGTGACGGGCCTGCTGCTGGCGGGTGCATGGGGGATAGAGTTGCTGGCCTCTGCCCGCATTGGCAAATGGGCCTTTGTCGCGGCCTGTCTGATCGGGGTGGCTCCGATTGCACGACGCGCCTTTGCGGCACTGCGGATGGGTCAACCCTTCACCATCGAAAGCCTGATGACGATTGCGGCCATCGGCGCCTTGTTCATCAATGCCGCCGAAGAGGCAGCACTGGTGGTGTTTCTGTTTGCGGTCGGCGAAGTGCTGGAAGGCGTTGCCGCGACCAAGGCGCGCGACGGCATCCGCGCGCTGGCCGCCTTGGTTCCGAAAACCGCGGTGCTGGAGGATGACAGTGGTCTGCATGATGTGCCTGCTGACAGCTTGACCATTGGGCAGATCGTGCTGGTTCGCCCGGGTGACCGCATTCCGGCCGATGGTGTGATTGCATCGGGCCTCAGCGGCATCGACGAAAGCCCGGTCACCGGCGAGAGCGTTCCGCACACCAAAGGGCCGGGGGATGCCGTCTTTGCCGGCGCGATCAACACCGAAGCCGCGATTCGCGTTACGGTGACGAAGGCGGCGCAAGACAACACGATTTCGCGCATCATCCAATTGGTCGAAGACGCCGAAGAGGCCCGCGCCCCGACGGAGCGGTTCATCGACCGCTTCAGCCGCTGGTATATGCCCGCCATCGTCGGTGTGGCCGCCTTGGTCACTCTGCTGCCACCTCTGGCCTTTGGTCAGCCATGGGAGACGTGGATCTACCGCGGGCTGGCGCTGTTGCTGATCGGCTGCCCCTGCGCGCTGGTCATCTCGGTTCCGGCGGCAATCGCCTCAGCTCTGTCGGCAGGCGCGCGCAAGGGGCTGTTGATGAAAGGTGGTGCCGTGATCGAGGCGGCTGCCAAGACCACCCATGTCGCCTTTGACAAGACCGGCACGCTGACCCATGGCCGCCCGGTGGTGACCGATGTGGTGCCGCTGGGCGCGGCGGATGAGGATGAGGTGCTGGCGCTGGCGGCTGCGGTAGAGGCCGGGTCCAGCCACCCCCTGGCCCGGGCTATCAGCGCGCGGGCAAAGGATGTCGCGCCGCTGTCCGCGACAGATGCGCGGGTGATCCCCGGCAAGGGGGTACAGGCCACGATCAACGGGGCAACGGTCTGGGTAACGAACCCCAGATACGCCAGCGACAACGCCGGGCTGGATGCGTCCGGCCTGCGCCGCGCCACCCTGCTGCAGGACGAAGGCAAGACCGTAGCCGTTCTGTACCGCGCCCAAGAGCCGCTGGCCCTGTTCGCCCTGCGGGATGAACCGCGAGCGGACGCAGCCGACGCCGTGCGCCAATTGCGCGCCATGGGAATCACCCCGGTGATCCTGACCGGCGACAACCCCCGAACCGCATCAGCCATCGCGGGCAATCTGGGCATGGAGTTCCGGGCCGAGATGATGCCCGAGGACAAACTGGCGGCGATCAGGGACATGGGCCGGACCGGCCATGTCATGATGATCGGCGACGGCATCAATGACGCGCCCGCGTTGAAGCAGGCCAATGTCGGCGTGGCGATGGGCTCTGGCACCGATGTGGCGCTGGAAACCGCCGATGCTGCCATTCTGCGCGACCGGGTAACCGATGTGCCTGCGCAGATCCGGCTGGCGCGCGGGGCGATGGCCAACATTCGCCAGAACGTAACTCTGGCGTTGGGGCTGAAGGCAGTGTTTCTGGTCACCTCGGTTCTGGGTGTGACCGGGCTGTGGCTGGCGATCATGGCAGACACCGGTGCTACGGTTCTGGTCACCCTGAACGCCCTGCGTCTGTTGCGCTTTGACCCCGAGCGGCAGGGCTGAGACGCCCAGAAAACCCGAGTCACCCCGGTGTCCAGAATGCAGATCGGATTTTTGCTTCCGTCTAAACGGACGATGGCGCATGTCCCGGCGCATGAAAGAACACGACAGCGTCACAGAGGTGCTGCCAACCGACAGGCCCTATCCGTCATCCATAGACTTGATGATTCGTAGAATATGCGCGACGCAGGGGCAGCGACCCTGAGCGGTCTACGCCCCAAATAGCCAAATCCCCCCTGCAAAAACCCAGAATGTACACTTCGGGTTCCCAGCGAAATTCGTGTGGCCGGTCACGAATGATAGGCACATGGGCTATGCAACCCATTGAAATCATAAAGTTGACCGCCTTCTTTGGTCAACTCACCTTCCACTTTGGTCACTAAAGATAGACACTTTCGATCGGTGCACAAAAACAAAAAGACCGGCCGAAGCCGGTCTTTCGTTGTGTCGATCTGAGTTTACCTTAAGTAAAGTGCCAAATCGTTTCGTCAGTAAATCTTGCTGTGCGGACTCGGAAGAGGCAGGGGGTCGATCTGGAGTCGATTCAAGCGAGCTTGAACGCTTTTCGCCTGAACCTGCTAGAAATGAGCAAGACGCCCAAGTGTTTCATATCTCTGGAAAAACTCATCTATCGCACCCGAAGTGATATTGATCGTCCGTTGCCGAGTTCGATGATTGAGCGTACGGACCACGTCGATCATCCCTTTCTGAATGATCAGCGTCATGGTCCGGCTGCAGACATGGTGCCGCCTCCTTGCATCGTCGATGTCGAAGCAACCGGGCTCGGGGGGGTGCTCTATCAGGTTGAGAATCTCGTTTCGATCAAGGACGATGGACCTAAGGCCGAACTCAAGGGATCGGATGTCAGGTGATTGCACCGCGATGACTTCGGTTTCGTTTGTAGGGGCGGCCTCGCTCCGCGGGGTCAGAATCGCCATCACATCATCCAGAGAGCATGCCGCGGATCTTGTAGGGGTACCTATGCAAAAGTCCTGCACGAGATAAATCTGGCTAGGGATCCGGACGATGCCATCACCCATATTGACAAGAAGTGGCGCAACAATCGGATCGGGTCCGCCCATGCTGCCCTGAAACGCATCGTCAGCCCAGGTAAGGGTTTCCAGTCGTTTCGATCGGCGAAGGAAGCACTGCAGGGGATTGAGGCCACGCGAATGATCAAGCGTGGCCACGTTCACAACAAGGCACCAGATGCGATAGGCGAGGTATCATTTGTGAATGCCCTGTTCGGGATCGCGGCTTAACGCGAAGGTCAAGAAAAGGCACAAATGACAGGGGCGGGAAATAATGCAACGATTCCTGGAAGACTGCGTGCGGTTTCTACGGGAAGGGGATGTTCTCGTCGTGTGGAAACCGGACAGGCTTGGACGCACGTTGTCCCACCTTGTCAATACCGTGCGCGTCCTGTCTGATCGCGGCATAGGTCTGCGCGTTCGGATAGGTCAGGGTGCCGAAATCGACACCACCACATCCGCTGAACGCATGATCTTCGGCATCTTTGCGACCCTGGCCGAGTTCGAACGCGAGCTGATCCGGGAGCGCACCATGGCCGGTCTTGCGGCCGCGAGGACGTGCGGAAGTTTGCGTTGACCAAGGCTCAAGTCCGATTAGCCGCAATTTGCGGCATTGGCCGCATAGCCAAACGGACACGGAGATCTCCTTCGGCCGAGGATAAACCTTGCGACAGAACCCCCAGCCTGACCCCGGTTCAGCCGATGCGAACCGGCTGGCCTGTCGAATACGACAATGCCGCCGCATCGGCCAGAACCTGCGCCGCCAATCCGTCATGGATGCCAGGCGTCATGGGGGTGCGGCCGGCGACGCATTGCGCAAACAGCGTCACCTCGGCGCGGTAGGCGGCCTCATACCGTTCGAGGAAAAAGTGCTGGATTGGCGCCGCGCGAAAGCCGCTGCCATTGGCCAGTTGCACCGTGGTCTCGGGCACATTCCCGGCTTGCAACATGCCAAGCGCGCCATGCACTTCGATGCGCTGATCGTAGCCATAGGTGGCGCGGCGCGAATTGGTGATCTGGCAGATCGCCCCGCTGGCGGTGGTCAGAGTGACGGCGGCGGTATCAATATCGCCCGCCGCACCGATCGCCGGATCGACCAGCGCAGAGCCGACGGCAAACACTTGCAGCACATCTTCACCCAGCAAGAACCGCGCCATATCAAGATCATGGATCATCATGTCGCGGAAAATACCGCCCGACCGCTCGATATAGGAAACCGGCGGCGGGGCCGGGTCGCGTGAGGTGATGCTGACCAGTTCGACCTGCCCGATTTCTCCCGCCCGCAGACGCGCTTGCAAGTTTGCAAAGTTTGGATCGAACCGGCGGTTGAACGCGGTCATAAAGGGCACACCAGCGGCCTCGACCACCTTGATGCAGTCGCGGATCCGGTCAGCAGACATATCGACCGGCTTTTCGCAGAAAATCGCCTTTCCTGCGCGGGCGGCGGCATGGATCTGGTCATAATGGCTGTCGGTCGGGGTGGCGATGACGACGGCGTCGACCAAGGGGCTGTCGATCAGGGCCTGCGCCTCCATCACCTGCGCGCCCGTGCGCGCGGCCAGCGATTGGGCGGCTGCGGGGACCGCGTCAGCCACGGACGTGACGCGCACGCCATCCAACCGGCTGATGGTCAGCGCGTGAACCTGCCCGATCCGTCCGCAGCCAAGAATTCCAATGTTCAGCATGTCAGCCTCGTTTCAGGGTGGAGAGAACGCTTCGCGCCGCCGCAACGACAGGATCGTGGGTTTCGGACAAAATGGCCACCCGGTCGAACGGAACGGGGTCGCGGTTGACCGCCGTGCGCAGGGCCGCGCCAAAGACCATGCGCAACTCGGTGCCAATGTTGAATTTGCAGATGTTCGATCCCAGCGCCAGCGCACGGCGCTGCGCCGGGGGCACGCCTGAACCACCATGAATGACCAAAGGCACGCCCGTCAGCGCCTCGATCGCACGGATGCGGGCTTCGTCCAGACCGCCTTGTTGGTCTTGTTGCAGATGCACATTGCCGACCGAGATGGCCATGGCGTCCACGCCGGTGTCACGGGCGAACTGAGCGGCTTCTTCGGGGTCGGTGCCCGCAGAGCCTTCGCCGCCCGAATATCCTACAAAGCCGATCTCTCCCTCACAGGAGATGCCGGCTGCATGGGCCATCTCGGCGATCCGGGCGGTCTCGTCGATGTTCTGGTTAAGCGGTTTGCGTGAGCCGTCGAACATCAGAGAGGTAAAGCCGCTGTCAAGCGCCTGACGGCATTCCTCAAAGGTATAGCCGTGGTCCAGATGCGTCACGACCGGAACCGAGGCCTGTTCGGCGAGATACCGAAACATCGCGCCCAAAACCGGCAGCGGTGTATGCGCGCGGCAGCCGGGGCCAGCCTGCAAGATCACGGCCACGCCTTCCGCTTCGGCGGCGGCGACATAGGCGCGCATGTCTTCCCAGCCCAGTGTGACCAATCCGGCCACGGCATAATGGCCCTTGAGCGCGGGTTGCAGCACGTCTGCGAGTGTTGCAAGCGTCATTTGAACTTCGCGATCATATCCTTGATGCCGGGGATCGTCTCGATCTGCGCGGCATGTGTTGGCTGGAAATACTGCACCAAAGACCGCTGGCTGAGGCCCGCCAGAATGGTGAAATAATACATCTCATAGCCGGGCAGAACGGCGCAGGGGTGATAGCCCGCATCAAGGCAAATGGTCGATCCGTCCATGATGTGATAGGCGTCACCCGGCTTGTTATCCTCGCGCTGAAGCATCTGCACGCCCGAGCCGTAGTTGGGGCGGAAGCGGAAATTATAGGTTTCATCATGCCGGGTTTCCAGCGGCAAACGATCCGTGTCGTGCTTGTGGCTGGGAAAGCCGGACCAGCCGCCGGTGCCTACGGTGAACAACTCGCTGACCAGCAGGCGGCCCACCTTGCCATGATATTTGGTGCCAAGGATGTGCTTGATCTTGCGATGGGTCTTGGTCTCATCGCTGCCGTATTGCACTTTGTCGATCTCGGCCACGCGCACATCGAACGGGTCCAGAACCTTGTCGTAGCGGCCCCCGGCGATGAAGGTCTCAGTCGCCTCCGACGTGCAGATGATCGTAACCTTTGCCCCCACCGGAGCGTAAACGCCCTCCGGCTCACCATCCCAGACATCAACCCCACGTTTGCCCACGGCGGCAAAGCGCACCCCTTCGATTTCGACATCGACCGTTCCGGTGGCAGGCACGATGCAAGTCTCATAGCCCGGCACCTGGTATTGGAACGCTTCGCCCCGCTTCAGTTTCACAATATTGAAATAGTTCAGCGGAACCGTCGCATCATCGATATCGACGATGGGTTTGTTGGCGTTGTCAAAGGGCGCAATATGCAAAGGGATGGTCCTTTCAGGCAGATGTAGGGCCGGGATGGGTGGCGAGAAACGCCTCCAACTCGGCAGGAAACGGCATGGCAGGGGCGCAACCGGCCTTGGCCACGACAATAGACGCACAGGCCGATCCGCGCAGGATCGACTCACGCAGGGTGCGGCCGTCGGCAACCGAGGCTATCATTCCGGCCATGAAACTGTCGCCAGCGCCTGTGGGCTTGACCGCCGATGCCGGGAAAATCCCGGTCCTGATCTCTTGGCCGTCGGCAAAGGTGATGGCGCCATTTGGCCCCAGTTTATAGACCACAATGGCAGCGCCAGAGGCAGCCAGCGCGCGCGCTTTGTCCTGCCCTTTGGAAAAGTCGCCCGCCATGAAGCCGAATTCTTCGTCATTTCCGATAATGATGTCCGACAAGGCACCTGCCCGCGACAGCACGTCTTGGGCCACTTCGGCCGAGGGCCAGCTATAGGGCCGGTAATCCACATCGAAAATGATTGTCAGACCCGCCGCGCGCGCCAGGTCAAACGCCCGGAAGGCGGCTGTGCGCGAGGGCTCGGCCGCAAACACAGTGCCCGTGGTGATCAGCGCGCCATAGGCCGCATAATCCACCGCCTCGACATCCGGGAGGGTCATCTGAAAATCGGCGGCGTTGTTGCGGTAGATCACCGACTGATGGTCTTGCGTCCGCGTCTCGTA